>NZ_QRGO01000002.1:0-340373 GCF_003367195.1 Undibacter mobilis | reverse complement strand
GACCCGCATTTCGTGGGACGTCGCGATCAACGAGATCGGCGACAAACTGATGGAAATCAGGGCGAAGTCGGGCGCCGATTCAGTTTATTGGCTGGGTTCGGCGAAGTTCACGAACGAAGGCGCCTTCCTCAATCGCAAGCTCGCCGCCTTCTGGGGAACGAACAACGTCGACCACCAAGCGCGTATCTGCCATTCGACGACCGTTGCCGGCGTAGCCAACACCTGGGGCTACGGCGCGATGACGAACTCGTACACGGACATCCGCAACGCCAAGACCATGATCATCATGGGCGGCAATCCGGCCGAGGCGCATCCGGTGTCTCTGCAGCATGTGCTGGAAGGCAAGGAAGCCCGCCGCGCCAACATGATCGTGATCGATCCGCGTATGACGCGTACCGCGGCACACGCCACTGAATATGTCCGCATCCGCTCCGGTACCGACATTCCGGTGATCTACGGCATGCTGTGGCATATCTTTAAGAACGGCTGGGAAGACAAGCAGTTCATCGAACAGCGCGTCTACGGCATGGACGACATCCGCAAGGAAGTCGCCAAGTGGACGCCCGAGGAGGTGGAGCGCGTGACCGGTGTGCCGGGCGCGCAGCTCGAGCGTGTCGCCAAGATGTTCGCGACCGAGAAGCCGTCGACGCTGATCTGGTGCATGGGCGCGACCCAGCACACGGTCGGAACCGCCAACGTGCGCGCGCTCTGTATCGCGCTGCTGGCCACCGGCAATGTCGGCGCCCCGGGCACCGGCGCCAACATCTTCCGCGGCCACACCAACGTGCAGGGCGCGACCGATCTCGGCCTCGATATCGTGACGTTGCCGCTGTATTACGGCCTGGTCGAGGGCGCGTGGCGGCATTGGTCGCGCGTCTGGGAAGTCGACTACAACTGGTTCGTCGACCGGTTCGACAAGAGCACCGCCGCGGACGGCAAAGTCACCAACACGATGAACACGCCGGGTATTCCGTCGACACGGTGGTTCGACGCGACGCTTTTCGACAAGAAGGACGTGCGGCAGAAGGATCCGATCAAGGCGATGTTCATCATGGGCCACGGCGGCAACACCGTGACCCGCATGGCCGAAGCGCAGAAGGGTATCGAGAAGCTCGATCTTCTGGTGGTCTGCGACCCGCATCCGACCACCTGGGCGGCGCTGGCACCGGCGCGCAAGAATGGCACCTATCTGCTGCCGATCGCGACCAGCTACGAAACCAACGGCTCGCGCACGGCGTCCAACCGGGCGATCCAGTGGGGCGAGCAGATCGTCAAGCCGATTTTCGAATCGAAGGACGACCTTGAGGTCATGTACCTCCTGGCCAAGAAGCTCGGCTTCGCCGATGCGATGTTCAAGAACATCAAGGTCGAGAACAACCTGCCGTCGCCTGAGGATATTCTCCGCGAGATCAACCGCGGCGGCTTCTCGACCGGCTACTGCGGCCAGTCGCCGGAGCGGCTCAAGTCGCACATGGCGAACCAAAAAGACTTCGACATGCTGACGCAGAAGGCCACCACCGGTCCGAACAAAGGCGATTATTACGGCCTGCCGTGGCCTTGCTGGGGCACGCCCGAGTTCAAGCATCCGGGCACGCCGCTGCTGTACAATACCAACCTCTCGATCAAGGAAGGCGGCGGCACATTCCGTCCGCGCTTCGGCATCGAGCGCGAGGAAACGCTGCCGGACGGCACCAAGCGTATGGTGAGCCTGCTTGGCAACGGCTATTACTCCAAGGACTCCGAGATCAAGGACGGCTATCCCGAATTCACCCTGGGCGTCCTGAAGAAGCTCGGCTGGGATAAGGATTTGACCGAAGCCGAATTGGCGGTGATCAACAAGATCAATCCGACCACGCCGGATTCGGTGTCCTGGGCCATCGATCTGTCAGGCGGCATCCAACGTGTTGCCATCGAACATGGCTGCACCCCTTATGGGAACGGCAAGGCGCGTGCCAATGCATTCGGTCTGCCGGATCCGATCCCGGTGCACCGTGAGCCGATCTACACACCGCGTCCCGAACTCGTGGCGAAGTATCCGACGCTGCCGAACGCCGTGCAGTTCCGCTTGCCCAATATCGGCTTCGACGTTCAGAAAGCCGCGGTCGACAAGGGCGTTGCCAAGCAGTTCCCGCTCATCCTCACCTCCGGCCGCCTGGTTGAATACGAGGGCGGTGGTGAAGAAACGCGTTCGAACAAATGGCTGGCAGAACTCCAGCAGGACATGTTCGTCGAAATCAATCCGGCTGATGCCGCCGAACGCGGCATCAAGGACGGCAGCTGGGTTTGGCTGACCGGTGCAGAAAACAACTCCAAGGCCAGGATGAAGGCGCTGGTCACCGAACGTGTCGGCAAGGGCGTGACCTGGTGTCCGTTCCACTTCGCCGGCTGGTTCGAAGGCGTCGATCAGCGCGGCAACTATCCGAAGGGTACCGATCCGATCGTGCTGGGCGAAAGCGTCAACACGCTGACCACCTACGGCTACGACCCGGTCACCGGTATGCAGGAACCCAAGGCCACCCTCTGTCAGGTCAGAGCGGCTTAAAGGAGCAACGATCATGGCACGTATGAAATTCCTCTGCGACGCCGACCGTTGCATCGAATGCAACGCTTGCGTCACGGCCTGCAAGAACGAGAACGATGTCCCCTGGGGCATCAATCGTCGGCGTGTCGTCACTATCAATGACGGCAAGCCGGGTGAGCGTTCGGTGTCGATGGCTTGTATGCACTGCACCGATGCGCCCTGCGCTTCGGTATGCCCGGTGGACTGCTTCTACACGACCGCGGACGCGGTGGTTCTGCACTCCAAGGACCTCTGCATCGGCTGCGGGTATTGCTTCTACGCCTGTCCCTTCGGCGCGCCGCAGTACCCTAAAGTCGGCAACTTCGGTTCGCGCGGCAAGATGGACAAGTGCACGTTCTGCGCCGGCGGTCCGGAAGCGGACGGCAGCAAGGCGGAGTATGAAAAATACGGCGCCAACCGGTTGGCCGAAGGCAAGCTGCCGCTCTGCGCCGAAATGTGCTCGACCAAATCGCTGCTGGCCGGCGACGGCGATGTGATTGCCCAGATCTACAAGGAACGCGTGTCCCGTCGCGGCTACGGCTCCGGTGCCTGGGGCTGGCAGACGGCCTACCGCGAAACGATCGCGACCTGAACGGGG
Organism: Undibacter mobilis; assembly: GCF_003367195.1. NCBI lineage: Bacteria > Pseudomonadati > Pseudomonadota > Alphaproteobacteria > Hyphomicrobiales > Nitrobacteraceae > Undibacter > Undibacter mobilis. The sequence continues at coordinate 337,215 of NZ_QRGO01000002.1, read as the reverse complement.
CAAACCGATGTCGGCGGCGTGAAACGCTCGCGCCGCCGTTTCCGACAACGAGACATTGAGAAGATATTGAGACGACAAGGGGAGGGGATGCCGATGTTGCGCATTTTGGCGAAACTCATGATGCAGGGTCGCTACATCGCCGGCGCTCTCGCGCTTGCTTTCGTTATCGCCATCGCTGCGCCGGTCTCGGCGCAGCAGCCATCCTCGGTCAACCCGACGGCAAGTGCGGTTCAGGAGCGGCAGCTTCTCCAGGAACTCAACCGGATCCAGGGCCGGGTTTCGATCCCGGATACCAAATCCGATGTGCTGGAACAGCCGGCCGGCCGCGAATGGCGGCAGTGGCACCAGGTGACGCTGCGCTGGATCGGCGCCATCGCCATTCTCGGAATGCTGGCGCTGCTGGTCGTCTTTTATCTGGTGCGCGGCCAAGTCAAACTGGAAAGCGGGTTTTCCGGGCGCAAGATCGTACGTTTCAGCGCGGTCGAGCGCTTCGTGCATTGGCTGACGGCGACATGTTTTGTTGTTCTGGCGGTTTCCGGACTTAATGTGACCTTTGGCAAGGCGCTGCTGCTGCCGCTGATCGGCCCGTCGGCGTTCTCCACCTGGTCGGAGCTGGCGAAATACTCACACAACTTCCTCAGCTTCCCGTTCACGATCGGCGTGGTGCTGATTTTCCTGATGTGGCTCGGCAGCAATATTCCGAACCGGACCGACGTCGAGTGGGTGAAGCGTGGCGGCGGCATCATCGGCCATGACCATCCGCCGGCCGGTCACTTCAACGCCGGCCAGAAGATGATCTATTGGATCGTTGTGCTCGGCGGCGGCGCCTCGGCCGTCACTGGTTATCTGCTGCTGTTCCCGTTTTACGGCACGGGAATCGCCGACATGCAATTGGCCCAGGTGATTCACTCTGTCGTCGCGGTGCTGTTCATCGCCGCTATGCTTGGCCACATCTACATTGGCACGGTCGGCATGCAGGGCGCCTTTGAGGCGATGGGCGAGGGCACCGTCGACGTCAATTGGGCGAAGGAGCACCACAGCCTGTGGCTGGATCAGGAAAGGGCTCGTGCGGGTGCGGCCGGTGCGGCTGACGCACAACGCCGGGCGACGGCTGCAGGCCCCGCCGAGTAGCCATCAGGTCTACAACAACAAGAAAGCGCCCGGCTTGCGAAGCCGGGCGCTTTTCTTTTGGCGATTCGAACGGTTTGCGATCAATCGTAGCGGCTCGACCCTCGTCGTTTCGGACTGAATCGGAAGGCTGCCTTGCTGCGATCGGTGTAGAGCCGTCCCTGGTACCGCTTAGGCGCCGAGGCGTACGCCGCCGGTGCTGAAGGCCTTGTCCGCAGGCTCGTTGATACCACTGAGAACAACGCCGCCGACGACAGCGATCAAAACGGCTGCGAGGCAAGCAATGATGAAGCTTTTCATGGATGAACCCTCCGAATAAGTCGTTATTTTAAACTATAGCAGAAATAGCCAGCGGTGAGGAGACGCAAGTTTGCGGCGGCCTGTCGCGGCGGCCGTGCGTCGGGGAAAGGCGCCAAATGCGCGCAGTGCGGAACCCGGAGCTTACCCAAGGGTTGAACCGGGAATCTCACTATGGAGTGTCCCATGCGCGCCGCCCTCGTTCTGCTCTGTTTGGTTACCTCAGCCGGGCTGGCGTCAGCTCAGACGCAGCCTCCGGCGACGGAGAATGCTCCGGCCTCGGAACAAAGCACGGGCCGTACGGTCACGCCAGAAACGAAGGGACAGCTACAGCCGCAGGGCTGGACAGGTCCGATCAATACGAAATCTGAAGGCGGTGCCCCCGCTGAAAGCCCGCAGGGCCAAACCCCTCCTGGCATGCAGGCGGCTCCTGAAGGATCTTCGAAAACCGTCGTAGACCCGGGCACGAAGGCGCAATGACGGTTGGTCGACCGCCGGCATGACTCTAATGGCGTCGTATTGCTTTTGGTTTTGACGCAAGCAATTTGTCGAACCTTTCCGGGATGGGTATCTACCGTCCGCGCCGCAAAAAGCGCAATATAAGGGGCGTGACACCCATCACGAAGAAGACCCGTACTAGGTGATGCGCGCCGACGTATATGGGATCAAGGTGCAACGCCAAGGCGAGCAGCATCATGCCGTCAGAGGCGCCGGGGGCGAAAGCCACCATCATTTGAGCGGTGGGGACGGCGAGTATGGGCAGAAGCGCGCCGGCGAAGCTGGCGGCGATGATAGTGGTGAGAAGCAATGTGCCAATTGCCGCACCAAAATAGCATTTGAGCTGCGACCAGGATGTGTTCGAGAATCGAGCGCCGGCGACGGCGCCAAAGGCGATCATCACAACGTATTGCACTCCAGATGGCAGGGTGACATCAATCAAGCCGCTTCCATGCAGGGCCGCGGAGGCGAGCATTGCGCCGAAAAGAAGCCCGCCCGGGAATCTTGCGCGATGAGCAAGTGCGGCGGTGAGGGTCGAGACCAAAGTGAGGATTGCCAGCTCACCGGGCTGCGACAGCTGAAATGCGTTGCGCGTTGAGATCGGCGTACCGTCGGCGAGTCCCAAAATTGCGAATGTCGCGGGCAACGCGATTGACAGGACGATGACGCGTACCGTTTGCACAATAGCCACCGCGCGTGCATCTGCCTTACATTCAAAAGCTAGCACCATTACCTGCGCCATTCCCCCGGGCACTGCCGACAAGTAGGCCGTCGTACCGTCGAATTTGTGGACGAATTTCAGATAACTGGTGCCAGCAACACTCATCGCTATTGTCGATGCAAGTAGCATCGTCAGGCTAAGCGGATAGTCGCTCAACCCGTTGATCGTCGCCGGAGTGACGACGCTTCCCAAAGATATGCCGATGAGCACAAATAAAATGCGGACCGCCGGCGTAGGAACATACATAGGCCGGCCCGCCAGCGCGGCACTTGCCACAAAGGCGATCGAACCCGACAGGTAGCCCGCTGGAACACCTAGAAGAGTGAAAGCGATCCCGCCAGCGCCAGCAAGTGTCAATGTCTCCGCGATGTTGCGACATGAACGCGGAGGCGGACGGAATGCCGATATCATTCGTGCTTTCTCGAGTGCGCGATTATTCGTCTGAGAAGAATTATCGTTCGTTTTTTACAATGCGAACGGTCGCTATTTTCATAATACCCTTCGGCACAGAAGCGTCATCAGCCGTAGCTATGCGCCTCAAGAATCGATGTATTGCAATTTCAGATATGATGCCGGGATAGTGTCTATCGAAGCTGCCGCCAGAGATCTCAATCGGAGTTGAACCTTGCGAAATCATGTGCTGACTACGGTAGTAGCCGCGCTACTTGCCGCCTTGTGTTCTGAGGTCGCAGTTGCGAACGATTATCCGTCGCGCCCGATACGAATGTTGGTGACCACAGGAGCGGGCGGCGCTGGAGACCTGGTTGCGCGAGCTATTGCGGAGCGGTTTTCCCAAAGCATGGGGCAGCCTGTAACCGTCGAAAACAATCCGTCGGCGAATGGCGGCGTCATGGCGGGGCAGCTCGCGAAAGCAACGCCCGATGGGTATACGCTGTCAGTCATGGTCGACAGCACCCTGACCAGCAATCCTCATCTATATAAGAATCTGTCCTATGATCCGTCCAAGGACTTCGAGCCGATCGGTATAATCAGCAAGCTCCCGCTGGTTCTCGTCGCTAATCGCGAATTGAAGGCGGATGATGTTCGTGGCGTCATCGGTCTGGCCAAAGCGGCTCCGGGAAAATTGACTTATGCGTCGACCGGCATTGGCACGCAGCTGCACATAGGGATGGAGCTTTTGAAATTGAGGGCCGGCATTGATCTGCTCCACGTGCCATATCGGACCACGACGAGCGCCATGACCGATGTTATGGGCGGCAGGATCGACATGGTGATGGTGGGGCAATCGTCGGCGAAAGCCCAGGCGGAAGTTCCACAACTCAAATTGCTCGGCATAGCCGCGCTCAATAGGTCAGCGCTGCTGCCGAACGTGCCGCCGATCAGCGAGGCCGGGCTGGATGGATATGAGGTAACGTCCTATTTTGTGCTGCTTGCCCCTGCGAAAATGCCGAGAGAGATTGTCATGCGTCTTTCGGACGAGCTCAAGAAGGCGGCGAGTGATCCCCGATTCATTGCGGCTCTTGAACCGCAGGGCATGGAGATTGTTGCCAGCTCTCCGGAAGAAATGCGAACGACGATGGAGAAGACTTCTGAGAAATGGCGCGATGTCATTAAGGCGACCGGCACGACCGTTAATCAGTAGTCTATACCATCCCCACGCACATCGCGGGTGGTTGTGTCGGCCCCCCGAAGTCGCGCGGAAGTGGCAGATCCGGTGAGGGTTTCGGGGCTTCCATTCGCTATCGTTAGTGCGGTGTCGCAATACACATCGCGCGCTCTGGAATCGCGAGATCGCAAATGAGCTTTTCGCTTTGGCGTGGTGTGGTCGGAATGGTACGCCCGACGCGGCGGCCAGGGACTCTGGAGGAGCTGATACGAATTCTGCCGGAGGGCATAGGCATTGTGCCCTTGCTTTTGAATTTTAAAGCCGGTTCCAATTCTGAGTTTCTCGAGTCGTTGCCGCAGTATGAGGCATTCGTTGCCGAACTAGCGGAACAGGGCGTTGACTTCATTATTCTCTCCGGCGCCCCGCCTTTTATGTTGCTCGGCTACGAAGGCGAGCGTGCATTGATCGAGGCGTGGGAAGCAAAATATGGAACGCCGATCGTTACAGACCCGCAAATGCAGGTCGCGAGCTTGCGCGCATTAGGCATCAAGTCGTTCGTTGGCGCGAGCTACTCCGCGATCCAGAATGAGATCGTGCTGAAATACATGGCTGAGGCCGGCTTTCAGTCCCTGTCGATGGAGCCGATTGATGTTCCCTTCGATCAGGTATCTCAAATTTCCGCAGAGAGGCTATACTCTCATGTGAAGCGTCAATGCGTCCGGCATCCGGGCGCAGATGGCATCTATATTCAGGGCGGCGGGTGGCAAACGGCCCGGGTCGTTCAGATGCTCGAGGACGATCTGCAAATGCCGGTTGTGCATGCGACTATTTGCCAGGCCTGGGAGATTCATACGCGGCTCCGCGTCCGGCAGGTGGCGAGCGGGTACGGCAGACTTCTCACGGAGCTTCCCAAAAACCCGGCGATAGCTAGTCATCGCGCAAAGGCTGATCCTGGGCTGGAGAGGTAAGCACTGGGCATTACTACCGGGCTTGAGTTCGTTCGCGCCCTGGTGCGTCTGTCAGCGCAGCGATTGTGATCCCTGTCTCCTTGAGCGGTTGAGGTGAATTCATGGCGACCGTCAAAATTTATACGCCGGATACGATGTGTCCTCCAGGCTCGCCTTACGAGCAAATCGCCCAAGTCCGGGGCAGCGAATATGTGTTCATCGCCGGACAGGTCGCCGTGGACGGGTCTGGAAATCTTGTAGGAGACGGCAACATTGAGGCTCAGTGTGAGCGCGTATTCGCCAATATCGAGCTGGCTCTGCACGCCGCCGGGGCCGGATGGCAGAATGTCGTGGAATTTACCAGCTATCTCGTGCGCCGAGAGGATATTGCGCCGTTCAGAGATTATCGTACACGTGTCTTTCCAGACATGTTCGCCAATGGCGCCTATCCGCCATCGACGCTCCTCATTGTGAGCGGACTTGCGAGCCCGAAGTATCTGCTGGAAGTCAAAGCCACCGCGGCGATTTAGTGGCGTTATTGCCTGCGCCAAGGACGCAGCGAAGCCCTAGGGGATTGCGAGGGAGCAAAAACGTTTTGCTCCCTCGTAACCGAGTGGCTTGGTTATTTGCCCCAACCGGCTTTAACATAGCTATCGTCGACAAACTTCGTAATCGCCGGCGCCGGTGACGGCAAGTCGCCGAACTCGATCAAGGTGTCGGCCATCTTCTTCCAGCTGGCATCGTTGATCAGGCCGTCCTTGCTGTAGGCGGCGATGCCGATGAAGTAGTCGTAGGTGTCGTTGGCATCCTGCTGGGTCACCTTACCGTGCTTCATCAGGATCTTGACCGCTTCGTCCTTGTTTTTCTTGTCGTACAGCCAAGTCAGCGCGCGGCTGTAGGTCTTCATATAGTTGCGAAGAGCCTCGCCGTTCTTCTTGGCCCAGTCCAGATTCGCTCCATAGACGATGAAGGGAATGTCTTTGACGTGATCGCTGATTGTGGCGACCTTGTTGAATCCGGCAGCGGCGGCCTTGAAGTTCGTCGGCGGGTACAGGATTGCCGCATCGACGCCGCCAGACATCAACGCAGCAAAGCGCGCCGTGGTGGACTTGGCATAGATGTAATCGACGTCAGTCGGCTTCATGCCCACGGCGGCCATGGCGGCTGTTACGTAGGTGAGGGTGATATCCTTGTTGCCGCCGATTGAGACAAGTTTGCCCTTCAGTTCCGGCAGCGATTTGATGGTGGGCTTTGCGTATACGTCGTAGGGAGGCATGTTGACGCCGTTCAGCACGATTTTGATCGCCGCACCCTGCTCAGTCGCGCGCACGTAGTCGGGAAAGCCGCTTGCTGAAAGATTGAGTGCACCCGCTGCCAGTTGCTGCGCGGCGCCGCCGCCGACTGCCAGCATCTCGATGTCGATGTTGTTTTCCTTGAACCAGCCTTTTTCGATCGCAACGTACTCAGGCCACTGCAATGCGCCGTCCGAGACGTAGCCGAAGACGACCTTTGTCTGTGCATTCGCATGCTGAGTGCCAAGAACGATGACGCTCGCGGCAAATATGAAGACCGCGGCGGTAGCGCTTTTCATCAAGCGAGATGCGTAAGACGTCATTTGACCACCTATCGTGTTTAGTTGTTTGTCCATAACTATTGCCTAATTGAGTTATCCGGCGTGCCGTGTACCTTAACGCTGGTGTAAATAAATTCTCAAGCGAATTGGGAGTCGAACTGAATGTATCTGCAGAACGCCTGGTACGTCGCCGCGTGGGATCACGAGATTGGCGATGGACCACTGGCGCGCACGTTGCTTAATCAGAAGATCGTCTTCTTTCGTGCTGCTGATAAGTCGGTTGCTGCTCTTGAAGATCGCTGCTGCCATCGCGCTGCTCCGTTGTCGGTAGGGCGCGTAGTCGATGGTTTGATCGAGTGCGGTTATCATGGAATGGTCTTCAACGCGGCGGGCAAATGCGTTTGCGTGCCGAGCCAAGAGACGGTTCCCGCAACGGCCTTCGTTCGCAGCTATCCGGTCGCCGTTAAACACCGGTGGGTGTGGATATGGATGGGCGAGCCGGAATTGGCCGATGAGGCGCTGATCCCCGATTTGTACTGGCATGACCACCCGAAGTGGAAGATGCTCGGTGATTACTTCCATGTTAAGTGCCATTATCAGGAATTGATCGACGTCCAGCTGGACAACACCCACTCCAAGTATGTTCACCCAGGCTCGCTGGGAAACGACGGCGCTGTCGCGACGCCCCCGCGGGTGAAGCTCGTTGGCGACAAGATTCATGGGTCGCGGCATATGGCCGCGAGCGATCCGCCGCCGATCTGGCGCAAGGCGGCGGATTACAAGCTTGAGAGGGCTGACTATTGGCTCACCTGGATCTATCACGCGCCGACAGTGATCACATTTGACGTTGGAATTGCTGAGCCGGGAACGGGAGCGTTCGAAGGCAACCGAAGCAAGGGCATCACGGTATACACCGATCACGGCATTACGCCGGAGACCGACGACACCACCCACCATTTTTGGACGTGCTCGCGGGATTTCCGCCTTGAAGATGAAGGTCTCACGAAGACGCTGAGCGGTATTCGGAACACCTTTCTCGAGGACGTCGCGATATGCGAAGCGCAACACGCCACGATCGCCGCGTTCCCGGGCGCGAAGATGGTGGACATCAGTTCTGATGCACCGACAATTCAGGCGCGGAGACTGCTCAGGCGGATGCGCGAGCGAGAGATGGCTGCTGCGTCCGAAAGCAGAGCGTCGCAATGAAGCGACTCGAAGGTAAGGTGGCGTTCGTAACGGGGGCCGGTGGTGCCATCGGTTCGGCCATAAGCCGCCGTTATGCTGAAGAGGGGGCGTCGGTCGTCTGCACCGATATTGCGAACGATAGCGCCGCCAGAACCGTTAAGGATATCATTGCGGCCGGTGGGCGCGCGGTTTCGACGTACTGCGATTCATCGAATGCAGGCGACGTCAAATACGCGATCGATTACGGCTTCAAGGCGTTCGGTCGTCTCGATATTCTTGTCACCACGGCTGCCAGCAACGATCCTGTGGCGACGGTTGTGGACCTCGATGAGGCCGACTGGAACAAAGCGCTTGCCGTCAATCTGACCAGTGTTTTTCTGATTACAAAGTACGGGATTCCGAAGCTTGTCGAAAGTGGCGGCGGAAGTGTCGTCATCCTGGCGTCGCAGCTGGGACAGGTCGTCGTTCCGCGTCGTCCGGCCTATGTGACGACCAAGGCAGCGCTGATCCAGTTCGCGCGCTCCCTGGCGTTGGACCACGCAAAAGACCGAATTCGGGTTAATTCGCTCTCTCCTGGTGCCATTGAGACTGTTCGTGTTGAAACGCGCTTCGCTGATATGGACGCCGCACGCAAGGCCTTGATCCCGCTGCATCCAATCGGTCGTCTTGGGCAGCCGGGAGACATCGCAAACGGCGCATTGTATTTGGCGAGCGACGAAGCGTCTTTTATGACGGGCGCTGATCTGGTCATCGATGGTGGGTATACCTGCATCTGACCGCGCTGGATTTCCGAGGACGGTTTGAATGGGCGAAAGTACTGACCGAGTGGTTATCGTTACGGGCGCCGCTCAGGGCATTGGGCGGGCGATTGCGCTTCATATGGCAACGATAGGCAATCGGGTCGCATGCGTCGATTTGCCGGCCTGCCGCGATGAGATGAACGAAACCCTGGCCTCCGCGAAGGAGCGAGGGATCCCGGGCGACCAGTTGTTCGGCATTTTTGGCGACGTCACACAGGACGGCGAGTGCGTCTCGTTCGTCGAGGCGACATTGCAGCGCTTCGGCGCCATCCATGGACTGGTCAACAACGCCGCGATCGGGATGCAGTTCATCGGGCATGTGCTCGGGGGACAGCGCAAGCGCTTTTTCGAGGTTCCGATCGAGCGGTGGAGAGAGGTCATCAACGTCAACGTGAACGGCTCGTTCAACATGGCGCGGGCGGTTACGCCGCATCTTGTCGAGCGGCACTTCGGCAGGATCGTCAACATCACGACCAGCTACCCAACGATGCTGATGGCGGGATTTTCGCCTTACGGTCCTTCGAAGGCGGCGCTCGAGGCCGCGACTGTCATCTGGGCCAAGGATCTCGACGGCACGGGCGTGACCGTCAATGCGTTGCTTCCCGGCGGTGCCGCCGACACCAAGCAAATTCCGGCGAGCGACGGCGTCGACCGCGAAAAGCTGTTGCGGCCCGAAATTATGGGGCCGCCGTGTGCGTGGCTGATCAATCAGGCGGGTGCGGATATAAGTGGACAACGTTTTATCGCGAATGTGTGGGACGTCGCTCTCAATCCTGATGAGGCGGCCAGGAAGGCGGGCTCGTCCGCCGCGTGGTGAAACTGCTGCCACATTTCCAGTAATGCGCGACGCGAGGCGGTGAATGTCGAAACCTGGCACCGTGATCGTTGGCGCCGGTCAGGGCGGATACCAGCTCGCGGCTTCACTTCGGGAATTCGGCTATGCCGAGCCGATAGTCCTGATCGGTGAGGAGACCGAGCAGCCCTATCAACGCCCGCCCTTGTCCAAGGCCTTTCTGCTCGGAGAGATGGCCGCGGAGCGGCTGGCATTCCGGTCGCCTGACTTCTATGAAAAGCAGAATATCGAGTTGATCACCGGCGCGCGGGCGATGACGATCGACCCGATCGCGAGGCGGGTCGAGCTGCAGACTGGCGCGGCTCTCGGTTACGATCATCTTGTGCTGGCGACGGGTGCTAGAAACCGGGCGCTGCCTGTGCCGGGAGCGGACTCGGACGGTGTGATGTATTTGCGCACGCTCGCGGACTCGCATGCCATTCGCGAGCGTTTCGAGCGGGCGCAAGATATCGTCGTTATCGGCGCAGGCTTCATCGGCCTTGAGCTGGCGGCCGTTGCGTCGAAGGTTCGAAAAACAGTGACAGTCGTGGAAGCTCTGCCTCGCGTGATGAGCCGCGCTGTGACGCCGATCGTCTCGGATTTCTATGCCGGTGAGCACCGCAGGTGGGGCGTTGACCTGATATGCGACGCCGGCGTCGGGGCACTGGATGCAAGCGACGGCAAGGTCAGCAAGGTTGTACTGTCCGACGGACGGCGCATTCCTGCCGATCTCGTTCTGGTTGGTATTGGCGTTGCTCCGGCGATCGAGCTTGCGATGCAGGCCGGTGTGGCGGTCGACAACGGCATCGTCGTAGACGCAAACCTCTCGACTGCCGACCCGCGTATTTCTGCGATCGGCGACTGCGCTTCCTTTCCGCTCGGTCAGCGGTATATGCGTTTGGAGTCAGTTCAAAATGCGGTCGATCAGGCCCGCTGCGTCGCTCGACGTATCGTGGGACGTTCAGAGCCATACTCGCCTGTGCCGTGGTTCTGGAGTGACCAGCGAGATTTGAAGTTGCAGATGGTTGGGCTAACCGCAGGGGCGGAACGGTGCGTGGTGCGTGGCTCGATCGAGAAGCGGGCCTTCTCGGTATTCTGCTTCACAGGCGAAACACTGATCGGCGTCGAGTCTGTGAACAGCGGTGGTGACCACATCTTCGGCCGCCGGTTGCTGAATGCAGGGGAAAGCATATCCCCGGACGAAGCGGGCGACAGCAGCTTCGACTTCAGGGAAAGGATTGCACGCATCGGTAAACAATAACGTTGCTATCGATCATTAAGGTTGCGGGGCTGTGACGACGCCATTCGCCCGGCGTCTGGTGGCGCGCGGCATACGGCCGGGAGCCCAGAACCGCGACGTCATTCTTCGCTGCAAGTAATCAATTGCCTTAATTTATCAATTTGTGCCTTGGTGTTCCGGTTAGTTATCTAGGATGGCCGGGCTGTTCAGGCACTCTGCGGTAACTACCGGTCCCAGAAAGGGCCGTCGGCAACTGGAATCTGGTGCGGTGTCCATGGCGCGGGGCGGCAAGCCTCGATCTGCGGTCGTCGTGGTCTAGCGCCGGAATCCGGGAGCAACCGTCACAGAGGCGTTCGTCTTGAGGTCTGTCGAAATGGACGATTTTGAGGATCACTGCTGGCAGGACGTTTATTCAGCAGACGTTTTGGAACTCTACAGACCATACCGTCGACCGCTGTACGTGGGGCCCAGGCCCGCGGTTCTCCTGATCGACTTGTACCAACTCGCGTATGCCGGTGGCCCAAAGCCGATCAGCGACGTCAGCAAGATGTTTCCTTCGTCCTGCGGTATCGCGGCCTGGAATGCTCTGCCGCCGACACAGAAGCTCCTCGCCGCCGCGCGGCGCGCCCAACTGCCGATCTTTTACACTACCGGCTGCGTTCCAAAATCGAAGGGAGCGATGGCGGCGACTCAGCGCGGCGGCAGGCGACCTGACGAGTCGGATTTCGTGATCCAGCCGGACGTCGCGCCCGAGGAGGGGGACGTCATCATTACCAAGGAGCGGGCCAGCGCGTTCTTCGGCACGCTTCTTGCGACAAACCTTACGCGCTTGGGCATCCAGAGCCTGATTGTCGCAGGCGAGACCACATCGGGTTGCGTGAGAGCCAGTGTCGTTGATGCATATTCGTCCGGTTTTCACGTCACCGTCGTCGAGGAATGTTGCTTCGACCGCAGCGAGTTGTCACATAAGGTGAATCTATTCGACATGCATCACAAATACGCGGATGTCTTGAAGATCGAGGCAGTTCTCGCGCATCTCGCTAAGGCGTGAGGCGTCGATGTCTTCCGTCTATGGTCCTTTTCGATACTCGCCCGTAACGGCCCGGGAACCGTATCGCATGAAGAACGGCGCGAAAGTCGCCGTGTGCGTCTTCCCGAATATTGAGTTCTTTCCGCTCAACATGGTGATTCCAAGAGCCGGCGCGAGCGGGAAGATCCCCGATGTTCCCGGTTGGGGCATGCGGGATTACGGCAATCGAATCGGCGTATTTCGTCTCATTGAGCTCCTGAACCGCTATGGCATTCGCGGTACCGTGGCGCTCAATAGTGACATATGCACGCACCACCCGCAGATTGTCGAGGCATGCCTCGCCCACAAGTGGGAACTCATGGGGCACAACGAGACGAACGTAACCCGCCTCAATGAAGTGCCCGAGAGCGAAGAAGACGGAATAATCGTTCGAACTGTCGAAGCGATTGAGAGGGCGACGGGAGAACGGCCCAAGGGGTGGCTTGGTGCAGGTCTGCAAGAGACCTGGCGGACGTTGCCGCTTCTGCATAAGGCGGGAATTGAGTACGTCGCGGACTGGTGCAATGACGACCAGCCATACAACATGAGTATCGGCGACGGCGAAAAACTCGCCTGTATTCCCTACTCGTTCGAGCTCAACGATAAAATGGCGTACGAGGCTTATACTTGCACTCCCGATGAGTTTGCCGGGATGCTACGGCGCCAGTTCGATGTTTTGTACCGGGAAGGCGAGACGCAGGCGCGCGTTCTCCCCATTGCGCTACATCCATACTTGTCCGGTGCGGCCCATCGTATCGATGCGCTCGACCGCGCCCTTGAATACATGTGCGGGCACGAAAAAGTGTGGCTCGCGACAGGTTCTGAAATCGCTACTTTCGCCAGGGATCTCTGAGCCAATGTCGGTAAAGCAAGCTGGTTTCGCGTTAGGGCAGGATAAGCTCACGGAGGCCCAAGGACAGCCGGTGCAGGTTGTTGAAGTGGAGCCGCAACCCTCTGCACTCAAGAAAATCGTGTCTTTCTTGAATAGGCGTATGTGGGGCTGGGTCTCAGTCATCACAGGGCTCCTTTTGTGGGAGCTTGCCGGACGGTTCATTGTGGAATCGAAATTGTTCCTGGCGCCGCCGTCGCAGATCGCAGCGGCGGTCGGCAGGCTCTACGAAGCCGGCGAACTACAAAAACACATTTGGGTCAGCGGTACCGAATTCGTCCTCGGGTATGTTAGCGCGAGCATCATTGGCGTTGCCCTTGGCCTTTTGATCGCGAGTTTTCGCACGGCCAAGCAAGCGCTGCAGCCCTGGGTGTCCGGACTATACGCAACGCCCACCGTTGCCTTGGCCCCCCTATTCATTCTGTGGTTTGGCATCGGCATTACCTCGAAGACAATCGTTGTCGCCCTGCTGGTCGTTTTTCCGGTGATCATAAACACCGAGGCGGGCTTGCGTATGACAGACCGGCAGCTCGTCGAGATGGTCAGAAGCTTCGGTGCATCATCTCGACAGATCTTTCTCAAAGTGTCGTTGCCCTCGGCGCTGCCGTTCATTTTCGCCGGTTTGAAACTGGGTATTGGTCGCGGCCTGATTGGTGTAGTCGTCGCGGAAATGTTCGGCGCCCGAGCCGGTCTTGGCCAGTTGATCAGCCAGTCCGCAGAGACGTTCAATATGCCGGAGCTGTTCGCGGGCGTTCTGATATTGGCCGCGGCAGGCATCCTCCTCACCAGCGGCTTTCAGTGGCTTGAGACGCGTCTGATCTCATGGAAAGATTAAGATGGGCGATGCAGTGACGACGAAACTTTCGGTATCGGGACTGACGAAGAAATTTGCCACGCTCGATGTGCTTAGCTCGGTCAGCGTAGACGTCGGTCGCGGTGAGTTTATATCGATTGTCGGGCCCTCCGGCTGCGGAAAGACGACGTTCCTACGGATCGTCGGCGGGCTTGAACACGCGACATCGGGCACTGCCGCCCTTGATGGCAAGACGATCACGGGTCCTGGCATGGACCGCGGATTTGTCTTTCAGCAGGATAATCTGCTGCCGTGGCGTACGATCGAATCGAATGTAAACATCGGGCTTGAGATCAATAACAGGCTTGATCGGGCGCAGAAGGAGCGGACTGCGAAGCTGCTGAACCTAGTCGGGCTCAGGGGCTTTGCCGACTACTATCCGCGTCAATTGTCCGGCGGTATGCGTCAGCGCGTCAACTTGGCGCGCGCACTGGCCGTCGATCCGGAACTCTTGCTGATGGATGAGCCATTTTCGGCGCTAGATGCCCAAACGCGTGAGATCATGCAGACCGAGCTTCTTCGGATCTGGGAGGCGGGGGCCAAGACCGTCTTGTTTGTGACCCATCAGATCGACGAAGCTGTCTATCTCTCGGACCGAGTTTTCGTTTTCGCCCGGCGGCCCGGTCGCATTAACGAGATTGTGGAGATCGACCTGCCGCGCCCGCGTCCGCTCAGCATCAAACGCACTCCCCAGTTCGCGAAATATGTCGATCACATCTGGAAGCTTATTGAAGAGGATGTTCGAGTCTCGGTGCTTGAAGAACATGTTGGCTGAAGCTGAGCCGATTTATCGTTAATATGGAATAATATAGCGTAATTATTTATTTGTAGTAATGCCGTGATCGGCGAAAATCGGCCTGCGGCGAAGGCCGCAGCGGACTGCGAGCGTGGGGCGGAAGAGTGATAGAGGCTGATGCACCCGAAACTGGCTCGCTGTTGCGGTCGGCACTGCTGGGCTCCACAAGCGACCTCGGTAGCGTGGGTGAATCGCATGATCCACTCGCCATTTCCCAGTAGGTCTGACCGTCTCCGAGACCCCGCGCATGAAACCCCCTCCATTTGAATACTTCTGTCCTGCCACGCTTGATGAGGCGATAGGGCTCCTCAGTGAAAGGGAGAACGCAAAAGTTCTAGCGGGGGGGCAATCGCTCATGGCGATGCTCAATCTGCGCTATGTCTTTCCCGACGTGCTGGTGGATATCAACAATCTCCATGATCTTGCGAGTATCGATGTAACCGCCGAGCGCATCCGCATTGGCGCGATGACGCGGCAGCGGAAGATTGAAGTCGATGCGGCTCTCTTCGCTCGCGCTCCTATTTTCCGTTCTGCCTTGAAACTGGTCGGTCACCGCCAGACTCGAAACCGGGGAACGATCGGAGGAAGTCTCTGTCATCTCGACCCCGCTTCGGAACTGCCGCTACTCGCCTTGCTCCTCGACGCTGTGGTCGAAGCTGCAGGACCTTCTGGCAGGCGGCGCATTCCGGCCCGGGACTTTATCGCCGGATTCATGATGCCGGGAATAGCGGCCGATGAGATCGTTACGGCCATCGAATTTTCGCCTTGGGCAGATACCCACACATTTGGCTTCAACGAGTTTGCACGGCGGCACGGCGATTTTGCCATTGCATCATCCGCCGTGCATATCGAACGTGATAGTTCCCTGGTGATCCAGCGCGCCGCAATTGCGATCGGCGGGATTGGTTCGGTCCCGCAGCGGCATTTCGCCGGAGAGAAACTGCTCGTAGGGACGAGCGGCGATGCCGGCGCCATTGCCGCGGTGGTCGAGGCCTGCGACCAATTGGAAGTGATTGGCGATTTTCACGGAGGCCCGGAGTATCGTTTGAGCGTTGCCCGAACGATGCTCAGGCGAAGCTTGCACTCGGCCCTGCCGGGACCTAACAGACCGGTGGCAGCGTGATGCACGAGATCGAAATGCTGATCAATGGCCGCAGTTATAGCGGCCTTGCCGAAGCCCGGATGACCTTGGCTGATTTCTTGCGACACAGCCTCGGCCTGACAGGGACGCATTTGGGTTGTGAACACGGTGTGTGCGGAGCCTGCACCGTTCTGGTGGACGGCGCGAGCGTGCGAAGCTGCCTGATGCTGGCGGTGCAGGCGAAGGGCGCTATTGTGGAGACCGTCGAAGGACTCGCGGCCACCGACGGAAAGTTGAGTCCGCTCCAGCAGGCCTTCCAGGATACGCACGGCCTGCAATGTGGCTATTGCACCCCCGGCATGCTCATGACCATCGTCGAGTTGCTCCGGGAGAACGCGCAACCGTCGGAAGCGCAGATACGCGACGCCATCTCGGGAAACATTTGCCGTTGCACGGGCTATCAGAGCATCGTCGAGGCGGTTCTGCTGGCGACCGGGGGTAAGAGCGCCGGAAGGATGAGCGAATGACCGGCCATGACAGCCAGAAGCCGGCGGTTCCCGCGGCCTTGTCGGTCGGCCGCGCCGTTCCGCGGTTGGAAGATCCGAAGCTGCTCCGCGGGCAGGGGCAGTACCTGGACGACATTGCGCTACCGGGTCTTCTGGAATGTGCGTTTCTTCGAAGCTCGGCCGCCCACGCGAAAATTGATGATCTCGACGTTGAAGAAGCGCGGGCCATGCCCGGCGTGCACGCCGTCTTGATTCTCGCCGATTTGATGCCGAAGTTGACGTCAGGTCGGATGCCGCTCGGCGCGAGCCCGACCGGGGGACAAAGCAACAGCACGCCCTTTGTGCTCTCGAACAGCGAAGTCGCGTATGTCGGCGAGCCCATTGCGATGGTGGTCGCCGATACGCGATATCTTGCCGAAGATGCAGCCGCGCGTGTCAAGGTGGCTTACACGCCGCTGCCGGTGGTTACCGACGCCAGGGCGGGAATGTCCGCCGATGCTCCGACCGTCCGCACCGAGCTCGAGAGCAACGTTCTCAATTCCTTCAACGTCGGCTTTGGCGACGTCGAGAGCGCTTTCGCCAACGCTGCTCATGTTTTCTCCGACGATCTTTGGCAGCATCGCGGTTGCGGACATTCGATGGAGGGGCGCGGCGTCGTCGCCGAGGTGCGGCCCGGCGATGAGCTTTGCGTATGGTCGTCAACCCAAATGCCGCATGACCTCTATTACATGCTGCAGTCCATGCTGGGCCTGGACCAGGACAGGCTGCGCGTGATTACGCCGGACGTCGGCGGTGGTTTTGGTCCCAAATATTGCCTTTATCCGGAAGAAGTCGCCGTTCCGGCAGCCGCGCGTCTGCTCGGCAGGAACCTGAAATGGGTCGAAGACCGCCGCGAAACCTTTATTTCGTCGATCCAGGAGCGCGACCAGTACTGGACGGTTGAAGTCGCGGTAGACGCCAATGCGCGTCTGCTCGGAATTCGAGGAAGGTTGGTGCATGACCAGGGCGCATATGCGCCGAAGCCCGTCAACCTCCCATATAACTCCGCCACGGCGATGAGCGGCCCTTACATGCTGCCTTCATACAGCATGGACGTGGTCATCGTACACACGAACAAGGTGCCGGTTTCGTCGGTGCGCGGCGCGGGATATCCGCAGGCGGCGTTCGCGATGGAACGGACGATGGATCTGATCGCCTTCAAACTCGGGCTGGATCGCGCCGAAGTGCGACGACGCAATCTTATTCCGCCAGAGAAAATGCCGTACACGAAGAAGCTGAAGGCCCGGTCCGGCGCAGCGATGGTGTATGACAGCGGCGACTATCTCGCCTCGCAGGCAGAAGCCTTGGAGGCTGCGGGGTGGAAGGATTTTCCGGATCGCCAGGCGCGAGCACTGGCTGAAGGCCGCTACATCGGTATCGGAATAGCCAATGCCGTCAAAGGTACCGGCCGTGGACCGTTCGAAAGCGGGATTGTCCGGGTCGGCCAAGACGGCAAAGTCAGCGTCTATACCGGTGCCACTGCGATGGGGCAGGGCATTGAGACGGCCCTGGCTCAGATCTGCGCGGACGGCTTGTCGCTTCCCGTTGACGATGTTCGGGTGATCGCGGGAGATACGGCCCGAACTCCGCTTGGGCTCGGTGGATTTGCCAGCCGTCAACTCGTGACTGCAGGCTCATCCGTGCACCTCGCGGCGAAATCGGTGGCGGCCAAAGCATTGGCAGCCGCAAGCGTGATCCTTGATGTTCCGCAGGCTGATTTGGAGCTGAAGGATGGTCACGTGCGGGTGCTCGCGAGCAATCGCGCTATCAGCCTTGCGGAAATAGCGCGCACGCTGCGAGGAGCACCGGGCTATGCCTTCCCTGCGGGCACTGAGCCCGGGCTCGAATCGGCCATGCATTGGCGCTCGGACTCCTTGGCCTACGCGAATGCGTGCCACGTTGCGGAAGTGGAGGTCACGCCCGAACTGGGACAGGTTGAGATCAAGCGCTACGTTGCACTGAACGACTCAGGGCGAATGATTAACCCGATGATCGTCAAAGGTCAGGTCGAGGGAGGCATCGTCCATGGCATCGGCAATGCTCTCTACGAACTCATGGGCTATGACGATTCGGCTCAGCCCGTAACGACCAGTTTCCAGGAGTATCTATTGGTGACCGCGACCGAGTTGCCGTTCCTGGAGACGATTCTGCGGGAGACTCCGTCTCCCATCAATCCCATTGGCGCGAAGGGGGTTGGTGAGGCAGGAACGATTCCGGCGGCGGCCGCAATCGTGTCCGCCGTGGAACATGCTCTGGCGCCATTCAAAGTGCGCATCTCACAAACGCCGATCACGCCGGAGGCCCTCTTCAGGCTAGTCGAATCTTCAAAGACAAATTGACGAACTGCTTCTTCAGAAAGACCACCATGACAAAGAAACTCGAACTCACCCTCGCTTGCGGCGATTACGAGATCGTTCGTCCTTTGAAGGAGGGGCTTGTTCGGCCCGATGGCATTGAACTGAACATTCTAACCGGTGCGGACTCAGCCACGCGTCACTGGCGTTTCTTGCGCAATGAGGAATACGACATCGCCGAGTGTTCCGCGTCTTCCTATATTGCTGCCCGCGCGCGCGACCTGCCTTTCCGCGCTCTTCCGGTATTTCTTCACCGCCGTTTCCGCCACGGCTTCATCTTCGTGAACACGTCGAAGAACATCACCAAGCCGAGCGATCTGATCGGCAAGAGAATAGGTGTGAAATTCTACCTGGTGTCCGCGATCCTCTGGCTGCGCGGCATTCTTGAGAATGAATACGGCGTTCCTCATAAATCGATCGAGTGGTTCGCCGAGCTCGATGAAGACGTCGCCTTTACACCCCCGCCCGGGCTTAAGCTGACGCGGCTTCCAGATGACAAATCAGTCGAAAAGATGCTGGCAGATGGCGAACTGGACGCCGTCCTGCATCCCGACATCATCGACCCGATCATCAATAAAGATCCGCGTGTTGGGCGCCTTTTCCCGGACTATAAATCGGAGGAAGAGCGTTACTATGCTAAAACTGGCATATTCCCGATCATGCATGTGCTGGGTATTAAGAAAGCACTCGTCGAACAACATCCCTGGATCGTGCCAAATCTCTACCAGGCCTTTGAAGAATCCAAGAATTTGGCGATGAAGCGGATGCGAAACCCGCGGCTCGTCCCTCTTGCGTGGTACCAGGAAGCTTGGGAGGAGCAAGAGAGGCTCTTGGGTCCGGATCCTTGGGAGTACGGTTTGGGGGAGAGGAACGCTCACAACTTCAATACGCTCGTCGGCTATTCGCACCAGCAAGGACTAATCGATCGGATGATTCCTCTCGATGAGCTTTTCCTTCCTGTGTCCCAGGGCCGCAAACGCGGAAAGTTCCGCACTTGATCTTTGAAGAGCAGGCACATGTTAATTAAGAACAGCTTTGAAATACCGCTTCCACCGCAGCAGGCCTGGGCCGTGTTGATGGACATCCCGCGAATCGCGCCCTGCATGCCGGGTGCTGAATTGACCGGGCAAACGCCCGACGGCGGTTATCTCGGCAAGGTTTCTGTAAAGCTCGGCCCGGTCGCGCTATCGTTTAATGGTGTGGCGCACTTTATCGAGCGCGATGAGACGGCGAAGGTTGCCAAGGTCAAGGCGCAGGGCTCCGATCAGAAAGGTAGAGGCGACGCCCACGCTGTGATCGAGTTTCGCCTGTCGGCCAGTGGACAAGGTTCTCACGTTGATATCTCGACCGACGTTACGCTCTCCGGTTTGGTTGCTCAATATGGTAGAGGAGCTGGCCTTATTCAGGCCGTCGCAACGCAACTCGTCGGTCAGTTCGCTGTAAATTTAAGTTCGATGATTACCCAGCCGTCTGCGCAAGCCGGCGCGGAGCGCGGTGTGGAGCCGGCAAAGCCGATCAGCGGATTTTCCCTCGTCCTATCGGCAATCTGGCAAAATATTCGCAGCCTGTGGTCGCGCTAGTCGAGCGGTGGCTCAGTAAATCTTGGATCCAAATAACCGCTTCGACGACTTTATGGTCGACAGCAGAATATCCAGGATACGCTGAGTGCTCGGAGAATGAGAGCGAAGTTGACGCGTAATAAGGCATATTTCGCGGAACACCTGCGGCTTGTGCAGCTCGCGGAATTTGAACTTCGATAGCTCCTCCGTATGAGCAGCCAGCGATGGAAGCACCGAAATCTTGCCCCCTAGTTGGAGCAGCGCGAGGAGAGACGTGGTGCTTGATGCATAGTCGCGCACCTCGATGCCTTCGAGTAGTTCCTTCTCGCGCGTGAGCAATGCGCCGATGCCGGTATCCGACGTCAACCCAACGTAGTCATACTGCCGCAGTTCCGACCATGCCACCTTGCCTGGCTTCCGCCCGACGGGGTGGTCAGGCGGAAATATCACTCCGAACGGATCCGACAACACTGGAACATAATCAAGATCCGCAAACCGATTCAGGGGAGTCGACAGGCCGAAATCCATATCCCCATTGAGGACTGCTCTTTCAATCTTGTCCGACCCGAGATCGTATACCGAGATACTGATCTCAGGATATTGCGCGCGGAACGATTTCAGCGTCGGCGCCAGCACGTGGGGCATCATCGATGGCGCGACTGCGATTTTGATGTGGCCGCGCTGGCTCTTCGAGACGGCCTGCAGATCAGCGATAGCGTTGTCGAAATCCAGCAGGACGCGTTCGGCAACTGCTTTGAACCAGATGGCGTCTTTGGTCAGCTCGACGCGGCGTGTAGTTCGATCAAAGAGCTTTAAGCCGGCCGTCTCTTCAAGCTGTTTGATTGTCGCGGTTAAGGAGGATTGCGTTTGGAACAGACGGTTGGCAGCAACCGTGAAGGAGCCGGTCTCAGCGACTGCCACAAAACTCCGCAAATGCCTTAGCTTTATGCTTGCTCCCATTACGCCAACCCGCTTAAGAACTGATCCAGTATAGATCTTTTGTATATCTGTGTTGATTGTCAATCAAGCAGTTTTAATAATTTGTCCCGCAGCTAGATATGTCCATATTCGGTCGCAAGCCTAGTTCGGTATCGGATCGAGTGGTTCATGACGAGCGCGACAATGAGAGCCATTGCGTTACGTGCGCATGGCGGGATTGATCAACTAAAGCTGGAGACGTGGGACGTACCCGTTGCTGAAATGGGGCAGGCGCTCATTGAAGTGAAAGCCTGCGGTCTGAACTATATGGACGTCTTCGTTATGCGTGGCATGCCCGACATGCCCACGAAGATGCCGCGAATTCCCGGCGGCGACATCGCAGGAATCGTAAGGGCCGTCGGCGAAGGCGTAGACAAGGCCTGGGTCGGCAAACCGGTTGTTCTGTTCCCGCGTTTTCCAACCGGTGGTGTTCTTGGCGAAAATGGAAATGGTGGCCTTTGCGAGTATATCGCGGCCGATCATCGCCAGCTCATCGAGATTCCTGCGGGCGTCAGCTTCGACGATGCGGCGGCTTTGCCGATTGCGTACGGTACGTCGCATCGGATGCTTTTCACGCGCGGCAACATCAAGGCGGGCGAAAAGGTACTCATTCTTGGAGCAAGCGGCGGCGTTGGTGTTTCGTGTCTGCAGTTCGCAAAAATGGCCGGATGTGAGGTCTTTGCGTGTACTTCGAGCGAGGCGAAGGGTGCCAAACTCAAGGCATTGGGCGCCGACCACATCATCAACTATGTCGAGCAACCCGAGTTTTCGCGCGCGGTGTGGACAGCGAGCGGCAAGAAGGGCGTCGACGTAGCGGTCAACTTCACCGGTGGTGATACCTGGATCCAAACACAGCGATGCATGGCGACGGGTGGTCGCATCCTTACCTGCGGATCGACCGCCGGCCACATGAGTATGATTGATGTCCGTTTTCTTTGGCATCGCGAGACAGAAATCATTGGAAGCCGCGCATATGTTCCGGAAGACATAGTCGCATGTCTCGAACATGTCGCTTCTGGCCGGCTCAAACCTGCGGTTGAGACCAGGTTGCCGCTTGAGCAGGCGGCGCGAGGCGTTGCTCTGCTCGAAGACAGGCAAATCTTTGGTAAGGTCATCGTAGTCCCATGAGCGAAGAGATTCGCAATCTCGGCAGCCTCGGCAGCAATTTCCGAGATGCAGGCCACACCGCCATTATTGATCTGTACGATCCGCTGAATCCGCGTGTAATCGATTATCCAGCATATCACTCCGCCTGTGACGCCATTGCGCGGGGGCTTCTTAAACGCGGTTTCAAGCCTGGGAGCCGGATCGGCGTACTCTGTTCCAACAGGGCAGAGTTCTTGCAGATATTTTATGGCGCGATGCGTGCTGGCGTTGCCCCGGTGATGATGGGCATCCTGCAGCCGCCGGAGACGCTCGCCTGGATCATGCAGGACTCTGAAGTCGAGCTGGTTTTCTGCGAGGCGGCGTTGCGTGAAAAACTCCCATCGGGGACGCCGATCGTCGTTATTGATTCCGACGGGACCGATGGGCTGGAGGCCTTCAAAGACGGTGGCTCGCTGGTGCCGTTCAGGCCGGAGCACGATTCGCTCGCCTTTATCCCGTACACGTCAGGATCGACCGGGCGCCCAAAGGGCGTTCTGCTGTCGCATCGGGCGCACAGCTGGGTCGCGGAGAAGATTTCAAGTGACCGCGATTTTTCTCCGTCTGATCGGATGATCGTGGCCGCGCCGCTGTATCACAAGCACGGGATGAACTCGATCAAGTGCGTCCTTTACGGCGGTTCTACGGTCGTCTTGATGCCGAAATTCAACGCTCGCGCCTACATCGAAGCGATCAACAAATTCCAAACGACCGTCGTTTCGGGCGTGCCGACGATGTTCGCCATGATGCTTCAGCAGCGCGATCTCTTAGCAGGCCGCGACTATTCGTTTGTGCGGCTGGCCACGCTGGGCGGTGCTCCAGCGTCGGACGAGTTGCTGGACCAGGTGGCAGATCTATTTCCCAATGCAATGATCAACCTCATCTTCGGCATTACGGAGACAAGTGCGGCCCTGTTCGGCCGGCATCCCCAGGGCGAGACCCGGCCGCGTCACTCCGTTGGGTGGCCGATAGCGGGTAACGAGTTCAGGCTGGTTGGCGGCGAGGACGGCAACTTCGGTACCCTGCATGTTCGCGGCCGCGGGATGATGAGCGGCTATGTCAAAAATCCAGAGCAGATGAAGAAGCGTATTGACGCAAATGGATGGTACAATACCGGCGACATCCTCCGTAAGGATGAAAAGGGCTGGTTTTATTTTGTGGGCCGTTCCGACGACATGTTCACGTCAAGTGGACACAACATCTACCCGGCTGAAGTTGAACTCATGCTCGAGCGGCATATTGACGTCGATCAGGCAGTCGTCGTTCCTGCGCCGGACAAGATCAAGCACACTGTTCCATACGCCTTCATCGTTAAGCGCGCTGGTTCTGCACTCAACGAGGAAGAGGTTAAGCAGCATGCGCTGAAGAACGCGCCTCCCTATCAGTATCCTCGGAGGATCGTATTCGTCGACGTACTGCCAGTGAATACGGTCGGCAAGATCGATCGCCGAAAGCTTGAGGCGGAAGCGGCACGCCTTACAGAGACAACGCAAGTCGGAAAGGTGTCCTGATGAGCATAGATCCTTCCGGCAAAACCGTGGCCGATGTGCAGGCGATCGTTGACAGAAGTGCCTTCCTCTCCTGGCTTGGAATAAAAGTGATCGCCCTCGAAAGCGACACGATTGAGGTGCGAGCCACTTGGCGTTCTGAATGGGTTGCCAATCCAGTCGTTGGGCAGACTCAGGGCGGTATTCTCTCGGCGCTGATCGATTTCGCGGCTTGTTTTTCCCTTATGAGCAAGATTGGACGGCCAGCTTTTACCGTCGACTTGCGAACTGATTATCATCGGGCCAGCAAGAACAGCGATCTCGTCGCTAAGGGAAGCGTGATCAAGTTCGGCAAGCAGGTGGCGACCTGTGAAGCGGAACTGTTCGATCTGGAAGGCCGCCTGATCGCCAGTGGGCGCGGGACTTTTCTTACCGCTTCGTCGTCCTGATCCGAACGGCGGCCATTCATACGGCAGGATGATAAATAGACAAAAATTAATCGTTTGTGACTCAAGCGACGCTCCTTATTGTCCTCTTGTAGTAGCAAACTAAACGGTCGATGGGTGGCTGCGGGTAATGCTGGGCCGAGGCGAGCATGTCGGAAAATAAAAAGCGGGAACCGTGGGAAGAAATCGTCATCCGCGTTCTCAAAAAGAATGAAGTTAGGCTCGTTAGCCATGTGCCGGATAATGTTCTGTCTCGCCTCATCCGGCTCATTGAGGAAGATCCATACTTCACGGTGATTTCGCCGGCGCGGGAAGAGGAGGCGATCGGCATCGTGGCTGGCGCCTACATGGCTGGCACGCGCGGTATTGTGCTGATGCAGACCAGCGGTTTTGCGACCGTTGTCAACGCGCTGGCGTCGTTGGCGTGCCCCTATCAAATCCCGATCGTTATGATGGTGTCCGAACGGGGCACTCTTGGCGAGTTTCAACTGGGCCAATCGATTGTTTGCCGCACAATGCGCCCGGTTCTGGTGAGTTTGGGAATGGAGCACTTTGCAATCCAGGATATCGATCAGGTCGAATTCGTAGCCGATGGGATGATCTCGCAAGCGTTCACCACCCAATCGCCGGCGACCATCATTCTCTCCCCGCTTCTTACGAAGCGAAAAGTCTAGAGGAGGTGGCTCATGTCGAACAGTGAACCCGATATTACGCGAGAGACCGCGTCCCTCCTTAATCGAAGCGACCTCACTCGCAGGCTTGTCGAAAAGCTCGATTCCCAGGAAGCCGTTATTGGCGGCATCGGATTTTCCAATTTCGATCTTTGGGCAAGCGGCCAGCGCCAGCAGAACTTCTATATGCTCGGGAGCATGGGGTTGGCGACAGCCATTGCTCTTGGCGTGGCGGTCGCGCAGCCTGATCGCAAGGTATTCGCACTGGATGGCGATGGGTCGATTCTCATGCAGCTCGGTTCCTTTGGCACCGTAGCGGCAGTTGCTCCCAAGAATCTGGCGATCATCATCTGGGACAACGGCGCTTACCACATCACTGGCGCGCAGAAGACGCTCACCGAGAAAGGGTCTGACCTGGTGGCCATCGCCAAGGGGGCGGGCATAAAGCAGGCCTTCTGGGCAGCTGACGCCGAACATTTCGAGGCGTTGGTCGAGCGGACTCTAAGCGGAGATGGGCCTTGGTTGATTGTCGCCAAGATCGACAAGGAGAGGCCGACCGGCGTTACCGAAAGAGACCCGGTGAAGATCCGAATCAATTTCATGAACGGCATTGCCGCAAAAGCTTAGCAGAGGCTAGCCGTGTCAAAGTTGCTCATTGGCGGTCGCTGGGTAGACGGAGAGTCGACTGATCGATTGTTCGATAAGTTCGGAGGTCGTTCTTTCGGGGAAATGGCCGTGGCTTCCCTGGAACAAGTCGATGAAGCGGTCGCCGGAACGCATGCTGCAGTGGCCTCGTCGAAACTGGGCCCATACGAACGTTACCGGGTCCTGTCAGAAGCGGCGAGGTTGCTCGAGAACCGCTTCGATAGGCTGATCTCGCTGATGCGCGACGAGGTCGGTTTCACACGGGCGGACGGCGAGAACGAGGTGCGCCGTTGCATTCAAACGCTTGAGTTATCGGCGGAGGAAGCCAAGCGTCTCAATGGCGAGCTTATTCCGATGACCGCTGCGGCAGGCAGCGCTGACAGGATTGGGTACACCATTCGCAAGCCGCGCGGCGTCGTGTGTGCGATCACTCCATTCAATTCGCCCCTCAACGTTGTGGCCCACAAGGTTGCGCCGGCCCTCGCGGGAGGGAACTCGGTCGTCGTGAAGCCGTCCGAGCATACGCCGCTGTCTGCGGTTGAACTGTGCAAGCTCTTGATCGACGCCGGCTTGCCGCCGGAAATGCTGGCCCTTGTGCACGGGCCTGGACAGGCAATCGGAAAGCGTCTGCTCGCGGACCAGCGGATCGCATTCTATGCCTTCACCGGCAGTACGCGCGTTGGCCGCGAGATTCAATCGGCGGCGGGTTTGCGAGGAACCCAGCTCGAACTTGGGAGTATAGCGAGCACGATCGTTTGCAGCGACGCGGATATCGGACGCGCAATTCCCAAGATTATGAATGCGGCTTTCCGTAAGGCCGGCCAGGTCTGCACGTCGGTCCAGAAGCTTTTCGTGGATCGTCGTATTGCGGCAAAATTCACGCCGGCGTTTGTGGATGCCGTTCGTTCCCTTAAAGTAGGCGATCCGGCTGATCCTTCCGTGGTCATCGGGCCTATGATTTCCCAAGCGAGCGCCGAGCGCGCCGCCCGGTGGGTCGACGAAGCGGTGTCTGCTGGTGCTCGCGTTCTCGTCGGGGGCACTCATGACGGTGCGCTCTTTATGCCCACGGTTCTTGACCGTGTTAGCGCTGATATGCGTGTCGTTTGCGAAGAGATATTCGCCCCCGTGGTCTGTATCATCGAATTCGACCAACTGTCGGAGGCCGTGGCACAGGCAAATGCGACTCCATTCGGGCTGGCAGCCGGACTCTTCACCTCGAATATCAGTACGGCCCTACGGACGGCGCCAGCACTTCGTTTCGGCGGTGTTCATATCAACGAAGCATCCAGCGCACGCGTTGATGTGATGCCGTTCGGTGGCGTCAAGGAAAGTGGCTTCGGCCGAGAGGGACCAGCTTATGCGGTGCGTGAGATGACCGAAGAGCGGCTGATCACCGTCTCCTACTGAACCCGAAGCCGGACCATCAAAGCCTATGAATAAGCAAGTTAAAGTCGAGAACATCCTGCGTGTCGCGGTCGACATCGGCGGGACATTTACAGACGGGGTGGCCGGGCTTCTGCCGGCAGGTCGAATTTGGGTGGCCAAATCACCGACCACGCCGGACGACCCAGGCGAGGCCGTCTCCACGGTAATCCGGGACTTGCTGAGGCAGGTTGCCGCTTCCTATGCCGACGCCGAGTCCAGTTCACCGCCTCTCGCGGAGGTCGTGCACGGGACGACACTCATCACGAATACGTTGATCGAGCGAAAAGGGGCCCGATCAGCCCTCGTTACGACCAGCGGAATGCGTGACGTGCTCGATATCGGGCGGGAGTGGCGCTACGACATCTACGATCTCGAGATCGAACTGCCCAAGCCCCTTATCGCCGAGACTGACCGTATCGAGGTCAGCGAACGCCTCGATGCGCGCGGCGAGAAGTTGTTGCCGCTGACGGCGGCCGAAGCGCAGCGCGTGGTCGACGAACTGCGGTCACTGAATGTGACTTCCGTCGCGGTGTCTCTGCTGCATTCGTATGTCAACCCGGATCACGAAAAGGAAATCGCAGCCCAGATCAAGGCGGCCCTTCCGGGAATGTTCGTCTCTCTGTCGTCAGATCTGGCTCGCGAAATCAAGGAATATGAGCGGACGTCGACCGTGGCCGCGAACGCTTACGTGAAACCGCTCGTTTCTAACTACCTCAATGAACTCAACGCGCGTATTGCGGCGATTAAGGAGAATGTGCCACTTCGCGTCATGGTGTCGAGTGGCGGCTTTAGCTCGGCCGAAGCGGGCGCCGAATCGCCCATTCTTCTCCTGGAGTCGGGCCCGGCGGCCGGCGTCATGTCTGCGCTCAACACTGCGCGCCAGAACGATGTGCAGCAGGTGCTCGCATTCGATATGGGGGGGACAACCGCCAAAGCCTGCGTTGCAGTGGGCGGTGAGGCGCCAATCGCGCACAGTTTCGAATGCGCCCGCGTCAAACGGTTCCGCCGGGGTTCGGGACTGCCCATTTTGATACCAAGCATCGAGCTGATTGAAATCGGCGCCGGCGGGGGATCGATCGCGCACTGCAACCGGCTTGGTCTTCTGAACATCGGCCCGGAATCGTCCGGATCGGTGCCGGGGCCTGCCTGTTACGGGCGCGGAGGCACCGAGCCGACCGTAACGGACGCGGATCTTTTGCTCGGCTACCTGAGCCCGGACAATTTTCTCGGCGGTGAAATGAAGCTCGACGTTGCCAACGCGTCTCAGGCAGTGGCGAAGCTCGCAACTGACCTGAAGGTGTCGCCTCTGGAAGCGACCTGGGGCATCTGCAACGTCGTCAACGAGAATATGGCGAGCGCCGCGCGCATCCACATTGCCGAAAACGGCCTCGACCCTCGCGACTTTACCATGATCGCGACAGGCGGTGCCGGCCCGGTGCATGCCGTGGAAGTGGCGCGCAAGCTTCGCATTCCGCGAGTGTTGATCCCGATTGCCGCGGGCGCGGGCTCGTGCCTCGGCATGCTGGCAGCGCCTGCGCGTGTGGATCGCGCGTGGTCGAATCCGCAGCTGTTGGCCGATGTTGACTGGCAGACGGTGGCCCAGAACCTGGCTGATCTTCGTCACGAGAGTCAGGCGGAGCTGGAGGCGGCTGGAGCCGACACCGTCGAATGGATTATCGGGGTTGATATGCGTTATGCGGGGCAGGGTGCCGAGATTGCGGTCACGCTTCCCTTCGAGGAAGTATCGCAAGCGACGGCCGATCGTTTGTTGAAGTCCTTCGAATCCGAATATGAGCGCCTCTACGGCCGCCTGGTGCCAAACGCCTTGCCACAGGTCATCACGTGGCGCCTGGTCGGTCGGGCACCCAACGAGGGACAACGCTTCGCTTGGGGGGACAGTCGTGCGTCTGCTCGTAAGGACGTCGTGCCATCAGGGCAGCGCAAGATTTACCTGCCGCTCAAGGGCGACTTCGAGATGGTGAATGTCTACAACCGCTATTCGGTGCCGCCGGATTCATCTCTGATAGGGCCTCTCATCCTCGAGGAGCGTGAGTCGACAATTGTGGTTGCAGTTACGGCGGATGTTTCCATCCGATCCGACCTGACGGTCTCGGTGACGATCAAGGAATTCGATTGACATGAAGACAGCTTCGGCTCCTGCGCCGACTCGGCGCAACTCGTCTTTCGACGCGATTGAACTCGAGATTCTCTGGAAGCGCTTGATCAGCGTTGTTGACGAGGCATCGGCCGCATTCGTTCGAACCTGTTTTTCGACTTTGGTCCGGGACGGAAACGATTTCGCGATCGTGCTCACGGACGCAAGGGGCCGCTCGCTCGCCCAATCTACGATGAGCCTGCCGGGTTTCATCGGATGCCTTCCGGCGACGGTGCGTCACTTTCTGGAGAAGTTTCCCGCGGATACGATCAAGCCTGGCGACGTATTCATAACAAACGATCCCTGGAAGGGATCCGGTCACGTTCACGACGTGACGACGGCAACGCCCATATTTCATCGTGGTCAACTTGTGGCCTTCGCGGCGGTCGTTTCTCACTTGCCTGACATCGGAGGCAAGCTACGCAGCAACTCCAGCCGAGAAATCTACGAGGAAGGCTTGCAGATACCGGTGATGCGATTGCTCGATGGTGGCAAGCCAAACGATGTTCTGATCGAGATCATTACGCAGAATATCCGGGTCTCCGAACAGGGAATGGGTGACGTCTGGGCGCAGGTTTCCGGTTGCCGGACCATGGGGGAGCGGCTTCAGGGCCTGCTGGATACGGTCGATATCGAAGCGCTAGGTTCGGAAGTGCGCGCCCGCTCGGAAAAGGCCATGAGGGATGCAATTCGTGCAATCCCAGACGGGGTATATCGTTCAACAGTGAACCACGATGGCTTCGAAGGCACGCCGATCAAAATCGAGTGTGCATTGACCGTTCGTGGAGATGAGATCTCGATCGACTATGCAGGTACCAGTCCCCAAATTCCATATGCGATGAACGTCGTACCGATATATACGTTCGCATACACGGTATACGGCCTGAAGGCGCTGTTATGTCCGGATATTCCGAACAACGAAGGCTGCTTCATTCCGATCAAGACCTCTGCCCCCATCGGCTCGCTACTAAATCCAACATATCCTGCCGCTTCCGGTGGACGTAGCGCGATCGGACATCTTCTGCCTGCGGCGGTGTTTAAGGCGCTCGCTAACGTACTGCCTGATCAGGTATGGGCGTCCGGATCGCCCAATTCGTCCATGACCATGTCGGGGGAGTATCGCGGCAAACGGTTTGCCGTCGTGAACTTTCTCAATGCGGGCCAAGGCGCCACTTCCCGACGTCCTGGATTCTCGGCTTTGAGCTTTCCGGCCAACCTCGGAAACACGCCGGTAGAAATGATGGAGAATCTTGCGCCGATCCGGGTCGTTCGTCGTGAAATCCGTCGGGGCAGCGGCGGCGAGGGCAAGAATCGAGGCGGAGCCGGAATCAGCTTCGAGTTCGATATTCTGTCTGACGCCTCGGAAATCATGGCGTCATTTCTGATGACGCAGTTGAAGGCGCCCACCGAAGGATTGGCTGGCGGTGGAGCGGGCAGACCAGGGCGACTTGCGATCAATGGTCAACAGACCGATCCGACGACGCCACGCGTGCTGAAACCTGGCGATCGCGTACTGATGGAAACCGCGGGTGGCGGTGCGTACGGCCGCGCCTGAACGTCTAGAGAATGAGGATAAGATGAGTGAAATTAGTCGTTTCGATCAGAACCAGCGCCGTAGCCGTGCGATCGTGCATGGCGGCATCGTATACACCGCCGGCCAGGTTCCCGACGATATGTCTCTCGACGTGACCGGGCAGGCGCAGCAGGTTCTTGCCAAGATCGAACAACTGGTCAATGAAGCCGGCTCTAACAAAAGTCGAATCCTCACTGCCCAAGTCTGGTTACGGACGATGGATGACTTTGCTGCCTTCAATAAGGTCTGGGATGCCTGGGTCATTCAAGGTTCAACTCCGACGCGCTGCTGCGGCAAGGTTGAGATGAACAATCCAAATTGTCGCGTGGAGATTCTTGTTACGGCGGCGCTCTGAGGGCGAGCATGGGTGAGTTAGGCCAGCTCGATCCCGCTAAGCTTTATGACGTACTGGTCGTCGGGGGAGGCAATGCGGCGCTTTGTGCGGCAATCGCCGCGCGCCGCGACGGTGCGTCGGTCCTCGTGGTGGAGGGCGCGTCAAAATTCTATCGTGGCGGCAATACAAGACATACCCGAAATATTCGCTGTGCGCATGACACCGCGACTGAGACCCTCACGGGCCCATACAGCGAAGAAGAGCTTTTCCAAGACCTGCTGCGCATGACTGGGGGTAAGACCGACGAGCCCCTCGCAAGACACATGATTCGCGAGTCGAAGGAAGTGCTGGTGTGGCTGACGGAGCAGGGCGTACGTTATCAACCGTCGCTCGGAGGCACACTCACGCTCGGTCGAACCAATGCGTTCTTCCTCGGCGGCGGCAGGGCCATGCTGAACGAACTCTATCGCACGGCTGAGCGGATTGGAATCGACGTTGTCTACGACACACCGGTTACGGCGTTGGAGATTGACGGAGGCGTCTTTAAATCGGCAACTGCGTTGCATAAAGGGGTGCCCCATAAACTCCGGGCGAAAAATCTGGTGGCGGCTGCCGGCGGCTTCGAGTCCAACATCGAGTGGCTGAAGGAATATTGGGGCGAGGCGGCCGAAAACTTTCTCATCCGGGGTACTCCGAACAATCGCGGCACCGTTCTCAGGATGTTGCTTGATGCTGGGGTTCAAGAGACCGGCGACCCGACGCAATGTCACGCGGTGGCGATCGATGCGCGGGCGCCGAAGTACGATGGCGGCATTATCACCCGACTGGATTGTGTGGTCTTCGGCATCGTGGTGAACAAGAACGCCGTTCGCTTCTACGACGAGGGCGAGGACATATGGCCCAAGCGCTACGCAATCTGGGGCCGTCTCGTCGCGCAACAGCCGGACCAGATCGCCTATATCGTGTTCGACGCGTCCTCGCTGGAGCTCTTCATGCCGTCGCTCTTTCCGCCGATTACGGCGGACACAATTGAAGAACTCGCTGGCAAGCTCGGTCTCGATCCGGAAGTTCTCGGTAAGACAGTTAGTGAATTTAATTCAGGCGTCCGACCGGGGAACTTCAACCACGCCGACCTCGATGGATGCCGAACGGAGGGGGTGACACCCCCGAAATCGAATTGGGCACGGAAGATCGAGAAAGCGCCCTTCTATGCTTATCCAGTCAGGCCCGGGATCACATTCACCTACCTTGGGGTGCGTGTGAATCTTGAGGCGCGCATGATCATGAATGACGGGAGTCCGGCGGAGAACATGTTCGCGGCCGGTGAGATCATGGCCGGTAATGTTCTGACGAAGGGATATGCCGCCGGCATCGGTATGACGATCGGCAGCGTCTCCGGACGTATGGCAGGACGAGGGGCGGCGAAGAATGCGCACCGTTGATATGCATACGACGACGTCCCACCCGACCGAGGCTTTGAATGAAGCGGACCGGTTGATGGTGGTCTGCAACTCCTGCCGCTATTGCGAGGGCCTTTGTGCGGTGTTCCCGGCTATGGAGCGCCGGAGGCTCTTCACCGATGCGGACCTCAACTACCTATCCAATCTTTGCCATGGCTGCGGAGCCTGCTTCTCTGATTGTCAGTTTTCTCCGCCGCACGAGTTTTCGGTCAATGTGCCGCGGGCGCTCGCAAAGGTACGAGGCGACTCATACCGAGTCTATGCTTGGCCTCGACCGCTGAATGGGCTTTTCGCCAGAAACGGCCTCGCCATCAGCCTCATCGCTGCGCTAAGTGTGGCAGCCTTCATTGTCGGCTTCGCCGCTTATCGTGATGCCAGCGTGTTGTTCGGGGTTCATACTGGTCCCGGCGCCTTCTACAAGCTGATGCCGCATAACACGATGGCCGTTCTGTTCGGTTCGGTCTTCGTCTATTCATTGGTGGCACTTACGCTGTCCATGCGTGCATTCTGGCGCGACATATCTGGCGGCGCACCGATTGGCGGCCTACGACCGCTTCTCCAGGCGGTAAAGGATGCCGGTCGGCTGCGTTACCTCGATGGCGGCGGCGCTGGGTGCATCAATGATGATGAAGAGCCGACAGACCGGCGCAAGCACTATCATCACGCCACATTCTACGGCTTTCTTCTCTGCTTCGCGGCGACGTCCGTGGCGACGCTCTACCACTACTTCCTGGGGCGCGAGGCCCCTTATCCCTGGTGGGACTTGCCGGTCGTTCTCGGGACGCTTGGCGGGGTGGGACTTGTTGTCGGTCCAATTGGCCTTTTGGTCGCGAAGTTCAGGCGCGCCCCAGAGCTTCTCGATGAAGCGCGGTTCGGTATGGACGTCGCATTCATCGTCATGCTGATGCTGACGAGCGTCACGGGGCTGGCCTTGCTCGTCTTCAGGGCAACGCCCGCCATGGGGATACTGCTCGCCGTGCACCTAGGCGTGGTTTTTGCTCTGTTCCTGACGATGCCCTATGGAAAATTCGTTCATGGCCTGTATCGTTTTCTTGCTCTCGTGCAATACGCGAGAGAGAGCAAGACAGGCCATTGATCCGGAGGCGCGGCAAGCGCTGATGGGCTGTTAGCCCTGCTTCGAGGGCGTATGAACGATGATGCCGTCGAGCTCATCGGTCACCTGGACCTGGCACGAGAGTCGCGACGTTGGGCGGACATCCTCACTGAAGTTGAGAAGGTCCTGCTCAAGTTCACTAATCGGGCCCGTCTTCGAAAGCCATTCCGGCTCCACGTAGACGTGACAAGTGGCGCAGGCGCATTGTCCGCCGCACTCGGCAATAATTTCGGGGATATCGTTTCGCCGCGCGACCTCCATGAGCGATAGCCCAGCGTCGGAATCGACTTGCCTGTGTCGGCCGGTCGAGTCGATGAATGTGAGTGTCGGCAAAGGCGGCGCTCCGTGAGCATAAGCGATCGTTCGCGAATCTGCCTTTCGGCAGTTTTCGATGCTCCATTTGCAATAAGCGTTCGACCCACGTCTAAGCAAATTGGATCTTTCGAACGATTATGCAGCATCTCCGATGCATGCCGCGTCAGAGCGGATGCCGTACCGCGGCGTCTACCGTGTGTGCGGAAGTCTAGGAAAGAGTTAGCCGCTACTTATTTGGGCGCTCGCCCAGTCACTGAACAGAGCTTGTGCTTGTGGGCGCATTAATTGCTCCGACGGCTGACGACGCTTGGCGATAGGCAGTCGGACTTCGCGGATCAGCTCGTCCAGGTGTATGCCCACCTTTCCGCAATCGTCGACCGTGGCCGCGTAATAGGTCTTGCGAATCCGGGCGTACCAGATGGCGGCGACGCAAAGGGGACACGGTTCGCAAGTCGCGTAGAGATCGCAATCGCTAAGGTCGCGTGTGCCTAACTTATCGCAGGCGTCTCTGACCGCAAGAATCTCTGCATGTGCAGTGGGGTCGTTTCCGCTCCCGCTAAGGCTCACAGCCTCGCAAACGACCGATCCGTTTCTCGCTATGACTGCGGCGAAGGGGCGATGGCCTGCCTGGCCGAGTCCCATGCGTGCGGTATCTATCGCCCGCTGCATCAGTTCGTTCGGTGTCATGAGTGGTGCTCCGGAGATGGGCGCGTTCTAACGGCCTTCTGTAAGAACATTCAATACGGCGGGAACGCCGGCTCGCACGGCGTCCAGCCCCCGCTCTATCGCGTTGGGTAACTCCGCCGGCGTGTCGACCTTTTCGCCATAGCCGCCAATGGCAGAAATCGTCTTCTCGTATTGAGGCGAGGGTGCGAGCGACGTTAATGGCATGTCATTGGACTTGGCCGCGGCGCCGCGGGGATAGACCGATCGGGCCGCGACCCTCACGGCGTGCCAAGCGTGGTTATTCGAGACAATTGTCAAAGTCGGCAGCTTCTCGGCTGCCTGAACGAAATGATAGGGGGTCGGGTTGCCGAACATGTATGACCCTTCGCCGCAACACACGATCACCTCCCGCTCGGGCGCAGCGAGCTTGGCGCCAAGGGCAGCACCGAGACCGAAACCGAGGCCACCGGCCAAGCTTGTCGCCATGTAGCTCCCCCATTCGTTCAGTTCCAGAAAGTCCGGAGCATTGAAGCCGAGCTCGTTGATGATTATCGCGTCGGGCGATTTAAGAGCATTGAGGCAATGCGTAATCCACACCCCGCCAGCGCGGGGAGCGGCGCTCGCCTTGTCGATCTGTCGCCGGCGCTCAAGCGCCTGTTCGTCCCGGATCCGACTGATACTGATACGGCGCTCGTCCTTCCTGATCTTTGCCTTATTGTTTGCTGCTGCGGTCATGGCCTGGTCGAGCGCGACGACACCACGCGTTGTCTCGCTCGTGATTAGAACGTCTGTTTCGAACTCCCGGAACGGGTAGCGAGACGCGAGAGGATCTGCCGACATATGGATGACCTTGGCGCCCGGTGACGGGCCACCGACGCTCGGTAGCCATGGAACATCGTTGTCCAACACCAAAATCACGTCGGCTCGAGGCAGGATTTGGTGCACATTATGACCGAGGTTCATCGCGTGCGCTGTCGGTAGATTGAGGTCGCGAGTCTGTGATTGGACCACCGGAATCGCGTGCCGATCGGCGAAATCTGTGAGCGCGGCGTAACTGGTGCGCGTCCTTCCGGCTGTCGCGGTGATAATTAAAGGAAAGCTTGCATTGGTGAGAAGCTCAGCGGCGACTCCGATTGTTTCGGGGCATGGATGAGGGGCGGCCGCGCCGAGCCCGCGGAGGTTGTTGCGCCGCTTGTCAACAACGGGCCCTCCTAGAACCTCGCGAGCGAGTGTGAGATAAACCGGGCCTCGCGGCTCGCTCATCGCTATGTCGAGAGCTCGATCGACGACATCTCCGGCCGGCTGGCCGTGGCGCCATTCGTAATCCCATTTGACGTATTCGCGGACGAGTCCGCCCTGGTCGAATGATTCCGTGCCCCAGTGAATGTAACCGTTGCGCGATTCCGGGAAGCCGGTCTCGGTGTTGGGCGTACGACCAGCCGCCAGCAATACTGGGATATGATCGCGCGAGCAGTTCATCAAACCGCAGAGCGCGTTCGCCGTACCAACGGTGACATGGCACATGACCGCTGCGGGCTTTCCGGAGAGGCGATAGTAGCCGTGTGCCATAGCCATCGCGAGATTTTCGTGAGGCACGGTGACGAAGCGTGGAAAACGTGCGCTGTTTGGTTCGCGGGCCAATGCTTCAACGATTGGCGCGAAGTCGGTACCGGAGTTGACGAACGCATACTCCACGCCTCTCTGCGCCAGGCGCTCAAGGAAGGCAGTAGCCGCAAGGTCTGGAAGCGGTGTGTCGTGCATTGCGCGCACCTTGAGGTTGAATGGCGTTTCGATGGAATCCGCAGCGCAGCGTGATGGTGACTGAACTACGAGCGTGAATGCAACCGCGCCTCAACAGTCACTCCGACTTATTAGCCTAGGAGATTAATATGCGACGAAAAAGCAATTTGTGCTGTTGAGTGTGAGCTTCATACTCTCTCTCGGCCGGCTCGCTCGCGCTTGGGCGCGAGCTGATGGCACGTGCATTGCATGCCATTCATCGGTCTGATCCTCGGTCGGGCCAACGTTTATCTCGTTACAGGAGCCTCCGGTGTTTTCATATCCAGCAACACTCTTCCGCGCACTTGTTGTGGCGCTGACGACCGGTCTTGCCGGCGGCGCATATGCCGCTGATCAGATGCGCGTTCACGTGTCGCCGCCGCTCTCGATTGAATCGGCGCCGTACTGGCTGGCCGATGAACTTGGGTACTACAAGGAAGAGGGCATCGATTATAAAAGCATGCCGATGGCGACCAGCGTGGGCGTGACCGCGACAGTTGCGGGTGAGGTCGAGGCGACCCAGATCCTGGGGTTGTCGCTGCGAGGCGCGGTTCAGGGCATCGATATGAAGATTGTGATGGTCTTCAATCGGTCGCCGACTTTCAGCTTCGCCGCTCGTCAGGCGGGTACATGGGCGGAGCTCAAAGGAAAAAAGATCGGTGCCACCGCTATCACCACCAGCTCAACGGTTATGATGCGGCAGAAGCTCCAGGCAGCCGGCGTTGACCCGGCTAAAGACGTGACCTTCTTCTATCTTGGCGCTCCCAGCTCCATCTATGAGGCGTTGAATGCGGGCACCATCGATGGCGGCTATGTCGTGGTGCCCAATGAATTTGAGGCCGAGAAGCGCGGCATGAAGTTGCTGCCTTATGCCGAAGGTGTGCGTATTCTCGTCGGCGGCGTTGCGGTTCGCGGCAAATTCGCTGCGGAGAACCCGGAGCTTCTCAAGCGTTTCCTCCGCGCCACCTATCGCGGGCTGCGCACGTTTCACACCGATCGCGCCAAGACGATTCCCGTTATGGCCAAGGTGATGAAGATCGACGTGGGCCTGGCGGAGAAAGTGTATGACCGGTGGCGTGGCGCATTGAGCGAGGATGGTCACGAAGATGAGGCATTCATGGAGGCCGCGCTTAATTATGAGTTCGGCGCGACGGTTCCGCAGAAAGCCCGAGAAGCTTTCGATTTTTCCATCGTCAAAAGCTTCAAGGACAAGTAGTGCGCACCGCAAGCAGACGCTCAGCTGGAGCGAATTCTGAGGCAAACGAGTGTACAGGCCGGCATCGCCATGAGTGACATGATGACTGCGTCGACTGCCGGTCGCAGCGAACGACGGGCTCCAGGAATCATGGAGCGTCTCGCAAAATACGAAAAGACGCTCTATGGCGTTGGCACTGTCGGTATCTTGTTGGTGGCTTGGCAGGTCGCCGTTGCGAACATTGATCCATCGCTCGCGCCGCTCTTCAGCTCGCCAACGCGTGTACTGGCATCCGCGATTGAGTTGTTCCAAAGCGGGGAGCTTGTTCACCACCTTCAGGTCAGCGCCGTCGAGTATGCACTGGGTTACGGCGTGTCGATTCTGATAGGCGTTCCGCTCGGCATTGCCCTGGGTTGGTACAAGCGATTCAATTACGCACTCGATCCACTCACGACTGCCCTGTACGTTGCGCCTGGGGTGGCTTTTATGCCCCTGATTATGATCTGGTTCGGCATTGGCCTCGCTTCGAAAGTCGTTCTTATTGTGCTTCTCGCGTTGTTTCCGATCATGATCAATTGTCGTGACGCGGTGAAGACGACGCCGAAAAATCTTCTGGAAGCAGCACGGAGCTTTCAGGCGTCGCAAGGGCGCATCTTTAGGACGATTGTCTTCCCGTCAGCCGTGCCATTCATCTTGACCGGATTGCGCCTCGGAGCGGGACGCGCGTTGATCGGCGTCTTCGTCGCGGAAATGTACATTTCACAGGCAGGCATCGGGTACATGATTACGCAGGCCGGGACGAGCCTCAAGACCGATGTCGTGTTCGTTGGCGTGATCATCTTCTGCATTGCTGGCCTTCTCGTCTTCGAATTGATCGCTCAGCTCGAGCGTCGGTTCGAGAAATGGCGACCGCAAGTTGGGTCCGGAGAGTGATATGACGCCAAAGGTCCAGATATCTGGCGTCCGTATGGAGTATCGTCGCAAGAGCGACGAAACGGCGACTGTAGCGTTGGACGGAGTTAATCTGTCGATCGAGGCAGGGAAGTTTGTTGCGCTTGTCGGACCAAGCGGCTGCGGCAAGACCACGCTGATCAAGATTGTCGATGGCCTCATCAAGCCCAGTTCAGGAAGCATCGTTATCGATGGAAAAGCGGTCAGTGGTCCCGGACCCGATCGTGCCATGGTTTTTCAGGACGCATCCTTGCTTCCGTGGCGCACCGTGTTCGATAACGTTATTTACGGCCTCGAATGCCAGGGTCGGGTAACCGATGCGAGCCGGCAACGGGTGTCCGAGCTGCTCCAGTTGGTGGGCATTGCGAAGTTCGCCCGACACTATCCTCATGAATTGTCGGGTGGTATGCAACAGCGTGTGAATATTGCGCGTGCGCTGGCGGTGGATCCCGAAGTGCTGATCATGGATGAACCGTTTGCGGCGCTTGATGCCCAGACGCGCGAGCTGATGCAGCAAGAATTGCTGAGGATATGGAGCGAATCCAACAAGACTGTCTTGTTCGTCACCCACCAGATCAACGAAGCCGTTTATCTGGCCGACGAAGTCGTCATTCTTGGCTCGCGTCCAGGCCGTATCAAGCGGTGCGTCGACATCAAGCTTGACCGTCCCAGGCCGTTATCCATCAAGCGGGATCTCAATTTCCTTCGGTATGAGGACGACATCTGGTCCACGATCGAAGAGGAAGCATCTAAAGCGATGTTGCGCGAGGAAGTGGCGTAGCTAAGAAGCCCGCCGTCAGCGAAAGCGCCAACCATCGTAACTTGGATTGAGGAAGTATAAGATGTCGGAAGAACATGTCGTTACACGCGTATCCGGAGCGGAACATATTGCGTGGATGCGTCTCAATAGGCCGGAGAAGAAGAACTGCCTTTCAAACAAGATGATGGATAAGATGATCGTCGATATTAAGGCGATCACAGAGAATACCGACATCAAGGTTCTCGTTCTGTCAGCGGCCGGGGATTCGTTCTGCTCTGGACTCGATCTTTTTGATTTGCGCGAAGCGAACACCAAGGAGCATCGGTTTGGCCGATCGGAGGGGACTCGCGAGATTACTCAGTTGCTCCGTAAAATGCCGCAGATCACCATCGCTTCAGTGCAGGGGTGGTGTCTCGGTGGCGGCATCGCCCTGCTCAATGCCTGTGACCTCGCGATTGGCGCAGAGGACGCCAAGATCGGCATGCCGGAGGTTCTGCGAGGATCGTATGGTGAGGTGGCGACGCCCACTCTTTTCCACACCAAGATTCCCCTGAAGCAGGCGTTTTACATCTCGTTGACGGGGCGCAATCTGAGTGGGGTTGAAGCAGCTCGGATCGGTCTTCTGTCGAAAGCTGTGCCTACGGCGGATCTCGAAGCATCGGTTGATGCCCTCGCCAGAGAGATTGCCTCTCGTCACCGAGTGACGCTGACCCATGCGAAGATTGCCGGCTACACAGAAGTCGATTTGTCATTCGCCGACGCAATGGCTGCGGACGAGCTCATCGGGCATCGGCAGCGCTTCTACATGAATCCCTTGAATGACGTTGAGAAGTATCTCGGGTCGCAGAAGGGCGGTGGTAG
Organism: Undibacter mobilis; assembly: GCF_003367195.1. NCBI lineage: Bacteria > Pseudomonadati > Pseudomonadota > Alphaproteobacteria > Hyphomicrobiales > Nitrobacteraceae > Undibacter > Undibacter mobilis. The sequence goes on along the minus strand of NZ_QRGO01000002.1, from coordinate 297,323 downwards.
CGTCACGTACAAGAAGCCGGACGCGCAGTAGAAGATGGATGAGAGGGGATTAGCGGTGTCTGGCGCCTTCGGTCTGTACACCGTTCATAATTTGCTTGCCGTGAACGCCAGGCGTTACCGCGACCGCGTCGCGCTGGCGCAGGGCGGCGTTCGGCTACGATACGAGGAGCTGAATGCCCGAGCAAACCAGCTGGCGCATGAGCTCATTGCGCGTGGTGTGCGTCCTGGCGATCATGTCGGCGTCCTTGCCGGCAACACGATTCCGCACGTTGTTGCGCTGTATGCCGTGGCCAAGGCAGGGGCGGTTTCCATCGTTTTCGATGTGAAATGGGTGCCGCGCGAGACGGGTATCGCTGTCAACCTCTTCGACTGCAGTCTTCTCATTGCTGACCGCGCGCACGCGGCACAGTTGTCCGATGAGGCGATCGGAAGTGTTCGGTGCGGGGTCCTGTGGTGCGATGCGCGACGCCCGCAGGACTGCGAGTTCGAAGGGGCGTACGCGAAGCGCCCCGGTGACGATCCCGGCATTCCTGTTGCGGAAGATGCGACATTTATGCTCATGCTGACTTCTGGAACCACGGGGCGTCCGAAGGGCTGCATCAAAACCCACAAAAGCTACCTGCACAGTACGATCAATAATCTTCTGAGCAAAAGAATGGGAGGCGGAATCAACGAGCTGTTGGTTGTGCCGATCTACTACAATTCGGGCCGTGTCAGCCTCATCACGCAATTGAGTTTTGGCGGCACGGTTCACCTCCGCGAGACATTTGACGCGACCGATGTGCTGACGACGATACAGGAGGAACGCATCGCGTGTATTGCGCTCGCGCCACAGCAATGTGAGGAGTTGCTTCGGCATCCGGATCTGGACCGGTACGACAAGTCTTCGCTGCGGGTGTTGCGTAAGGCGGGCTTGCCGTTTCAGAAGCGCTCGCTTGAAGCGATCGTAAAGTCGATCACGCCGAACGTTTTTCAGTCCTATGGAGGCACGGAGTTCTCCGAGGCGTCGGTGCTGATGCCTGAGGAGCAGTTGACCAGGATAGGGTCGGCGGGCCGACCATTGTGGGGGATGGAGATCGACGTTGTGGGGCCGGACAAGCAGCCACTGCCGGCCGGGACGCAAGGAGTAATTCGGGTGCGCGGGCCGAGCGTTTGTGATGGTTACTATCACGACAGCGAGGCCACAGCGGCTGCCTTCCAGGACGGCTGGTATTATTCGGGCGACCTTGGATTCATGGATGAGGACGGGTTCCTGTATATCTCTGGTCGCGAGAAGAACATCATCAAGACAGGGGGCATCAATGTCGCGCCGGCCGAGATTGAGGATGTCCTTCTGTCTTTCCCCGAGGTCGCCGACGCGGCGGTCGTTGGCATAGCAGACGACAAATGGGGGACGGCGATCAAGGCCATGGTGGCGCTGCGAGACGGCGCGGCGATCTCCGAGCAGGAATTGTTGAAGCGCTGCGGCGAGAGCCTCTCTCGATACAAATTGCCGAAGGTAATCGAGTTTGTGGACCAGATATCTCGCGATGCGCTGGGGAAGACCGGTCGCGCTTCGGCGGCGCGGAATCCCTGAACTCCTTTGATCTGATAGCTGAGGCGCGTATCTGCGGCCAGGCTTCAATTGATCACTCAGATTGGCTGATCGTACGGGATATCGCCCATTCACTAGGCCGCGCCAGCATCTAGCCCGGTTCCGGTCATGGTGGCCAGTTCCGTCGGAATGCAGGCCTTGTGGACAAATTGTTGCTCGGACAGGTGCGAGAAGTAGTCGGAGCAGCCCGTGCTAAGAGAATAACGTCCGTGCCGTTATGCTGAGTCATCAGCATAAATGACGTATTCAAGGCCATTGTCTTCGTTTGCAAGACCTATTTTCTGCCATATCTCGCGTGTGACAAAGCCGAGCACGACCGCCGGCTGCTCTATCGCCAAGACGTAAATGATTGAATTAAAAATAACATTCGCTACTGCCCCGTTATGGAGAGGGGTAAGTGAAGTAAGAAGGCGTTATTGAAAAATTGGTTATCTGTGGCTTACTATTCGGTACACCGATCGCAAGTTCTTCTACTTGACTAGGAGAGGCGCGAACTGCCGCTCCGCTGAGCCGACGGTAAAAAAATGGTCAGGTTACCGGCGCGCGCCCCGCTGGGTGACCAGTTTAACCTCACGTGTGTCCCAGAGATCGCGGGACGATCGGCTACCATGTCGACCGATTATCGACAGTTTGCGGCAATGCTGGTCAACGGATGCAAGGCTGGTTCGCGAACCGCAGTCGGGCTAACGCGAACGTAATGATTGCGGCAACCGGCATTGCCATCATTTTACTTCAGGCCATCGATCCACCGTCCACAAGATAAGTCGCTCCGGTACAGAACCGGCTGTCTTCGCTTGCGAGGAACAGCATCATGTCTACGACATCGGCAGGCTCGGCGTAGCGGGCCAGCGGGATGCGCGCTGTCGAGCCGCCAGGTCGACCTGCCGCTACCATGGCTTCGTCGATCGCGGCCATCATTCGGGTCCGCGTCTGCGCCGGATTGACCGTGTTGACGCGGACATTGTCGGCGGCGCCTTCCAGCGCGGCCGAGTGCATCAGGCCGACAACGGCATGCTTGCTTGCGCTGTAGGCCGCGAGCATCGACGAGCCGCGCAGCCCGGCGACGGAGGAGGTGATCACGATGCTGCCGCCGCCCGTCTCCTTCATCGCCGGCATCAGGGCCGCAATGCCTAGCCAGACGCTACGCACATTCACTGCCATGACCTTGTCGAAGGCCGAGACCGGGAGGGCATCGATCCTCCCGATCTCGCCTTCGATGCCGGCATTCAGTAGCGCGATGTCGATGCGGCCGAAGCGACGCTTCGCTTCCGCCACAACCTTCTGCATCGCGGCCTCGTCGGTGACGTCGGCGACGACAAAGCCCACTCTGTCGAACAGGAGGGCCGTCATCGCCTGCTTTAAGGCGACCTCATCGCGATCGACGAGGAGAACCTTGGCGCCTTCCTCGGCGAACCGCCTCGCTGCGGCCGACCCTATGCCGCCCGCCGCGCCCGTGATGATTGCAACTTTGTCCGAGAGACGCCCCATAGCGTTCGCCTTCCTTGTCGCTGCTAGAACGTGCAGCCGGTCTTGCCTTCGGGAACGAAGCCTTCTTCGCCCGATACTTTGCCCGACAATTTGTAAACGTCGAACGGACCGACCGACTCCGACGGCGCCTTCACCGACGCGATATTGAGGTCGTAAATGACGCGACCATCCTTGCGAATCCGACCTTTGAAGTCGAGCACCGAGACCGGCAGCTTCTTCATCTCTTCGACCACCGCTTTGCCGTCGGTATGCGACTTCATCTGGCTGACGGCTTTCAGGTAGTGCTGGGTGGCGGCATATGCCATGAACTGGTTTTCGCTCGGCACCTTCTTCATCTTCTCCTCGAAGCGCTTGGAGAAGGCGCGCGTGACATCCGACTGGTCCCAGTAGACACTGTTAGTGACGATGACGCCTTGGCCGACCGTCAGTCCGAGCGCCAGCGCGTTCGGGATCTGGAAGGCGGGGGCAACAAACTGCATCTTCGCATGCAAGCCGAATTCGCGCGCTTGCTTGATCGACGTGGACATGTCGTTGCCCGAGTTGATGAAGGTGATGACATTGGCGCCCAGTGACTGCGCCTGCAGCAGGTAGGTCGAGAAATCGGGCGTGCCGAGCGGGTGTCGGACGGCGCCCACGATCTTGCCGCCTTCCGATGTCACCAGGTTGGTGACCAGTTCCTGCAGCTGGTGGCCGAAGGTGTAGTCGGTGACCAAGAGGAACCACTTATCGCCGCCGCGCTTGACGACGACCTTGGGGGCGGCGTTGCCGAAGGCGTAATTATCCATGCCCCAGACGACGCTGTTGGGCGAGCATTTGGCACCGTAGAGGTCCGATGTCGCCGGGCCGAGGGGCAGGGCGACCTTGTTGGCGCTGCGTGTCAAGGCCTGGGCGGCGAGACCGACCGTCGAGGTCGTGAACTCCATCGCCACGTCAACGCCACGCTCTTCATACCATTGGCGCAGGATGCTCAAGGCGACGTCCGGCTTGTTCTGGTGGTCCGCGAAGATGATTTCGATTGGCTTACTATTCACCTTGCCACTGGCGTCGGCAACCGCGAGGCGGACGGATTCCACCGCGCCCTGGCCGACAATGTCTGCAAACGGGCCGCTCATGTCGGTGAGGACGCCGATGCGGATCGTGTTCTCGTCCGCCATGAGCGGGCCCGTCAACGCCGTCAGTACCGCAAGTGCTGCTGCTGTTTTCCTGATCATTTTCCCTCCTGCCTCCCTTTTCGATGGCGCGCCGGGTCTGGCGAACCTTCTCGAGCGTTCAGCCGATTGCTGGCTGTTATTGTTCCGAAGCGTTGCCGGCGTCGCCGAAGGCCGCCCATCCTCCATCCACCGACAACGTCACGCCGGTCACGTAACGGGCCGCGTCGGAAGCGAGAAACAGGACCGGGTCGGCAATGTCCTCGGGTGTGCCCAAACGGGCCATCGGGATGCGGCGGCAAAGCCGCGCGCTGTCGACCTTGCCCTGGTCGACCAGCCCCTGAACCATCGGTGTGGCGACGTAGCCAGGCGCAACGGCGTTGACCCTGATGCCGTGTTGGGCCCATTCGGTTGCAAGCGAACGGGTGAGTGAGTGAACACCGGCTTTGGCAGCTCCGTAGGCGTTGCGCCGCGGCAGTCCGGTGAGACCGGCGATCGAGCCGACATTGACGATGGCGCCGCTTTTCTGTGCCGCCATCGGGTGGAACGCGGCGCGCGAGCAGAGAAAGGTGCCGTTGATGATGACCTTGGTGATGCGGTCGAAATAGACCATGTCCTGGCTGATCGATGGCTCCTGCGAGCCGACGATGCCGGCATTGTTGACGAGCACGTCGAGCCGGCCGTAGCGGGTCTGGACAGCGGCGAAGGTCCGTTCGACCTGGCCTTCGTCGGAAACGTCGCAGCCGTAGCCCTCGTGGTTGCCGTTCAGTTCGCCGGCGCGCTTCTTCGCCGTCTCGGCATCGAGATCCACGACGCAGACCGCATAGCGCGCGCGGGCAAAGGTCTGGGCAAGGGCCCAGCCAATGCCACTTGCCGCTCCGGTAATGACCGCCACCTTCTCGTCCGCACTCACGTTTCGCTCCTCTGCCGCACGTCTGACGTCGGTCTCGCCTCAAGTGAGGGTGAGGCCGGGATAATCGTTATCGGGGCCTGCCTGCCGGAGTTCGCGGACGTAGGCCGGGATTCCGCCCATGTACAAGAAGTACCGGTTGGTCTTCCCCGCGACATTGGCGCCGGTGTACCAGGACTTCGTTTTGCTGATCAGCGTGCCCTGGGCGAGGGCGGCGACCTTGTTCACCCATTCCTCCTCGGCGTCGCTTTTCGCTTCGATGACACGCGCCAGCCTGGCGCGGGCATGAGCGACGCAGTCCGTGATCCAGTTGACGTGGTGCTCGATCGCCAACACGACGTTCGACAGAACGGACGGGCTGCCGGGGCCTGTGATCATGAACATGTTTGGGAAGCCGCTGATGCAAATTCCCAAATAATTGGCGGGACCGTCGACCCACTTTTCATTGAGCGTCAGGCCATTGCGGCCGCGCACATCGATTCGGCTTAGCGCGCCGGTGAAAGCGTCGAATCCGGTTGCGAGCACCAGCATGTCGATGGCGTGCTCGCCGCGCTCGGTGCGAAATCCGTTGCGTGTCACACCGAGTAGAGGGTCGGTGCGCAGATCCACCAACGTCACATTGTCGCGGTTGAAGGTCTCGTAGTAGCCGTTATCGACGCAGAGCCGCCGGCCACCGATCGGGTATTCGGTGGGGATGAGCTTGGCTGCGATTTCCGGATTGCCAATCTTTTCCGAGATCTTGCGATGGACGAAATCTGTCGCATGCTTGTTCACCTCCGGATCGGACGTCATGTCCGGATAGGCGTAGACGAATCCCAGACCACCGGTCTGCCAGCGGCGCTCGAACTCGCGCTCGCGTTCCTCGAAAGAAACCTGCCGACCCGGTACCGTGCCGGCGTCGAACAGATTGTTGCTGCGGGTCGCGAGTGCTGCTGCGCGATGCGCAGGGTAGTTCGCTTTCCAGTCGCGCTCGAAGTTGGGATCCATCGGTTGGTTGCGGCCCGGAACCGAGTAGTTCGGTGTCCGCTGCAACACGAACAGATGGTCGGCCTGCTCGGCGATCACCGGGGTGCACTGGATGCCCGACGAACCCGTGCCAATCACGGCAACACGCTTGCCGGTGAAGTTGATATCTTCTTTCGGCCAGTTCGAGGTCCGCAGGATACGACCCTCGAAGCGATCAAGACCACTGATCTCCGGCTCGATAGGTACCGACAAGCAGCCGGTTGCGAAGACCAGGTAGCGGGCGCGATAGGCGTGGCCCTCGGCGCTCGCGACATCCCATAGGCCCGATGCATCGTCGTAGTGCGCGCGGATGACGGACGTGTTCAGGTCGATGTCGCGGCGCAGATCGAAACGATCGGCGACGTAATTGATGTAACGAAGAATCTCGCTTTGGCTCGCGAAGCGCTCGGACCAGTTCCACTCCTGCTGAAGATCGTCGGAGAAGGAATAGGAGTACTGCAGGCTCTCGACGTCGCAACGCGCGCCGGGATAACGATTCCAGAACCAGGTGCCACCAATGCCGTCGCCGCGCTCCAGAACGATGGTCGCAAGGCCGAGGTTTCTGAGCCGATGGAGCGCGTACAGGCCCGCGAAACCCGCCCCAACAACGATTGCGTCGTGGGTCGACGTGCTAACTCCCGCCTCATGCATCCTTGCTTTCCTCTGTGCCTTGCATGCGCCGTTTCTCGATTGCGGCGGCGATTGTGCCGACGATGCCCTGCCGGAACAGCAGCACGCAGGCCATGAATACGAGGCCATTGATGACCATGACGGGGAACTTGCTCTCGGCGAAGAACCAGTCGAGGCCGACGATAGCTGCTGCACCGGCGAGCGGCCCCAGCATCGTGCCGATGCCGCCGACAAGAGCGACAATGACCACCTCGGTCGAGGCCAGATAGGTTGCGTCATTCAGCGTCGCGATCTGGAAGAGCAGCGCCTTGAGCGCGCCTCCAAGGCCGGCGATCGCCGCGGCAATCATCAGAACGGCGAGTTTGTAGCCGTGAACGTTGTAGCCGAGAGAAGTAGCGCGGGCTTCGTTGTCGCGGATCGCGATGACGACTTGTCCGAAGGGGGAATTGACCATCCGGTAGATGAAAAGGAGGCCCGCGACCGTGAAAGCGAGGATGAAGTAGTACATCGTCAGGCTGTTCCCCAAATTGAGGATGCCGAGCACGGTGCCGCGCGGAATGTCCTGGAGGCCGTCTTCGCCGTGAGTGAAGGGCGCCTGAAGGAAGATGAAGTAGATCAACTGGGAGAGCGCCAGTGTGATCATCGCGAACTGAATACCACGGCGCCGGATGGCGACGAGTCCGAACAGCCAGCCGACGGCCGTGGCTGCCGCCATGCCGAGGATGATGGCGAGGAGGGGCGACAGGTGCATTTCCTTGGCGGCGTAACCGGCGATATAGGCGGCGCTCCCGATGAAGGCGGCGTGTCCGAACGACAACATGCCGCCATAGCCGAACAGCAAGTTGAACGACGCCGCCATCAGCGCCATGCACATCAGCTTCATTAAAAGAAACGGATAGAAGTAAAATGGGGCGAACAGCGCCAGGATCATCAGGGAGGCGATGCCCGCGACGTGCAGATGCCGGGGAGTCGTGGTCGTTCGCTTCGCTTCGGTGGTGAGCACGTTCGGCTCGAAGGTCGTGCTCATCGTGTCGACTCCTGTCGACCAAACAGTCCTTCGGGTCTGAGCACGAGCAGCGCCGCCATGATGACGAAGACGGCCATGCTTGCAGCTTGCGGGAAGGCGATCTTCGTCACCGTCTCAGCGATGCCGAGCAGGAAAGAAGCGGCGATGGTGCCCTTGACGGAGCCCATGCCGCCGATGACGACGATGGCAAAGACCACCACCATGATGTGCGTGCCCATGAAGGGGCCGACCTGATAAATCGGCGCGGCCAACGTGCCTGCGACGGCCGCAAGCGCTGCGCCGAAGGCGTATGTCGCGGTCAGCAGCAGCGACACGTTGATTCCGAAGGTGCGTAATAACTGCGGGTTTTCATGGGCGGCCCGCAGGTAGGAGCCCGCGCGTGTCCGTTCGATCAGCAGCCATGTGCCGAGGCACAGCACCACGGAGGCGATCACGACGAACAGCCGGTAGCGCGGGAAATACATGAAGCCCAGATTGACGACGCCCGACAGCGATTCCGGCACGACATAGGCGCGGCCGGCCGAACCGAACCAGTAGCGGAACAAGCCTTCAAGAACGAGCGTCAGGCCGAGCGTGAAGAGCAGCCCGTACATGTGGTCGATGTTGTAGAGCCGCGAGATCATCGAGCGCTCGATCGCCGCCGAGACGAGCCCGACGACAAGCGGCGCGATCAAGAGCGACCACCAGAATCCGATACCGAAATAGACGAGGAGAAGATAGGACAGGAAAGCGCCGACCATGAACTGGGCGCCGTGGACAAAGTTGACGATGCGCAGCAGGCCGAAAATGACGGTCAGGCCGACGCTGAGCAGCGCATAGATGGAGCCGTTGACCAACCCAAGGAAGAACTGCGGAAGGATTGCGTTGAGGGTGTCGCTCATGACGTTTACACTCCGACTGACACTTCGACGCGCTCGCGCGAGGCAAGAAACTCGTCGCGATCCAACGCCGCGGTCACCCGGCCTTCGTCGATGAGATAGAAACGGTCGGCGATGCGCGCCGCAAAATGCAAATTTTGCTCGGCGATAAGGATCGAAATGCCCTTTTTCTTCAACAGGTGGATCACTTCCCCGATCTTTTGCACGATGACGGGAGCCAGGCCCTCCGTCGGCTCGTCAAGCAGCATCAACCGGGCCCCGGCGTAGAGTATGCGAGCGATCGCGAGCATTTGCTGCTCGCCGCCCGATAGCTGGCCGCCGAGACTGCCGCGCCGTTCCTTGAGATTGGGGAACAGTTCGAAGATCTCGTCGGTGCTCATCCCACGGTCGGACAGGACCATGGGGAGGACGAGGTTTTCGTAGACTGTCAGCGAGGCGTAGATGCCCCGTTCTTCGGGGACATAGCCGAGGCCGAGCTGAGCGATGCGATGCGGCTTGGTCGCAATCGCATCCGCGCCCCAGACGCGGATAGTGCCCTTCCTTGTCGGCAGAATGCCGACGATGGAACGCATCAGCGTCGATTTGCCGACGCCGTTGCGGCCGAGCAGGGCGACCGTCTCGCCTTCGCGGACGGTGAGCGAAAGGCCATGCAGTACGTGGCTCTCGCCATACCAGGCGTGCAGGTTTTGAACTTCGAGCGCCGGGGGATTATGCATCGGCGCCTCCGATATAGGCTTCGCGGACAGCGGGATTGCGGCTGACCTCGGAGTAGGGACCTTCCGCGATGACTTCGCCACGGGCGAGCACGGTGATCTGGTCGCAGATCGTTGCGACTACGGATAGATTATGTTCGATCATGATGATCGCGTGGCGGTTCGACAGCGAGCGGATCAGATCGCTGATGCTGGCGATGTCCTCATGGCCCACGCCGGCCATAGGTTCGTCGAGCAAAAGCAGCTTCGGCTCCATCGCTAGGGTCGTGGCGATCTCAAGCGTGCGTTTGCGGCCATAGGGTAGTGACTTGGCTTCGACGCCGGCGAACTTCTCGAGTTTTACGGCACCGAGCAGCTCAAAAGATCTGTCGCGCAGGCGGTCAAGGACCTTCCGCGAGCGCCAGAATTGACTAGCGAGTCCGGCTTTGCGCTGGAGGGCCACTTCGATATTCTGCAGGACGGTAAGGTTGGGAAATACGGCCGAGATTTGGAACGATCGGATGATACCCTGCCGTGCGACCGCGACTGGCGTGAGGTTGGTGATGTCCTTGCCCTGAAACTGGATCGAACCGGAGGTCGGCGACAGGAATTTCGTGAGCAGGTTGAAAACGGTCGTTTTGCCCGCTCCATTAGGCCCGATAATGCCGTGGATTCCGAACTCGCGGACGTTGAGGCTGACATTGTTGACGGCGAGGAAGTGCCCAAAGCGCTTGCTGAGGCCATCGAGCTGCAACGCATAATTATTGTGCGCCATTCGGTTGCGCTCCTCCTCCGCTAGCTTTTTTTGCTTTCGGTTTCCGCACATGGCAGGCCCCGAGATCTGTTTTTCTGGATGTCTACCGACGTACTGAAGTCGGGAGCAGAATTCGTTAATGTGATGCTAGTGATGCGACTATCGCCGGAACAATGCTATTTCGAATCCGATGATAACCAGCGCGCATGCTGGATGGCGTCTCCACTCAGGATTCGACTAGTCTCGCCACCACCCGTGCGGGGGCGCCGTCGGCTCCACTGATGGGCAGCGCGCCAAACATGAACTCGACATGCCTGCCGGCGAGTGCGGCATGGCCTCTGAGGTGTTCGCAAATAAGAATGCCGCGGCTGAGCAGTGTGCGGTGCACAGGCCAGTTAAATCCGGCGGGTCTGAGATGGTAGACGAGATCGGGCGTGGCGAAGTCGCAGGCGAGCATCTTGATACGCCGCTCGGCTAGCCAGGCCGCAGCTTCAAGTGACAGACTCGGATGCCAATCATAACTGTCGTCGCCGAAGCGCGCCGCCCAGCCGGTGTCGAGGGCCAGGATGTCGCCCGGCCGTAGCTCTGGCCGACATTTTTCGAGGCTCGCGACGCCGATGACCTCATTCGGCTTGGGGGACATTCGCCACACAACGCCCGGCCCATTCAGGCGATCGAAGGGAATGTCCTCAAACGCGGGGCCGTCGAGATAGTAATGCCGGGGCGAATCAACATGCGTTCCGGCATGTACCACCATGCGCAGTTCGGTCACATTGAACGGGTCCTTGGGCATTTCGCGCAGCAGCGACAGGGAGGGGCGCGTAAAGATCGAAGCGCAGGGCAGGTCTGGGCTGACCGGGTACGAAAGTTCGGTCCAGGGACCCAGCGCCGGGCCGGCGCTACGGTCGGGCAATGGAATCCAGCCCAGCCATCCGGCGCCGCTTGTGGCGCAGTTCTCACACATCGTCTTGCTCCTGCCCCACGTGCCGCGGCGCTTCCTTGCACGCTCAGGTTTGGACGGCGAACGGGTCGCGCTCGGCATCGGAGAAGTTGATCATGACATTCTTCGTCGTCAAAAACTCCATTAGCCCTTCCTGGCCGCGCTCTCTGCCATAGCCGCTGTCCTTGACGCCGCCGAACGGAATTTGGGCGGCAACGGCACGATAGGTATTTACCCAGACCATGCCGGTGCGAAGGGCGCGTGCGACGCGATGGACGCGGTTGACGTCTCGGGTCCAGATGCCGGACGCTAGGCCGTAGCGCGTGTCGTTTCCGATGGCGATGGCTTCGTCCTCGCTGTCGAAGGGAATGATGGAGAGCACAGGGCCGAAGATTTCCTCCTGCGCGAGCCGCATCTCATTGCGGACGTCCTTGAAGATGGTCGGCTGGACGAACAACCCGCGACCCAGGTCACCGCCGGTTGCGCGCGCGCCGCCGGCGACAAGCGTTGCGCCCTCGCTCTTTGCTTGTTCGATAAACCCCATAATACGGTCGAACTGCGGTTCGTTCGCCGCCGTGCCCATCTCTGTTGTCTTATCGAGCGGATTTCCGAGACGGATCGTTGCAGCTCGCTTCGCCAGACGCGAGGCGACCTCCTCATAGATCGGACGCTGAACCAGCAGGCGGGAACCGGCAACACAGGTCTGTCCAGTGGCGCCGAAAATCCCTGCAAATGCGCCAGTGGTTGCCTTGTCGAGATCGGCATCCGAGAAGATGATGTTCGGGGATTTGCCGCCGAGTTCTAGGATAACCGGCGTCAGGGTCCGACCGGCCGCGGATGCGATGGCCCGGCCGCCGGCGCCGCTACCGGTGAACGATATTTTGTCGAGGCCTTCGGCGCTCGCAAGAGCTTGCCCGGTGCGCACGTCGCCTGTGACGACGTTGAAGACGCCGGCGGGGAAACCGGCTTCTTCCATTAGTTTACAAAACTCCAGCGTCGTCACTGAAGCATGTTCCGACGGCTTCACCACGACCGTGTTGCCGGCCGCCAGCGCCGCTGCCAGCTTGTTGCCGAGCAATGCCATCGGTGAATTCCACGCCGTAATGATGCCGATAACGCCGAGGGGATCCATCGTCGCGTAATCGAAGACGTCGGGCCGGTCGAGCGGGATAACGCGGCCCCAGATTTTGTCGGCATAGCCGGCATAGAACCTGAACATGCGCGCGAGAAAGATGACCTGCGAGGTGGTTTCGCGGATTATCTTGCCGTTGTCGGTTGTTTCCAGCCGCCCGATGCGCTCGGCCGATTTTTCGGTCAGATCGGCCAGCCGGAACAGCAATTTCGCCCGCTCGTATCCGGTCGTGCGGCTCCATGTCTGATTGAATGTGTCGCGCGCGATCGCGATCGCGGCATTCACGTCGGCCGTTTCAGCCTGCGATATGATGGCCCACGGCTCTTGCGTGAATGGATTGTAGGTAGGAAACCGCTCGCCGCCTGCCGGAGGAAGCCATCGCCCGCCGATATAAAGCTCGTAGGAAGGCAGCGATTCCGTATTTACCACCCTAGGTCGTCCTTTCGCTTGAAGAGCAAGGTGTCGAGTCGCGCATTTGCACGCTATCGGCAAAGGGTCGGTCGCAAAATAGGGGGCTCATCGACACTGGAGCCAATAATGTTTCCGCGGCGAGCATGTCGGCACGTTATGCAAACGCAAGTGGTCGTGCCCTTGGCACAGCCTGAGTATGCATTCCGCGCATCTTCGCCCAAGTATTGATTATTGTGCGGCATGGCCAAAGCTCACTAAAACGACAGTCTGGCGATGCATGCGCCAATCTCAGACAGTGAGGACAACAAGTGGCGGACAAAGCGACCACCAAGGCAGAGTTCGATTTCATTGTGATTGGGGCCGGGTCCGCCGGTTGCGCCCTCGCGAACAGACTGTCCGAGGACGACTTTTCCCGTGTTCTTCTGATCGAAGCGGGCGGCAAGGACGACAGTATCAACATCAAGATTCCGTTGATGGTAGTGAACCTTCTCAAGGATCCGAAATTTACCTGGCCGTTTGTGACCGAGCCCCAGGCCGCACTGAATGACCGCGTCCAGCTATGGACCCGTGGCCGCGTGCTCGGTGGCTCGAGTTCGATCAACGGCAATGTCTATGTGCGCGGCGATCCGGCGGTGTACGATTCCTGGTCGGAGATGGGCGTTGCCGGCTGGAGCTGGGCGGACATGCTGCCTTACTTCAAGCGCATGGAGAACTATGCAGTCGGCGATCCGGCCACGCGCGGCAAGAGCGGGCCGATCGGCGTGACCAGCCTGAAGAACTTCGACCCGCTCGCCGACGGCTATGTCGAAGCGTGCCGCGAGGCCGGCTTTCCGGTCGTCGAAGACTATAATGACGGCCACTATGAGGGTGCTGCTTATCTCCAGTATTCGACGCGGCGCGGCTATCGCTCGAGTTCGGCGGCCGGTTATCTGCGGCCAGTGGAGGGCCGGGCAAACCTTGCAGTCTGGACCGATACTGTTGTCACTCGCGTTTTGATCGAGAGCGGCCGTGCCACCGGCGTCGAATGCCGCCGCGGTGGCGAACTGCAGCAGGTCCGGGCCAAGAAGGAGGTGATTATCTCCGCGGGGCCGATCCAGTCGCCGAAGCTGCTCGAACTATCCGGGATTGGCAATCCGGAATTGCTGCGGTCAAACGGCATCGACGTGGTCCGTGCCTTGGCGTCGGTGGGCGAGGGCTTGCAGGACCATCCGAACACACGGTTGACCTTCGAATGCAGTCAACCGATCACAATCAACGATGTTCTGCAGAACCCAGTCGCCAAGGTGCGGGAGGGCCTGAAGTACCTGTTCAGGGGAAAGGGGCTCCTGTCGATCTGTTCGGCCACGGCGCACACCGTTATGCGCAGCCGGCCGGATGAAACCTCACCCGACTTGAAGATTCAGCTGCAGCCCTTCTCCGGAAAGGACCGCTACGCACGGCGCCCGCAAGATGGGCTCGATCCGCATTCGGGTTTCACGGTCGGTGTCATGGCGCTAAAACCAAAGTCGCGTGGTTGGGTACACATTTGCTCGCCAGATCCGCTGGCCTTCCCGAAGATCGATCCGAAGTACCTCGATAGTCCCGAAGATGCAAAAGTGCTTCTGGCCGGCATCAAAGCGGTGCGCCGCGTTGCGTCGTACCCGAGCCTGAAGAAGCTGATCGTGCGCGAGACGCGGCCAAGCGACGCTGTCGTGACCGACGAGCAACTAATGGACTACATCCGCGAGACCACGCAGACGACGTGGCATGTGGTCGGCAGCTGCACGATGGGCCGGGATGCATCCGACAGCGTCGTGGATTCCGAGTTGCGGGTGCACGGTGTCGGCGGCCTTCGTGTTGCCGACTCCTCGGTGTTTCCGACGATCCCGTCATCGAACACTAACGCTCCGGCCATTGCGCTCGGTGAGAAGGCTGCCGATATCATCAAGCGAGCCTGGTCGAACCGGGGGCAGGGCGCGGCCGCTCGTGCCGCCCGACGCGCCTTATGACGGACGGAATACCCTCAATGATCGAGCGCATCGAAATCCGTGTTGTAGAAATGCCCGTGCGCTTGAAGCGCACATTTTCCAGCGGTAGCTATGACACCGGCCCGGCCGGCCAGATTCTAGGCAAACCGGTTTTTGTCCGCATCTTCGCCGACGGCGTGATCGGCAACGGTCAGATCCGTCCGATCAGCCCCGGCCATTTTGTCGCCGACACGGTGCATAGCGTCGTGGCTGCGATCCGCGAGGTTTACGGGCCATTGCTCATAGGCCGCAAACTGAGTGACCTCGAGGCAACGGATGAGCTCCTCACGTCGCGGCTTGCCAGCAATCCGGCGGCGCGCGCCGTTCTCGACGTCGCGATATATGATGCACTAGGCAAAGCGCGAGGCGTGCCCATCCACGCGCTGATTGGCGGCTGCAGCCAAGCGGAGATTCCGCTGGAATGGTCGGTGAGCCTCGCCGATGATATTGAAACTATGATCGCCGAGGCGCGCCGCGCGGTCGAGGAGTACGGCGTCAAGGTGCTATGCCTGAAGGCGGCCGGCAAGGGTGGCTGGCGACGCGATGTCGCAAACTTCGAGGCGGTGCGCCGCGCTGTCGGCGACGACATCGTGATAGGCGTCGATCCGAATACCGGTTGGACGGTTGCCGAAACGGTCAGCGCCATAGCGGGATTTCGCCCCTTCAATCTGGGCTATTTGGAGCAGCCAGTCCTGCGGCGGGACGTTCACGGAATGGCTGAGATCCGCGCCAAGGCCGACGGGGTGCCGGTGATGGCGGATGAAAGCCTGTTCACGATTCAGGATGCGGCGGAGCTTGCTGCGGCGCGGGCGGTCGATGTCTTTTGCATCAAGCTCTACAAAGTCGGTGGCCTGTCGCCTGCGCGCAAGATTGCGGCGATCGCCGAGGCGAATGGCATACAGCTCAACTGCGGCGGGCTTGCTGTCGCCTCGCAGTTCGAGGCGGCGGCCTCCGCGCATTTTTGCGCCACGGTACCGGCGAAGCGGACGTTCGGGGCGGCGGAATTTATCTTCGGTGTCGGTCCGATGGGGGCTGACCCGCTTGTTGCCGATGGGGCGATGTCGATCCACGACGGCGCTGTCACCGTGCCGATGGAGCCGGGTCTCGGCCTCACGCTCGACGAAAAGGCGCTTGAGCGCATGACGCTGCAGATGAGCGTCGTGGAAGCCTGAGCGACGCCCCGGTCTCAGTACATGCCGGCTCGCGCCGGTGCTTCGCGCAGGGCTTCGCGCAGCACTGTCACGGTAATCTGCGGCGCGATGGCATGAATAAAGTCGACAAGGTACGGCCTGAGATAGACGTTGGGACGCAGCGAAACTTTGATCATGCTGCCTGGGAATAGATGGCTGGCGTCGCGTGCTGAGAGGCCGACGTCCCGCTTTGGGTCGTATGTAACGGTGGTCAGGATGGCAATGCCCAGGCCCTTCTCCACGTAGGTTTTGCAGACATCGGCGTCGATTCCGCTGAGACTCACCTTCGGTTCGACCCCGTTGTCCCGGAACACTTTCATTACCTTCCAGCGTCCGCTGTAGCGAGTGTCGTAGGTAATAATGGGATATTTCGCGATCTCCTCGACGGTGAGCTCGGGGATGCTGAGCAGCGGATGTCCCTTTGGCGCGATGATCGAACGCGGTAACTCGAAGCAAGGTAACTGCACGAGGCCTGGAAACTCGCGCATTGTCTCGGTTCCGACGGCGAGATCGGCGTCGCCCGACTCCACCAGGGCGCATATCTCCTCGGGGTCACCTTGCTTGAGCGTCAGATGCACCTGCGGATAGCTCTTGATGAAGGTTTCGACCACCGTAGGCAGTACGTATCGAGCCTGCGTATGTGTCGTACCGATGGTCAGCGTGCCACGGTTGCCGGAGGTCATGTCGCTCTTGAGGGAGCGCAGGGCGGCAATGTCGGTGGTCACTCTTTGCGCGATCGCAAGAACCAACTTGCCCGGTTCGGTGATGCCGATGATCCGATTTCGCGTGCGCTGGAATATCTCGAAACCCAGATCCAGTTCGAGAAGCTGGATCTGGCGGCTCACACCGGGCTGGGAGGTGTTGAGTGCATCCGCAGCCGCTGAGAGATGATTGCCATGTCGTACGATCTCCACGACGTAACGAAGTTGCTGCAGTTTCATCTCTGTCCTCGCTATAGAAATACTAAATGCCAGGATAACGGAATATTGTGTGAATGCATACTGCGTCCGGAGTAGACAGAAAATCGAATAGTCCGGTGCGTCATGCCGCGATTTCGATCATCCAGGGCAGATCTCGCCCGACGATAATCGAAAGACCTCAGCTGGTAGGGGCTGCCCGTTTCTCAAGGCTTGAGAAGCGTGCCCGTCATGACGCGTGACTGGGCGGATTAGTCAGCCTGCGCTGGAGAACAGATGTCGTCAGCACCTGGACCGGATTACGACGTGATCGTTGTGGGTGGTGGAAATGCTGCGTTGTGCGCCGCGATATCCGCCGCCGAGCAAGGCGCCAGGGTTCTGGTTTGCGAGAGGTCGCCGGAAGCGGAACGAGGCGGCAACAGCACTTACACCGACGGAAAGTACCGTGCGGTTTACAACGGCGTCGAGGATGTGAAGGCCCTGGTGCCCGATCTCACGGATGAAGAGGTCGCGTCGAGCGATTTCGGCAGCTACTCCGAATCCGATTTCTTCGACGACATGGGGCGCATCACCCTGAACCGTACCGACCCGGATTTGTGTGAAATACTAGTCCGCAACAGCCGCGATATTCTCTTTTGGCTTAAGTCGGTTGGCGTGCGGTTTATGCCGAACTACGGCCGTCAGGCTTACAAGGTTGACGGCCGCTTCAAATTCTGGGGCGGCACGACGCTGACCGTGGCTGCAGGCGGGCCGGGGCTTGTCGATTCCCTGTACCGCGCGGCCGAGAAACGTGGCGTTGTCATTCGCTATGACGCCTGGGTCAGAGATCTCGTCTATAGCGAAGACGCCGGTGTCACCGGAATAACCGTGCGTATCGACGGACATCTCCAGACTATCCGGGCGGGCGCCGTTGTGTTGGCTTGCGGCAGCTTCGAGGCGAATGCCGAATGGCGCGCCAAGTATCTCGGCCCGGGCTGGGATCTCGCCAAGGTGCGCGGCAGCAAATACAACACGGGCGACGGACTGGCGATGGCGATGAAGATCGGCGCGCTGCCCTATGGTCATTGGTCCGGCTGCCACGCCACCGCCTGGGAGCGCTACGCGTCCGACTTCGGCGACATGGTCAACACGCCGCAGTACCAGCGGCACAGCTACACGTTCGGCATTGTGGTCAATGCACAGGGCGAGCGCTTCATCGACGAAGGCGCCGACTTCCGCAATTACACCTATGCCAAATACGGCCGCGAAGTGCTGGAGCAGCCCGGCCAGGTTGCCTGGCAGATCTACGACGGCAAAGTGCTGCATCTGCTCACCAGCGAATACCGCACGCGCACTGTCACCAAGGTGCGCACCGACACGCTGGACGCCCTAATCGCTCAGCTCGACGAAGTCGACAGCGACGGGCTGCGCCGCACCATCTCCGAGTTCAACGCGGCGGTGACGCAGGACGTGCCGTTCGACCCGAACAGCCGTGACGGCCGCAGCGCGCCAGGCCTCGCGGTGCCGCGCTCCAACTGGGCGAACCCGATCGATACGCCGCCGTTCGAAGCTTACGCCGTCACCTGCGGCATCACCTTTGCTTTTGGTGGCATCCGCGTCACGACGGAAGGGCAGGTGGTCGATACTGATCTTCGGCCGATCCCCGGTCTGTTCGCAGCGGGCGAGATGATCGGCGGCATTTTTTATCACAACTACCCTGGAGCCAGCGGGCTCACCAGCGGCTCGGTCTTCGGCCGGCTTGCCGGCGGCAACGCGGCCCGTGCCGCGGCTGCGACGCAGCCGCTCGCGTTGGCGAAGCAGATGGGTTGAGGAGCATGTGCAAAGCGCATGCTGACTACCCAATCAGTATTGGACTGCGATTGCCGCAACACTGAAGTTCAACATGTGCGGGACAACGCGATGTCCATGCGTTCTGCAATCGATGTGCCGCCGCTCAATTATCTATCGAAAGGTCGATCATGAATATCGCCGTGACCGCCACCGCCACCGCGCCAGCGACAACCCGCACCGTGGCGGAATTCGCCGTCGGCCTGCGTTATGAGGACCTGCCGTCTGAGGTCATTGCCATGGCCAAACGCTGCATCCTCGATTCCCTCGGCTGCGGCGTCTTCGGTGCACAGACCCCGTGGACACAGGCGGTGACGCGCGTCGTGAACGGGTTAGGTCAGGCGATGCGCGCTTCGGCCTGGGGCCAGAAAGGCAAGGCTGATGTACTCGGCGCTTCGTTCATCAACGGCACTTCGGCCCAAGGCTACGAGCTCGACGACTGCCACGATCAGTCGATGTCGCATTACGGCGCCGGCGTGATCCCGGCGGTGATGGCGTGCTCGGAGGATTTTGGCAACGTCTCGGGCAAGGATATGATCCTCGCCGTCGTCGCCGGCTTTGAACTCGGCACTCGCATCGGCAACACGGTGAGCCCGTCAGCTTTCCACACCGGTTTCCATCCCTGCGGCTTGACCAGTACTTTCGCGTCGGCCGCGGCGATCGGTAAGCTGATCAAGCTAGACACTGACAAGTACGTCTCCGCGCTCGGTCTCGCCGGCTCGCAAGCTGCCGGCCTGATGGCGGCACAGTTCGGCGCCATGGCCAAGCGTTTCCATTCCGGCAAGGCGTCGCAGAACGGAATCATCGCCGCTTATTGCGCGCGCGAGGGATTGACCGGCGTGCGCGACGTGCTGGAAGCCGAATATGGCGGCTTCTGCTCGTCCTACTCGCGCGAGTACGATCTGTCCTGGGCGACCAAGGGCCTCGGCACTGGCCACTGGGAGATCCTGAAGAACGGCTTCAAGCGCTACTCCTCGCTGGCGTCGAGCCAAGCGACCGCCGAGTGCCTGCGCATCCTTCGCGAACAGCACAAGCTGCGCGGCGAGGACGTCGCCAAGATCGATGTCGGCACCACCAAGATGGTGTTCGTGCATTGCGGCTGGCCGTACAAGCCGATGAACCCGCCGGAGACGATCGCCGCGCAGATGAACTTGCCGTTCGTCGCCGCCGTGATGATGCTCGAGGGCAACGCCTTCATCGACCAGTTCCAGGACTCCAAGTTGCTCGATCCGACCATTATCGATCTCGCCAACCGCGTGAACGTCACGATCGATCCGGAGCTCGATGCGCTCGGCCCCGACGAGATGCGCGCGGTGCGCGTCACGCTCACTATGAAGGATGGCGTGGCATACAAACACTCGCTGCTGTATCGCCCTGGCCACTGCATGAACCCGATCCCGGACGAGGCGCTGCGCGCCAAATTCCGCGACCTCGCCGGCCGCGTCATCACCAAGGGCGCGGTCGAGCGTATCGAGAACATCGTCGGCAATCTCGACAAAGAAAAGAACCCGGCCGCCGAACTCGGCACAGCACTGCAGGACGTACGCGGCTAAGCGCCGTCCGCAGAGGAACACGCCCATGACTTCGACCCTTGCTCAGACCTTTGCTGAATTCGCGACCGGCCTTGCCGACAAGCAGGTGCCCGACGCGGTGCGCGACGCGGCCGCCTGGCACGTCGTCGACTCGATCGGCGTGTCCATCGCCGGCGCCAGCCCGCACGAGGAAAGCGGACAGGCCGCGCGGCGACTGGCATCGAAGTGGCGCGGTGATGGCGCTACCATCTTCGGCATCAATCAGAAGGTGAGGCCCGAGCTGGCGGCGCTGGTCAACGGCTCACTAGCGCAGGCCCTGGAGATGGACGACAAGCACGGCTCCTCGCTCGCCCGTCCGGGCTCTACCGTCGTGCCGGCGGTGCTCGCCGTCGCCGAGGAGCGCAACGCTTCGTTCCGCGAAGTCATCACCGCCGTGACCATCGGCTACGAAGTGATGATTCGCCTGGGCTTTGTTGGCGGCGACCGTTTTCTCGAGCGCGGCTATCACACCAGTTCGCTAATCGGCTCGTTCGGCGCTGCCGCTGCGGTTGGTCGCTTGATCGGCGCCACGCCGCAGCAGATCGTCGATGCCATGGGCATCTGCGGCACCTTCGCCTCCGGCATCCAGGAATCGACTCGCACCGGCTCAACGTCCAAGATCCTACACGGCGGCTGGGGCGCGCATGCCGGCATTCTCGCCATCGATCTGGCGCAGTCCGGTATCACCGGTCCGGGCAGTGTGTTCGAAGGCAAGTTCGGCTTCTTCCAGACCCACCTGACGCCGGTGAAGGGCGAGCTCGATTTCGCCAAGGCTGCGGCCGGCTTCGGCAGCCGCTGGTATTTGCCGGAGACGGCTTACAAGCCTTATCCGTGCTGCCAATTGCTCCACGCCTTCATCGAGGCGTGCAAACAGTTGCTGGCGCAGTTCAAGCGCGACGGGATTTCGCTGGATCAGATTACCCGCATCTCGTGCCAGCTTGCGGAGCCGGGCCTGACGCTGGTCACCGAGCCGAAGGATCGTAAGAAGGCGCCGCAGACGCCGCACGAGGCGCGCTTCAGCCTGATGTTCGGCGTCGCGTCAGCGCTGGTTTACGGCGACGTCGGCCTCGAGACCTTCCGCGTCGACCGGCTTGGCAACCAGAAAGTGCTGAAGCTGGCCGCGCTGGTCGAAGCCTCGGTCGATCCCGACTCCGATTACCCGGCGCATTGTCCGGCGATTTTGGAGATCGAGGTCGCGGGCAAGACCTATCGCAGCCATGTTCTGCATCACCCCGGCTGCCCGGAGGCGCCGCTGTCGAAGGACGACGTCCTCGACAAGTTCGCGCGCAATGCTGGCTGGCTGTTTGGTGATGCGACCCGTGAGGTTGGTGCCGAAATCGCCGCCACGCCCGAGCGCGACACGATGCGCACCGTCGTCAAGCGTCTCGGCGAGGCCGGCGTGACGGTGCTGTCGGGCGCTATGGCATGAGCGAAGCGTCTGCGTTTGCGCCGTCGCAGGAAGAGCCAAGACGCTACGACCGTCTCTTTATCGACGGCGAGTGGGTGGCGGCGCGGTCCGGACGGGTCATCCGCTCGATCGATCCGTCGACCGAAGAGGTCTGGGCCGAGGTCGCCGAAGCCGACGCCGACGATGTCGACGATGCAGTCCAAGCGGCGCGACGGGCGCTCCGCGGCCCATGGGGCGGCTACTCGCCGACCAAACGCGGCGAGATGCTTTCGAAGCTGGCCGGCTTGGTGCGGCGTGACGCCCGTCGCCTGGCTGAGATCGAAAGCCGCGACAACGGCAAGCCGCTACGCGACACGCTGGGCGAGGTGCAACGCGCCGCCGACTGGCTAACATTCTTTGCCGGCGCCGCTGACAAGATCAACGGACATCAGATTCCGTACCGGCCGGACGCGCTAGCTTACACGCGGCTGGAGCCGGTCGGCGTCGTCGGCGCCATCCTGCCGTGGAATTCGCCGATCTCGCTGTGCTCGTGGAAGCTCGGTCCTGCGCTCGCGGCCGGCAATACGGTGGTGCTGAAGCCGGCCGAGCAGACGCCGGTCAGTCTGGTCGAGATCGGCAGGCTGGTGGAGGAGGCGGGCTTTCCAGCGGGTGTCGTCAACGTCGTGCCGGGCTACGGGCCGCTTGCGGGCGCGGCCTTGGCCGCGCACCCACACGTCAACAAGATCTCGTTCACCGGCCATCATGGCACGGCGGCCGCCATCATGAAGGCTGCCAGCGGCAACCTGAAGCGCTGCTCCTTCGAGTGCGGCGGCAAGTCGCCGTATATTGTCTTCGCCGATGCCGACTTTGAGCGCGCACTGTCGGTTGCTGTGCACAGCGCGTTCCGCTCGACCGGTCAATCCTGCTCGCTGGCCTCGCGGATTTTCGTCGAACGTCCGCTGTACGAGAAGTTTGCCGCGGCGATTGCCGAGCGCGCCGGGCGGATCCGTGTCGGCATGCCGTTCGACGAACGCACCCATATCGGGCCGCACACCTCGGCGCAGCAGCGCGACAAGACGGAGCAGTACATCGCGCTGGGCCGGGAATCCGGCGCGCGAATTTTAACGGGCGGCGGCCGGCCGCGCGGCTTTCCGCGCGGCTACTTCGTCGAGCCGACGGTGTTCGCCGATGTCGATAACCGCTCGCGGCTGGCGCGCGAGGAAGTGTTCGGGCCGGTTCTGGCGGTGATGCCGTTCGACGACGAGGAGCAGGCGGTCGAGTTCGCCAATGACACTGATTATGGTCTCGTCGGCGGCCTGTGGACGTCGGACGTCGGGCGCGCGCACCGCGTGGCAGCGAAGATCGAAGCCGGGCTGGTGTCGGTCAACACCTTCCGCCCGGTGCATTACATGTTGCCTTATGGCGGATACAAGCTGTCGGGCTTCGGTCGGGAGAACGGCTTCGATGCCATCCGCGAATACACCGAAGTGAAGGCGGTGGTTGTGGACTTGGCGCAGGATATGCCCGCGGATCCATTCGCCGATTAACACCGGCCAAATCTTTCGAAAAGACGAAGCGCCGGCTCGGGCGCACAATTGAGAAACGCCGGGCGCACAGCCCGGCGTTTCTTTCACGTCCGTCGCTCAGTTGACCTGCATGCCGGACTCTTCGACGATCTTGCCCCACCGGTCGTATTCTTTCTTGACGTAGGCACCGAATTCTTCCGGCGTGGTCGGCCTGGTCTCGTAGCCGCGGTCGAAGAACAATTTCTTGACGTCCGGCTTGGTGAGGACATCGCGGATCGCCGTGTTCAGGGTGAAGACGATGTCTTTCGGCATTTTTGCCGGACCGAAGATCCCCCACCAGGTTTCGATGCTGTAATTGGGCAGGCCTTGTTCGGCGATGGTTGGGATATCCGGCGCAAACTCCGAGCGCTGCGGGGTCGTCACGCCGATGGCCTTCAACTGGCCGGATCTGATCAGCGGTAAGACGACCGGCAAGTGGGCGAACATGTAGGGCAGGTGGCCGGCCAGGACGTCGGTGGTCGCGGGACCGTCTCCCTTGTAAGGGACTGTCTGCACCTTGATACCGGCCGTGGCGTTGAACAATTCGCCGGCCATATGAGGCACGGAACCTGTTCCGCCATTGGCGTAGCTGATGTCGTTGTTCTTCGACTTGATGTAAGCGAGCAATTCCTTGACGTTCGACGCAGGCACACTCGGGTGAGCGACGAGGACCAGCGGCGTGTATCCCACATAGGAAATCGGTGTGAAGCTCTTGATCGCATCGTAGCCGATCGTGTTCCTGAACAGCCACGGATTGACGGCGTGAGTGGTGGCGGTGGCGATGACGATCGTGTAGCCGTCCGGCTTCGCTTCGGCGGCGAAGCGCGCGCCGAGCATGCCGCTGGCGCCGCCGCGGTTGTCGACCACGATCCGTTGGCCGAGTTTGTCGCCCAGCGCCTCGGCTAACAAACGCCCGATCAAATCGGTCGCACCGCCTGCTGGATAGGAAACGACCAGATGGACAGGCCTGTCGGGGTAGTCGCCAGCATGGGCAACTGGGCCGATCAACGGAAGCGCTCCGCCGATGACGACTGGAGCGAAAATCTTGAGGAGCGTGCGTAACATCTGCTTCTACCCTTTGGCAACGATTTGACCGCCGTGGAGGGCGGCTCGCTGTTGGGCTGCATCGGTACGGCGTGTTTGACCCGATAGAGATTGCCGCGCCGCACCATTGCCCGCTGTTGCTCGGAGGAAGGATAGACGAGGCAGCCCCGCGCGGGAAAATACCAAAGTTCGGATCGAGTATGCCTAACTGATATGAGCAACATAGCGATTGACTCGTGCCGGCGACACTGGTTCCGGCGCCAAGCGCATGCTATAGATACTCCGGCTTTCTGACTAAGCCGCTTGTACGCGCCGGAACGCGCACATGATCGTCGAGCGGATTCGCGCTTATGAGCGCGCCGGCATAGGGTTCTTAATGTTCCACCTTCATCCAATGATGGAGTGGCTTGAGCGACTCGCGGAGCAGGTCATGCCGCTGCTCTCATCAAAGGCGATGCCACTTGAAGAGCATATTGGTCTCTAAACTTCGAGCGGCTAGACCCAGTTTTGGCCTTGATCTAGAATGTTTATCAGATTGCGTCCTGAACGTTCAGCGCACGCCGGCTGCCTCAAGCATAAGCGCCAGGTCCTTCGGGCGAATTGGAAATTGGAGAATGCGTACGCCGAACGGTGACAGGGCATCTTCTACGGCCGAGACGATCGCGGCGGGTATTGGCAATACGCCTGACTCGCCGATGCCCTTCACGCCAAGTGGGTTTAGCGGGGTTGGCGACTCGCGGTGGCCAATGTCGAGCCTGGGCATATCGCCGACGGTCACGAGCAAGTAGTCCGCTAAAGTCGTCGTCACTGGCTGGCCTTCGTCGTCGTACCCCATCCACTCAAAAAGCGTATTGCCGATGGCATGGGCGATGGCTCCGACAATCTGTCCGTTGGCGACCATCGGATTGATGATCGTGCCGGCGTCATGGATAAAGGCGATGTTGATGATCTTCACGGTCGCTGTCTTGATGTCGACCTCGACCTCGGCGACCGCTGAGCCATTGCCGTAAGTCATAGCGTCGATGACGACGTTCTCCGTTGCGTCCAGTCCAGGTGACAGGTTACCCGGCAGCACAAAGCCAGCGGAGCCCGCCATAGTCTTGGCAATCTGGCCGAGTGAAATTTTCATGCCAGCGGCGCCTTTGACCGCGATATGATCGTCATCGATGCTGAGATCTTCGACATCGACCTCAAGCAGATGGCTGGCTACGAGCAAGGCTTTCTCTCGCACCCGGACGGCCGCGACGTGCGCTGACGAACCGGCCATCACCGTTTGCCGACTGTTGAACCCCCCAAATCCCATCGATACTTTACCGGAATCGCCCGTAGTGACGACAACGCGCTCCATTGAGCCGCCCAGCTGTTCGGCGACGACTTGCGCAAGCATTGTCTTGGTGCTTTGGCCCATGGCCGCGGCACCGGTTGCAACCTCGATCGTTCCGGTGGCTGTTATCCGCACGCTCACCTGCTCATAGGGACCGCGGCCTGTTGCCTCGACAAAATTCGCGAGGCCGATGCCGAGATAGCGGCCAGCCGCGAGCGCTTCGCTTTGCCGCTTTGGGAAGTCGGACCAGCCAGCCCGTTCAAGGGCGTCTGCCTGACATGCAGGATAATCACCGGAATCCAGAACGATCGGGATGCCGCCCCGCGTCACAAAGTCCTTTTTATAAGGCATTGCACTGGCTGGTACGAGATTTCGTCGGCGAATCTCGGCGCGGTCAATCTTCAATTCTCTGGCGGCCCGGTCGAGCAGACGCTCCATCACAAAAACGCCCTGCGGCTGGCCGGCGCCGCGCACCGGCGTGACCGGAACTTTGTTGGTGAGAACAACTTTCACCGCCATGTGGTAGGCGGGCACGATGTAAGGTAACGTCAGCGCGGCGACCGAACCCTGAGGCACCGTAAGCCCACGCGCGGTATAGGCGCCATGATCGTGCAGCAGAGAGCCGCGCACGCCGAGGATCTTGCCATCGGCGTTGAGAGCGATCTCCGCGTCCCAGTGTTGATCACGCTCCTGCGTGGTTGAGATAAAATGCTCGCGGCGGTCTTCGATCCACCTCACTGGGCGGCCAAGTGTCACCGCCGCGATGGCGACCGCGGCTTCTTCCGGATAGAATACAAGCTTGGGTCCGAATCCGCCTCCAACGTCTGGCGCCACCACGCGCACGCTGGTTTCCTCCCGCCCGAGCAGTTCGGCGAGAATGCGCGCGCCGACCAGAGGTGTCTGGGTTGAACTCCACAGCGTCAGCTTGCCGTCGACGTCGTCTTGGGAAGCGATACAGCCCCGGCATTCGACGGAGGTCGCACAGCCACGATGCATCCAATAGGAGTCTTTGAAGACATGCGTTGCGCCGGCAAATGCGGCGTTGACGTCGCCGTAGGCAGTGGCAAATTCGGCAACCAGATTACTTTGCGCATCGCTATGGACACGCGGGGCATCCGGTTCAAGCGCAATGCGGCAATCGAATGCTGCCTCCAAAGGCTTGAACTCGATTTCGACGAGGCCGGCGGCGTCTTCCGCAAGGTAGGCATCGGTGGCGACGACCATGGCAATCGCCTCGCCAACATAGACGGTCTCGCCGGCGGCAAGAATGTAGCGGTCGCGTTGCTGCTTGTAGGTCTTGTCCGGCAGGGCGACGATGAGGCGATCGATCGTTGCCGCCGCGCGGATATCGTCACAGGTTAGAACCGCGACGACGCCGGGGAGGGCGAGCGCTGCGCTCTTATCGATCGAAACGATCTTGGCATGGGCGTGCGGGCTCCGAACAAAGACGGCGTGCAGGGTGCCTGGCAGCCTTATATCCGCGACAAATCGCCCTTTGCCGCATAACAGGTCGCGATCCTCAAGCCGCGCAGTCGATTGTCCAAATGTCTTTGTGGCAGACGTCGACGTTCCCGAAGCGGATTTTTTCATTGCTTAAATATGCGCAGAGAACGGCGTATTGCGCCGCGCTTCGCTTGCCTGCTTATGCTTGAAGATTGAAGGCATTGTCGGCCCGGAACCTGCCCGGCGGCGGCAAGGTCACGGCTGCTCGCAATCGGTCCGAGTTCTTTGTCGATGGCTGCGCGCATGCTAACCCTAGAGAAAGACTATCCCATTTTTAATACAAAGTGGCCCGGGCCACAACATTAAAAGGTTGGCTACGATGGCTGGAAAAGGAAAAATGACCTTATTGCAGATGCATGTGGCGATCCCGGATTCTGAAACTTCCCTTTCTAAATTGCAATAAAAAGATTACAATCGATCAATTGATATCGGTGCCATGACGTTTGGAGCAGATTAGGTCCGCCCAATGAAACCCGCTTCTTTTGCCTACCACGCGCCAAAATCGGTGGATGAAGCCGTGTCTCTTTTGGACGAATTGGCCCCGCAGGATGGGCGCATCCTAGCTGGCGGCCAAAGCCTGGTCGCGACTATGGCCTTCCGCATGGCGCGGCCTTCGCACCTGATCGATATCAACGGGATCGAAGAACTGGCCAAGCTGTCGGCCGATCACGGGGTTGTTAGGATCGGCGCCTGTGTGCGCCACTGCGCGTTCGATAGCGATGCCTTGACCGGCGCGACTGGCGCGTTATTGCGCAAGGTCGTTCGCAACATCGCGCATCTTCCGATTCGTACGCGAGGCACATTCTGCGGGAGCGTCGCAAATGCCGATCCGGCTTCGGAGTGGTGCTGCGTCATGGCGGCACTTGATGGCGTTGCTGTGCTGCGCAGTCCGCGCGGCACCCGACGTGTGCCGGCCGCTGAACTTTATCAAGGTGTGATGGCGACCTCAATGGCGGAAGACGAACTGCTGATCGCGGCCGAATTGCCGATGCTCGCCGATGATACCAGAACCGGCTTCATTGAATTCAGCCGGCGGCAGGGCGATTTTGCGATCGCCATGGCGCTCGTGACTTACCGGCTCGAGGGCACGGTCATCGTAGAGCCGCGCGTTGCCATCGGCGGTGCCGAGACGTACCCTCGCCGTATCTCCGAGTCAGAAACCGTTCTGCAAGGGCGCGCCCCCTGTGAAGCAACTTTTGTAGCGGCTGCCGAGGCCGCGGCCGTTGCGATAGACCCCATGGAAGACATCAACAATACCGCCAGATATCGCCGCAATTTGGTCCGAGATTTGACGCAGAAGGCGCTGGAGCTAGCAGCGTGACGGACCGCCGCGAAATCACGCTGAAGATTAACGGCACCGAGTACACCATCAATGTGGAGGCGCGCCGGACCCTGGTGGATGCCATTCGCGAAGAATGCGGCCAAACCGGCACACACATTGGGTGTGAGCACGGGGTGTGTGGCGCTTGCACGGTACTGGTGAACGGAAATCCGGTGCGCTCGTGCCTGATGTTCGCGGTCCAGGCAGAAGGCCAAAGCATTCGCACGGTTGAAGGGTTGCAGCAGGGCGAACAACTCCACCCGCTACAGGAGTCCTTTATGAAGCATCACGCCCTGCAGTGCGGCTTCTGCACGCCGGGATTCCTGATGCTGGCAGTCGGCGTACTCGAAAAGAATCCGGACCTGACCGACGAAGAACTGAGCGATCTTCTGTCGTCGAACTTGTGCCGGTGCACTGGGTACGAGAATATCATGAAGGCTGTGCGTGCCGGCGCGGATGGAATGAAATAGGCATGCCGCTAATGCCTGGGCGGTTTTTTGACCGGCTTTCGCTATTGCGGTTTCTTCGGCCACCCGAAATTGCCTGGATTGAGCCGACCTGCCGGGTCAAACGAATTTTTGATAGCGGTTAGCAGATCGTAGGTCTCGGGTGCGACTGCCTTTTCGTAGCCGTAGTACTTTCCAATCTGCAGATGTGATGCGCCGAACTCAAAGAAGATGGTTCGCAACTTCTCTCGCAGGCCGATAACCACGTTACGCGTGTCAATATTGCGTTTGTTTTTATTCAGCTTGGCGAATTTGTCGGCCGGCAAATGGCGCTGGTGAATCGGCCCCAATTCATCTGCCCAGTAAAACATGGGTTCCAGCAGAAATACGCCCTGTTCCGCCGAGGCAATGCAGCTGGTAGATATGTCATTTTCGTCAAACACGGGTTTGTGTTCAGCGAAAAATTGTTCAATCCGCGATGCGACCGCCGCTGCGCGCGAATAGGGGAAAATAGCGTTGATCGGTACGAACCGCTCACCCTGGATACCAACAAGGCCGCGAATGGAATAGGGACGAGCATTATAGGCGATAGCCACGGTAGCGGGAAGCTCCAGCCCATTTTTGCAGCAGATGTCGCGAATCAAGCGGATGCTGGCCTGTGCAGCGTCGTCGTTCACGCCTTCGGCGTGAACATGCAAAACCCAATCAGCCGCGTCTAAGGCGCCGCGCCCAGCGCGGACCACGGTCGCCGCGTCAACAAGACCTTTCATCAGCGAGTTTCGTCCAGACGCAATCGACGAGAGCGTACGCCCGGCCTCGACGATGGTCACCTTCGTCGCCGTTCGAGACTTCAGCGGGTCCATGCCGTAAAGACGGGGCACAATGTTCAGGCGGGCAATTGCAAGGATCGATTCCACCATTTGACTCAGTGATGGAAAGGAGAAAGCCGCCATTGCAAGACCGTGTGGGGGCTTTTCAAGCTTCAGCGTCACCTTAGTTTTGATACCCAATGCACCAGTATCGCCGATAAAGAGGCCAGTTAGGTCCGGCCCGTAATGGCGATAATGGGGTGAGGGCAGTTTCTTCATAGCTCCTGAGCCAGTGGTGACGATCCGGCCGTCCCCCAACACGATCTCGAAGCCCAAAAAACTATCTAGTCGCCCGAGTAAATTCTGCGATGCGGCGCCGCCAACTGTCGCGTGGCTGCCGGATATCGGCCCGTGCATAACAGGCCGCAAACCGACGCTTTTGGCAGCATCGAAGACTTGCTGCCAAGTAGCTCCGGCACCGACCGTTATGTATTGGTCGTCTTCACTTAGAGCGGTAATCTCATCGAGCCGCGTGAGGTCAATGGCTACGGTTTCGTCCGCTTGCGGCAGATATCCACCCGTATATGAAAGGCCCGCGCCGCGGACAGTGATAGCCAAGTTGAGTTGCCCGGCCAATTTAACGACAGCCGCGACCTCATTCGTGTTGGCCGGGCTGACAACTAACGCGACGCGGGCGCTTGCCTCCCAGTCAATGAGATCTTGGGAAAACTCCCGACGCAGGTCATCACTGGCGCGCGCATATTCTTTGCCGACAATCCCCGCAAACAAGGCGATTTTATCATCCGGCGAAGGGGGAGCGTCCGCTAATGCCTTTGTCATGCTTGCTCTAACCCTTCCAAGCGCCTTGATGTCTTCTTCGGCGGCGACGCTTCAGACGTCCGCCGCATCTTCTGCTGGGGTATGATGCATCCGCGACAGGCTGATACATCAAAAACCAGGAACGGCCAATTTTGCGTATTGTACCAAAATATTAACAAAATACGAAAATAATGTCAAACTTGTCGGCGTTGCCACTCGTGAGGCGCAACGCAAAAGTAGCATCGAACGAAAAGGGATGAGTGCATGGAGCGTATTTGGGACAAGTTTTTAACGCCCAGAGATAGGGCGGTATTCGCCGCGGCGGGTTATGGAGAGCTTGCTGGATACGGAAAGCGTCCAGCGTTGCTCGTCATTGATGTCTGCTACGGTTTCACAGGTGACAGGCCGGAGCCGATACTCGACTCGATTAAGCGCTGGAGCAGTTCTTGCGGTGCCGAGAGCTGGGATGCGATCGCAGTCATCAAGCCGCTCTCGGAGTTGTTCCGATCGAAACGGATGCCCGTCATATACACAAAGGGATTCGGCCGTAGCGATAATTGGGACGCAGGCGGTTGGGCCTGGAAAAATAGCCGAACAGCGGAAGCCGTTTCGTTGCCGAAGAGCAACTCGGGGTTCAATGAAATTGTCGGCGAGCTGGCGCCGCGTCCCCAAGATCTGGTGGTCGAGAAACAGAAACCAAGCGGCTTCTTTGGAAGCAATCTCCTGAGCTACCTGTTGCTTCTGAATTGCGACAGCCTGATCGTTGCCGGCACAACGACTAGTGGGTGCGTTCGCGCCACGGTATTGGATGCATTCAATTACAATCTAAAGGTTACGGTCGTGGAGGATGGCTGCTTCGACAGGAGCGAGGCCAGTCATGCCGTGAGCCTGTGTGATATGCACGCAAAGTACGCAGACGTTTTGCCGTCTTCCGAGATCACACGCCACTTAACCTCTCTGCCTGACAATCTCTTTCCTAACTTACCTGCCACCGCGAAATAGCGTTGGGCGCTTGTGCTGACGTCGCATTGTGCGACGCAAAGCTGAAAACCAGCAATGTTTGCTGCCTTTTGGCGGACACGCAATGACGGCAGCCATTGCTGTCTAAAATATGGCCACGCAGTGTCTGTTCTTACGCCAGCATTCCAATAGGCAGAGCGTCCCGCGCGGGATGGTCCACGTTGCCAACGCACTGGGCGTTTCAACGATCGTTTGCTGCGCCCTCGGCTTCAGTCTCTGCGGAGAATAGTCATTGACACCGCGTCGCGACGGCTTCTAAAATAGTTCGGGACCGAACGATATTTTGGGAGTGTAAATGTCCGGGTACATTGACCTTGTCGCAAATCTCCATACGCCGGACATTGTGGCCGACGGTTACGAGAGTGTTGACGAGCATTTCAAAACTCAGGTTCGTCTGGATCCTGAGGTTTGGAACGGCCTGCCGATTGAGAAGTACATCGAGAAGAAAGATAAGGCGGGAATCGAGCGGACTTTTCTTGCTGCCGCGCGAATGGGTGACCTCCGTATGCGTGGGTCGGTCCATATTCCTTATGACCGCGTTGCCAAGGTTTGCCGCGACTATCCGGATCGGTTCTCCGGCCTGGCCGGCATCGATCCCACTCTCGGCATGAAGCAACTCTATGAACTCGAATACGCGGTTAAGGAGCTTGGGTTTATCGGCGCTCACTACTACCCGCATTGGTTTGATATCGCCCCGGACCATCCGTACATCTTTCCGATATACGCAAAGTGTATCGAGCTCGACATTCCGATCATGCTGCAGGTCGGACAGAATCTAATCTATCAGCAGGACAGGCGGCTCCCGTCGATTGCAAATCCGATTACGCTGGATCGGGTTGCGATTCACTTCCCTGAGCTTCGCTTGATCGGCATGCATCTTGGCGTTCCGTGGACCCAAGAAATGATCGCAATGGCCTGGAAGCATAAGAATATTTACATCGGCGGTGACGCCTATGCGCCGAAACACTGGCCAGCCGACATCGTCCACTTCGCTAACACGTATGGCCAAGACAAGTTCATGTTCGGGACCGATTGGACGGTGGTGGATCCAATTCGCGCAGTTAACGACGTGAAAGAACTCAATTTTCGTCCCGAACCGCTGAAGAAAATTATGCGTGAGAACGCCTACCGCGTTTTCAATCTCGATCGTCTGCAGAAGTAGAAAGCGACTAAGCAGGTTTGTTGCCGGAAGCTTGAATTCAACAGCTTGAAGGAGACAAAGTCATGATCAAGAGTTTAGTGCGTACTAGCGCTCGAGTGGCTTTCTTGGTGATGCTCGCCGGCTCGGTGGCAGTTGCCCAGGAAGAAATCGTTGTCGGAGCCGCTCTTCCAATCACTGGTCCATTTGCGGGGGCCGGCCTGCAGACCCTTCAGGGGCTCCAACTCGCGGAGCATGACATCAACACGGCTGGCGGGATCAATGGCAAAAAAATCCGCTTCCAGACCGAGGATACGCAAGTCTCAAACAGCGTCGCGATAAACGCATTTTTGAAGCTCGATCAAGCGAAGCTGCCATTCATATTCTTAAGCAGCTTCACCGTGCAGAACTTGGCGACCGAGCCGGAAGTGAAGAAGGCCAAGGTGGCGGTAATGTATGGCGGAGGTGGCGTCACCATTGGCGAGCAGAATAATCCCTACATGTTCAGACTTCGCGCCAACGACGCGCTGCGCGCGGCAGCCACAGCCGAAGCGGCGATGGGCGTCTTGAAGAAGAAGAAGATTGCAATCATCAACGTGCAAGACCAATTTGGAAACGCGATAGCCGAATTGCTTCGTAAGAAAATTGTCGAGCGGGGCGGCGAGGTCGTTGCCACTGAGACGCACAACATTCGCGATACGGACTTTGCTCCGCAATTGCAGAAGGTGAAGAACTCCGGTGCTGAAGCGCTTGTTGTCTTCGGATACATTCGCGATCAGGCTCTTATCATCAAGCAGCGCAGGGCGCTTGGCTTGACGGGGATCCCCATGGTGTCGGTGACCTCGGTGAACGAAGACTCGATGCTTAGCCTCATCGCTCTCGAAGACCTCGAGAACGTCATTGGCGTAGCCGATGCGGTATTTGGAGAAGCGAATCCGAACGGGCCAAAAAGCGTGAAATTCGTCGATGATTTCACCGCTCGCTTTAAGGTGCCGCCCGATGGCTTTGGTTCGGTGTATTATGATGGTGCCATGATGGTCGCGGAGGCCTTGAAGAAGGTTGGTCCGGATCGCGAAAAGATCCGAGCCTATCTGGCTGGCCTTCAGAACTACAAAGGCGTCACCGGGACATTCGGAGCTGGTGCCAACGGTGACATGCTGCATGCCGTCTCGATCGTCGAATTCATCCCGGGCAAGAAGGCAGTCCGGGTCGTGAAGAACGTCACCGACAAGTAAACGGCGCAAACGTATCGCTGCGCGAACCTTGCTGAGTATGAGCTCAATCCACGAGGTGTCGTTTTGGACTTAGCTATTCAGCAGTTCGCGCAGCTCGCGCTGAACGGTGTGGCCGTAGGGTGCATTTATGCAATCATGGCTATCAGCGTTCAGCTCGTTTACGAGACGACAGGTGTCGTGAATTTCGCGACGGGCCAATTGGTGATGGTCGGCGCCGTCGTCGGCGCGTCGTTTGCCGCGATAGGTTCTCTGGGTGTCGGCGGAATTTATACTGCGACCCTTGTCAGCATGGCCGCTATGGGAATTGTGTTCGCCATTACCGCGTATTGGCCCCTTCAAAGCCGGTCAATTTCGACCGTGGTGATTGGCACAATTGCCGTCGGCATCTTTCTTCAGAATGTTGCCTTGATGGGATTTGGCCCGTTGCCAGCCAAAGGGTTTTCTCCGGTAGGAGAGGGCATCTTGAATATTAGCGGCATCGTCGTGCCAACACATTCCATTTTTGCGGCAGTCGTTTCCTCCGCCTTAATCGGAGGTCTCTATATTTTCCTCAATTATACCAGCCTCGGTGTGCAAATGCGCGCGATCGCGCAGGACATAGAGGCGGCGCGTTTGATGGGAATTCAGACGACTGCGGTTCTGGGATTCACTTGGGCCCTAACCTGGGTTTTCGCCGGAGTCGGCGGGCTGTTGCTGGCGCCGCTGTGGCTGGTCGACGTTGACGTTGGGGATTCCGTCGCGCTCAAGGCGTTCGCCGCGGCCATCATTGGCGGGTTCGGGAGTATCCCAGGGGCGATCGTTGGAGGCCTGATTGTCGGCTTGAACGAGACTTTCAGCGCTGCGTATATCTCTACGAAGTACAAGGACGTCGTTGTATTCGGCGTAATGATTGCATTTTTGCTGTTCAAGCCGAGAGGAATCTTCGGCGAACGCATCAGTGAACGGGGTTAAATAATGCCCGGTTCATCTATCGAATTTCGGGTCGTCATTTTAGCCGTCGTGCTCGCAATATTGGGAATCGCTACGTTTCTTTCCGACTATGATTTGCGTTTGGCGATCCTCGCCATTTTGGCAGCAATTTCGGTTATTGGTCTTTACTTCGCGTTCGGCCTGGCGGGGATGATCCATCTGGCGCAGGGGGCTTTCGTCGGGATTGGAGCCTATTTTTCAGCTGTGCTGGTGTTACGGACGGGGCTGAGTCCATGGATAACGGTTCTGATTGCCACGGCTGCGACGACGCTGATCAGCGCGTTGCTTGCATATCCAATGCACCGGACGAAAAGCCACTATTTGGCGCTGATAACAGTCGGATTCAACGTCAGCTTCGAAGTCATCATTCGCAACTGGATATCGATGACCGGCGGTTATGACGGAATCGGCGGAATTCCGCTGCTGCGTATAGGCACGCCTTTGCGTTCCGAACTTGAGTTCTTTTACATTGCGGTGGCTGCTTTGATCGTTTGTGCGCTAATCGCAAGTCTGTTGCGAACGTCGCATATTGGCAGGGCGATGGTTGCAGTCCGTGATGACGAATTGGCGGCCGCTGCTTCGGGAATCAACGTTGCGCGAACTAAAACGCTGGCATTCGTCATCTGTAGCGGCTACGGCGGTTTAAGCGGCGCCCTCTATGCGCATTACAGCGGCTTCATATCGCCGGACGATTTTTCTCTTGGGCGCTCGATCATCCTTTTATCGATGCTGATTGTCGGCGGTGAGTTCTCGATCCTTGGCGCCATCGTGGGCGCCGTCGTCTTGAGCTACTTGCCCGAGTGGTTGAGGTTTGTCGGCGGCGGCTACATGGCCGTGTTCGGACTTCTCATGCTGGGCGTTCTCATCATTATGCCGAATGGCATTATGGGGTCGCTCAGGTCCCGTTGGCGGCTCGCCATGTCGAAGGACCGGTGAGATGGAACGGAAGATTCTTCTCGAGACCGTGGGACTCGAATGCCACTTTGGCGGCCTCCGGGCCGTGTCCAACCTCGACATGCGGCTTGAGCGCGGAAAGATTACCGCGCTGATTGGGCCGAACGGCGCCGGAAAAAGTACGACGATCAATCTTCTTTGCGGATTCGTGACCCCTACCGCGGGCCGTATTCTTCTCGATGGTAAGGATGTGACGGCTCGGCCGCCGCACCGGTTGGCGAAGGCTGGCATGGTGCGGACATTTCAAAATGGCCGATTGTTCAGCCGAATGTCTGTTTTCGAGAATGCTCAGATAGGAAACAGCAGCAGAATGGCGGCGAGTGTATTCGATGTCGTCAGGCGTGGG
Organism: Undibacter mobilis; assembly: GCF_003367195.1. NCBI lineage: Bacteria > Pseudomonadati > Pseudomonadota > Alphaproteobacteria > Hyphomicrobiales > Nitrobacteraceae > Undibacter > Undibacter mobilis. Next base: position 261,323 of record NZ_QRGO01000002.1, on the reverse strand, counting down.
CTGCGATGGCGAACTGAAGAGGTGAATCTTCGGCGGCGTGTCCGGGATTTGCTCGACGAATTCGGGCTTTTGGCCGATGCGGATCGCCTTGTGACAGAGTTGCCTTACGGTAAGCAACGCCAAGTTGAGATGGTCCGTGCTCTGGCGGGATCGCCTGATGTGCTGTTGCTTGATGAACCCGCGGCCGGACTCAACTCCGTGGAACGCGAAAATCTTGCGTTATATCTCGAAGAATTGCGAGGCCGTGGCCTGACAATGTTGCTCGTCGAACATCACATGGGGCTAGTTATGAAAGTGGCCGACCACGTGGTCGTTCTCAACTTCGGCAGCAAGATATTTGAAGGCACGACTGAGAAAACACAAAAATCTTCCGTCGTTGCGGAAGCCTATCTTGGGCGGCGGGGCATCCAACATGCTTAGATGCAACGACATCTCTGTCTCTTATGGGAGCGTTAAAGCGCTTTCGGAGGTTTCGCTACACGTTGAGGCGAACGAAATTATATCTTTGTTGGGCGCCAACGGGGCCGGCAAGACCACATTGCTGCGCGCCATTTCGGGACTGACAGCGACATCTGGAACCGTATCGCTGGACGGAAGTTCCATCGATCATCTTTCGCCTTCCCGGCGCGTACGGGCCGGCGTAGCGCAGGCTCCAGAGCGAAGGCGTATTTTTCCGGGGCTAACGGTCCTCGAAAATCTGACGGTAGCGACCGCGGCGTGGAAACGCCTTGGCGTCGCTTACGATGAAGATCTGGATCGCGTTTACCAGCTGTTTCCGCGATTGAAGGAGCGGGCACGGCAGCTCGGGTGGTCCTTGTCCGGGGGCGAGCAACAAATGCTCGCAATCGGTCGGGCGCTCATGTCGCGTCCCCGTGTGTTGCTACTCGATGAGCCGTCGCTTGGCCTTGCGCCGATGCTGTCCGAAGAAGTCTATGAGCGCATCGCGAAGATTAACAAGCAGGGAATGACGGTGTTGCTCGTCGAACAGAACACTGCAATGGCTTTGGCCTATTCGACACGCGCCTACGTTCTCGAACACGGCAAGATCGTACTTGAAGGAACGGCGAAGGTGCTCGCCGAACATCCGCGAGTCCGCGAAGCTTATCTGGGGACCTGACGCGATGGCTACTTCACGCCGCTTTGTCGGGATCGCGCGCCGTCGCTTTGCCGTGAACTGGGCGGCTGGCCCTGAAGTTTTGTCTAATTTGCCAAAGGCAAGCTCGCAGGACCTTAACCTCGGCGGGACCGATCCCCTGCAAGGCAGAATCATTGACCTCTTGAGCTATGGGCACAATCTGCTTCTTCAAGGCGCGACCTTTCGGAGTTAGAAATACATGAATCTTGCGCCGGTCAATTTTCGAGGGCGTTCGCTTTATGAAGCCTCGTGCTTCCATTCTGCGCAGCTGCTCAACGGTACCTGGTCCAAGAGTGCCGACGCGGTCGCCAAGCTCTTTTTGGGTGAGGCCGTCCTCGCGCCAGAGCCACATGAAAAAATAGAACATACCCATGGAAATATCGTGGGGCGCCAGCCGTTCCTGCATCTTCTGATAAATGAACCGATAGGTATGCCGCAGTGAAGCTCCAACGTAGAACTCACTTGTGGCTTTCGTCGACTTGGAGGTGGGCTGTTTCAAGATCTTCACCTGTGTCCAGAACGCTATGCTGGGGAGCAATAGTTCATGAGCGGTGAGAAGGTCAACAGACTTGGCCGGGTCGATCCCGTCCCATTTTTTGAGGCTCGGTGTCTGATTGATGGGCGGCGTCCGATTGTTACATTTGCTGCGAAAGGCTTTCTATGGACTTTGCGATCACCAGCGACCAACTGCAAATCCTAGATACGGTAGATCGGCTCATGCAGCGCCATTATCCGCCCGAGGAAATTCGTCGTCGCGATGCTGCCCACCAGGATTGCAAGGATATGCTTCCGGTTTTCGCCGAGGCCGGACTTTTGGCTTTGCCGTTCCCTGAGGAATATGGCGGCCTGAATGCCGACCGGCTGACCGTCGTTCTTGTGCAGGAGCGACTCGCCCAACATGGAGCGATTGCTGCGATCGTCTATGGGCAGCTTGCCGACTTCGGCGGGACATCCCTTCTCAAGTACGGAAGCGAGGCACAGAAACGCGAATTGCTGCCGCGCGCAATTCGCGGCGAGCTTAGTTTTTCATTTGCATTGACCGAACCGGGCGCCGGCAGCGACGCAGGGGCCGCGATGACCTCGGCCACGAAAACCAGCAGCGGCTGGCGAATCAATGGCAGAAAAATTTGGATCAGCATGGCCGGAACGGCCGACTATCTGCTGACCATGTGCCGCACTACCAAAGGAAGCAAAGGCAAGGTCGGTCTCTCGACCTTTTTGATACCCAGGGATACTCCCGGAATCAGCATGTCCCGTCTCGACAAGGTTGGAAACAACTGTATGTCATCGTGGGACATTGGCTTCGAAGACGTCGAGGTGGCCGAGACGGCTCTTATGGGTGAAGAAGGAAAGGGCATGAGCAATATGCTCAAGACCCTCCAATACAGTCGGACCGCACAGGCCGCGTTAGCCATCGGAATTGCGCAATCTGCCCTGGAGACGGCCAAGGCTTTCGCGATTGAACGGCGTCAGTTCAATAGACGAATTGCCGATTTCCAGGTCATTCGCCATCGGCTGGTCGATATGCAGACACGAATCGATCAGGCGAGGCTGATGCTCTACTACTCGAGTTGGCTGGTCGATGCCGGACGTCCATTTAGGAAAGAGACAGCCCAGACAAAGGTTCTCGCCTCAGAGGCCCTGGAGTTTGTGTCGAGGCATGGCATGCAGATTATGGCAAGCTTCGGGTATTCTGCGGAGAGCGATATGCAGCGGCATTGGCGTGATGCCAGGCTCTATACTTTCGGAGAAGGCACGAATGAGCTGCAACGGGACCTCATCGCCAATGAGATGGGTCTATGAAAATCGATAACGTCACTTACTGTCTAATCAACAACGCGGAGCGTCGTCCGCACCACACCGCTGTGATCGACGGCGACCGACAAATTGACTATCAAATGCTCGAATTGCATGTAGAGCGTTTCGCCGGCGCATTGAAGGAGCAGGGGGTCGCGGCCGGCCAGATTGTCGGCGTGTCGATGAAGGATACGATCGAACTGATCGTCATCATATTTTCACTGATGCGCCTAGGTGCGATTCTGCTGCCGTTCGATTTTCGTTGGACTGCCGCGGAGCGTCGCGCCGTCGCGGCCGCGTTCCAAGCAAAGTTGATCATCACAGATACGCCTTTTGTTCCGGTCGAGAAAACGCGCTCGATCGTCATCGACCAGGCTTGGCAGACTGCTGCAATGGCCGCGCCAGCTGTGACAGGCTGGAGCACGACGGCCGACAGCCCGGTCATGTTGTCTCTTTCTTCTGGGACCACGGGCACACCAAAAGGCCCGCTAGTAACCCACGGCCTGTACATGGCGCGGTTCTTCTATGAATCGATGGCGGTATCGTCGACGCAGGACGACGTCAATATGTGCGCGCTACCGATGTATTTTGGCGCCGGCCGCAACATTACGCTCCAGCATCTGATGATGGGGGCGACGGTGGTTATGTATACGCCGCCTTATGAAGCGGCGGAATTGGCGCTAGAAATCAACCGGAGAAATGTGAATTCGGTGTTTCTGGTGCCGACGATTATCCGCCGGCTGTTGAAATTATCGAATCCGGAAGGGGTTCTGTTTCCAAAACTGCGAGCCCTCATTTCCGGCGCGGCGCCCCTCTACGAAGAGGAGGTGAGGCGCGTACGCCAGGCGTTGACGCCCAATCTTTACGTGAGTTACGGCACGACGGAAGCGGGCGTCATATGCTACCTGACGCCGCAACACGAAGACCGGAAGCTTGGTTCGGTTGGAAAGCCGGCATTCCTGAGCGACGTCAAGATTCTCGACGACAACTATAACCCGCTGCCGCAAGGCGAAATCGGGCGCATCAGTTTCGATACGCCTGCGGTGCCGAGTGGCTTCTACAAAAACCCCCAGGCCACTGCCGAATCCTTCCACGGCGGACGATTTCTGCCGGGCGACCTCGGTCGCGTGGACGAAGAGGGGTACGTCTTCATCGTCGGGCGATCAAAAGACATGATCTTGCGGGCCGGCGTCAATATCTATCCCGGTGATGTTGAGTCCAGCATTCTCATGCATGAAGCCGTTGTCGATGCGGCTGTCGTCGGCTGGCACATTGGCGAGAAGGGCGAAGAAGTTGCTGCCGTCGTCGTCGTGAAAAGCAGCGTTTCCGAAGCGGATCTGATTGAGCATTGTCGCGGCTTGATCGCGCCTTACAAGGTTCCCCGTCGCATATTCTTTGCCGATAAATTGCCGCGCAGCGAGGGAGGCAAGATCGCAAAAGCGAGGATTGCCGCTTTGCTGCCGGACAAGCTCGACGGCAAGCTTAAATCCGAAATGGATTGAACGAGCCGGATCGCCCCCACGCAGTGAATGGAGCCGTTATGCACCACGATCGATTTGATTATTCCCCGATCATAGATCGACCGAATCTGCGCCTGCCCGGTAACGCCCGCGTGGCCCTTTGGGTCGTGCCGAACATCGAGCACTTTCTGTTCGATAGACCTTCGACGTCATTGGTTCCTTTCACCGCGCCCTTTGTGCCGGACGTGCTGAACTACGGTTGGCGCGACTACGGGGTGCGGGTGGGAATTTGGCGGCTGATGGAGGCGCTGGAGCGACACGGAATTCGTGGCACGGTTGCGCTGAATTCCGACGTTTGTGACCGCTATCCGCGAATTATCGAAGAGGGTCTCAAGCTGAAGTGGGACTGGATGGGGCATGGCACCAATAATTCGACACTCCTGAATTCGCAGGACAAGGCCGAAGAACAGGGAATTGTTAAAGGTGTGCTCCACAAGATTTCTCAGGCGACGGGGCGCCGGCCAAAGGGTTGGCTCGGGCCGGCCCTGACGGAAAGCTTCAATACGCTTGATATCCTGGCGGAGGAGGGCGTCGAATTTGTCGCAGACTGGTGTAACGACGATCTTCCGTATCAGATGCGGACGACGGCGGGCAAAATGTATTCGATACCGTACTCGCTTGAGATAAACGACATTTGCGCATTCCTAGATTTGAAAAAATCCGCAGATGAATTCTATCGCATGATCATGGATCAATTCGAGGTCCTTTACGAAGAAGGCAAGAAGTCTCCGCGCGTCATGTCGATTTGCTTGCATCCGTTTATTATCGGTCACCCCTTCCGGATTAAATATCTTAACCGCGCTTTGGCGGAGATTGCGGCCAATGACGGCGTGTGGCTTGCGACCGGAACCGAGATCATCGAATGGTTCAAGAAGGAATCCGAGGCCGGGGGCGGTCGCGGGTAATCTAACTGGTCAAATGCGGAATTTTGTTCCGACGGGAAGAAACGGCCATGCCTCTTTCGTCGACTCTCGGCGCATTGTTTGAACGAAATGCGCGGCTCTATCCGCGGCGGTCTGCAGTATCGTACAATGGTCGGGAGTACACTCACGCGGACATTGCTGCTCGCATGCACAGGCTCGCCAGCGCTTTAAGGAGCAGCCTCCCGAATCAGGCGCGAGTCTCGATATTGTCGCAAAATAGCATCGAATATATCGAGACAATGGGTGCAGCCTATTTGTCGGGATCAATTCTAGTGACGCTGAACTGGCGTCTGGCCGTGGACGAGCTCAGCCGGATTCTTGCAGACTGCGAGCCGGCGGTGCTGCTTTTCGAGGAACAGTACATCGAAACGGTTGATAGACTGAGGGCGGCCCGGCCGGGGATGAGGCTAATTTGCGTCGGCGAGGCGCCAGAATGGGCCGAGGCGTACGAGGATGTTCTGACGAGCGAATCTACCGGGTTCCCAGCAACGGCGGTAAGTCCCGACGATACCGCTTGTCTCATATACACAAGCGGAACAACGGGCGTGCCGAAAGGCGTGATGCTGAGCCATCGTGGATTGCTGGCCGGAGCCCTCGCGAACTGTATCAACACGAATGCGAAGACGATAGATCGTGTCCTTATTACGATGCCGCTGTTTCACGTCGGCGCGACGATCATGTATCTGGGCTATTCGGTGGTGGGCGCGAGGACAGTCCTGCACCGGCGGTTCGACGCGGTGCAGTCGCTTGCTGCAATCCGCGACGAAAAAATTACTCAGATTCACACCGCGCCGACCATGATTCATCAGTTGCTATCGGTTGACGGATCCGAAACATACGATACGTCGAGTTTGACTAATATCGTCTATTCGTCGTCGCCGATGCTCGACGATCTCTTGAGACGAGGCGTCGGCCGCTTTGGTCCGATTTTCACGCAAATCTATGGGATGACGGAGTATGTCGGCGCCACGTGCCTTCAGCCTTATCAACACGTTCTCGATAGCGAAGGTGCCGGGCGTTTGGCATCGGCGGGGCAGCCGAGCCAGGATACCTTTGTTCGCATTGTGGACGCAGAGGGCAATGATTGCGAGACCGGCGATATCGGAGAAATTGCGGTCTCGGGAACGTCAATGATGCAAGGGTACTGGGGCGCTGCTTCGGCGAAGAGCATCCTGCGAAATGGCTGGTTGCACACCGGCGATCTCGGCTATATCGACGATGAAAGTTTCGTTTTTATTGTTGACCGCAAGAAAGATATGATTGTATCGGGCGGTGAGAATATTTATTCGCGCGAAGTGGAAAGCGCGATATTGACGCATCCCGACGTGGCGGAAGTTTCAGTCATTGGCGTACCGGATCAGCGGTGGGGCGAGGCGGTCAAGGCCTTCGTCGTCAGGCGGAGCGGGGCAGAGGTGAGCGCCGACGAAATCATCGCCTTTTGCAAGAGCAAGATTGCGAGTTACAAGAAGCCGCGTTCGGTCGAGTTTGTCGATGCGTTGCCTCAGTTGCCCAGCGGAAAAGTCGACAAGAAAATGTTGCGACAGCCGTTCTGGGAAGGGCAGAAACGCCAGATTTAGCCGATCTTGAGGAAATTAGTGCAGGTGCGGCCGACGATCGAAAATGTGTTTAACCCGCACCCATTGCCCGGCATTGCCAATGACGGCGCACCCAGGTTGCTACGGCGTGAGGAGCTTTCCATATCGTGCAGCCGCTGAATACATTGTCCGCCACCGAGATTGTGGCCTTGACCTTGAACGGCACGGTCAATTGCGAAACGCTGGCGCGGGAATGCCTGGCGCGGGTCGCCGCCCGTGAGCCTGTTGTCAAGGCCTGGGCGTTCATTGATCTGGATCAGGTGCTGCGAGAGGCAAAAGCCCTCGACTCTCGAGCCAATCGCGGACCGCTTTTCGGCGTGCCGGTTGGCGTCAAGGATATCATCGAAACCGCCGATATGCCGACACAGATGGGCTCACCGATTTATCGCGGTTACCGCACCTTGTCCGATGCCGGCTGCGTCGCGCAATTGCGTGCGGCGGGTGCGCTGATAGTCGGCAAAACCGTAACGTGCGAGTTTGCTGGACCGGCCGCAAACGTCACGACCAATCCCCATAATGCGGCGCGTACGCCCGGTGGTTCGTCGAGCGGGTCGGCAGCTGCCGTTGCCGACTTTATGGTGCCGTTCGGGTTTGGAACGCAGACCGGTGGCTCCGTGCAGCGGCCTGCCTCTTATTGCGGCATCGTGGGCTACAAGCCAACTTTCGGCCTGATCAATCGCCAAGGTGTGAAACCTGCCGCTGAAAGCCTCGATACGATGGGGCTGATGGTCAGGACCGTTGAAGATGCCGCGTTGTTTATGCAGGTGTTGACCAACAGCGCCAAGGTGCAATGGCTCCCGGCTGACGCGCCGATTCGGATTGGCCTGTGCCGAACCTATGCCTGGAAAGACGCGGACGAGGCGACGCGCAACGCGGTTGAGAATGCGGCACGGCGATTGGAGAAAGTCGGCTTCAGCGTGTGCGATGTTGCGCTGCCGCCGCCTTGCGAGGGCTTGCCGAGGACGCGCGAGATCATCAATGACTATGAGCGCGCCCGCGGCATGGCCTGGGAATGGAACACGCATGCCGATAAAATCACTGACGCGTTAGGCAAAAGCATCCGCAATGGTCTCGTCATTCCGCGCGCGCAATATATCGAAGCGCTCGAACAGGTCGCGCTTTGTCGTCATCGGGTTGCTGCGCTTTTTACCGATGTCGATGTGTTGCTGACGCCGGCGGCCGATGGCGAAGCGCCGCTCGGTCTGGCTCATACAGGCCATCATCGATTCCAGAGCATTTGGACGCAGCTGCGCACACCGACCGTGACCTTGCCGACCGACGCCGGGCCAAGCGGCATGCCTGTCGGCATCCAACTCGTCGGTGCGCATTTTGCCGACGATCGCCTGCTGGCGATCGCGCAGCGCGTTTTTGCTCTGCTTGGGCAGGGGCCCCGTATCGAGCTGTAACGATTAAGGCACGCAGTCGGCGGGGAGTGTGGCCGCGTAGTCCGCGATTTGTCCGGGCGTCGTGACCCAGACCGTTTCGAAGCCCGGATGACTCAAGAGCGTCTGCAAGGCCTGTCGCACCTGACTAAGCCGGAATGGTTGACCGCTGCAGAATGTGTGCAGGGAAATGCCGAAGACAAGCGATTGGTCCTTCGACAGACGCAGCATTTCGTTGAACTGATCGATGATCATCCGATGAAAGTCTGTTGCCGGTTGGGCGCGGCTCAGCATGGTCGGCGTGTCGTTGATCTCGATCGGGTAGGGCACCGAGAGAATCCGGCCGGCGCGCGTTTTCATCCAGAACGGCTGGTCGTCCGCGGGCCAATCCATGAGGTACGTGTAGCCGCACTCCTGCAGCAGGTCGGGTGTAACCGCTGTCTCGGAAATCCAGGGGCCCATCCAACCGAAGGGCCGGCGGCCGACATGTTTGGCGAGCGTGTCGGTCGCGTGGCGAATCATGGCCGCCTCGGTTGCCGCATCCATGTCGGATTGCCGCTCCGAATTGGTATAGCCATGGCCAACCACCTCGTCGCCGCGTTTGGCGATGCGCGCAGGGATCTGCGGCATCTCCTCGCAGACCGACGCATTAAGGAGGTGGCACATCGGCAGGCCGAGTTCATCCATCATGTCGAATATGCGCCATATGCCGACGCGGAGCCCGTAATCGCGCCAGCCGAAATTGCGAACGTCAGGCTGCGGTCCGGGTGCCGTCGGCGTATGGCCGAGGCCTTCGCCGAAGCTGAAATGCTCGACATTCAGCGCGACATAAAAAGCGAGGCGCTTGCCACCGGGCCATTTGAAGTCCGCCCGCTCAGTGATCGGCGAATAATTGTAGCGGTTATGCTTTTTGAGGTTCATCGATAATGTCCAAAGTTCTGGCATGGGCAACGCGCGGCCTCGTGAACGATCACAAGGCCGGCGTGGCATCGTCCGTCACATCAAGGACGGCCGCTTATTGCGCGATCCGCGCTTCGGCGCTTTACCAGGATTGGAGAAATCCTCATTGTCATTTGGCACCCGCTTACTGGCGAGCAACTGGCGCACGAGATTTGCGGCGTTTTGGCCTTTCAGGGCGCGTCCCCACATCTCGTCAATGGACGCTTCATGAAAGGAGAGTGCATCCGGGGCGGAGGTGATCATCGCCACGCCGACACGAATGTTCGGCTCGCCGCCTAGTCGGAATGGACTCAGCACCAGAATCTTGCGATCCGGCTGGCGGAAAATCTGAAAGCCGGTATGCGGAAGCGTGTCTGTGACAATGCCGATCTGGACACCAATCGGCGGGTTCTCCAGAAGCTGGGCGAAATGGTCGAGTTCCTCTCGCGCCAAGGCGCGGCGCTGTTCGAGAACCTCTTCCGGCAAGCCGCTTCGGCCGACCAGTCCATGGTGGAGGAAGCGCTCTATCTCCATCGCCGACATCAGATTGACGATGGCCGGGCGGCGGCGGCGATAGGCATCCTTGCGGGCCCGCAGGATCTCCATGAGCTTAGGAATATCGCTGAGCGCCCGTTCCCTGTTGGCTACGTTCTTGGTTACATTTTCAGTCAGTACTTCTTCGAGTGTGAGCATGAAGTTGTCGGACGAGAGCAGCAGCGAGATGGGACCCGACAGCACGATGATCTGGTCGCTGGTCTCCTCGATCTGCCGCATGCGCTCGAAATAGCTGACCGCAGACGGGATGTATTCGATGCCGACGCCGAGCAGGGTGGGGATCGATACGCCGAGGAGTTCGGCAAGCCGTTCCAGGGTCTCAATTTTGGCAAGCTCGCCCTTCTCGAAGCGATACAAAGCGGTGCGCGAGATGCCGAGCTGATTGGCGATCTCATCGGCGCTGAGATTGGAGCCAAGCCGGTAGGCTTTAAGCCTGTTGCCGATCTCATCGTAGCGCAATGTCACCCGTCTCTCCGATGGATCATGGATTGGGCTCGAGAACGATACGCCCATGCGCACGTCTGTCGACAACTTCCTGCAGAGCTTCGGCGAAGGCGTCGAGCGGGCGCGTCTCGAAGGTCGCAGGCTTCAGTTTGCCGGCTTCGTACAGCGCAAAGATTTCCCGCATGCATTCGGCCATCATTTCCGGCATCCGTTTGCGATAGTCGCTGACTTGAAGGCCGGTCACCTCAATGTTCTTGAGCAACAGATAGTTCACCTTCACCTCTGGAATACGACCGGAGGCAAAGCCGATGACGACAAGGCGGCCGCGCCAAGCTAGCGCGCGCAACGCGGCGTCGAAGGCGTCGCCGCCGATCGGGTCGATAACGATGTCGACACCTTTGCCGCCATTCTTGGCGAAAACTTGCTCGCGAAGCGAATCCCGCAGGTTAGGCTGCGACAAGTCTACGATATCGTCGGCGCCGGCTTCCATAGCCAGCGGTGCCTTGGCCGCGGTGGAGACACCAGCCAGGACTTTTGCGCCCATGGCCTTGGCCAGTTGCACAGAGGCCAGACCCACGCCCCCAGTCGAGCCAAGGACCAGCACGCTGTCGCCGGCTTGAATGCGCGCTCGTTCGCGTAAGGCAAACCAGGATGTATCGTAAACCAGCGCCATCGATGCGGCCTCGCCAAAACTCATCGTCGGCGGCAGTTTGAAACATTGCTTTGCGTCGACGGCGATCTTTTGCGCGTAGCCGCCTTGCTCGGCGAGCGCGAGCACGTGGTCGCCGACCTTGAAGCCCGAAACGCCTTCGCCAAGAGCGGCAATCTCGCCGGCTGGCAGCTTGCCCGGCGCGAAAGGGCGCTGCGGCAGGAACTGGTACTTACCAGTGACGACAAGGCTGTCGACAAAATTGACCGCAGTTGCCTTGATGGTAATGAGCACTTCGCCGGCACGCGCCGTCGGGTCGGGCAAGTCTCCAGCCATGTGGCTGGCGATTGGACCAAAATCTTTGACGATCGCAGCGCGCATGGAAAAATCCGGAGTGAGACAACTATCTCGTTTTTAATACAGCAGATGATATTGCGCAAGCGACGGCGGGCCGCCACCGTTAAAAGCTGCCGCAAACCCGGCATTTGTGCCCATGAGGCGAACGAAAGCTGTCCGGCAAAGTTGTAGCAATAAGTACACAGCGTGATAATAGGTGAGACCTGCGGCAGACTTGCGCCGTTTTCCGTATTCAGATCGTGCTGTAGGTACCGCGGCCGAGTGCAACGGATCTGTTTTGCGCATCAAAAACTTCGATGTCGACCCGTGCCACTGAGCGGCCGGCCTTCAGCAATTTGGCGTGGGCCGTGATCGCCTCGCCTTCGGCCCGGCTCATGTAGTCGATACGCAGGTCGATGGTCGGCGCCATGCGGCCGATCTTTACGGCGACGGCAGCGTGGCCGGCAAGATCTATCAGCGAAGCAATGACGCCGCCATGAAAGGCTCTGTCGCTCTTGGCGCGCGCCAATTCATCGCGAAATTGAAGACGGATGGTGATGGTCCCGCCTTCCGGATCGACATCGACAGCTTGCGGCCGCAGCAGGTGATGGAACGGCGGCCCTTCCATCTGTTCTCGCAGTCGCGCGAGTGCATCGCTGTGGGCGTGGCTCATTGTGTCTTGGCTTGGAAGCGCACAGGTTCCGGTGTGACGCGGCCGTCGGCAATCCAGTCGCTGACATCGCGCTTGCGAATCTTGCCGCTGGCAGTGAGAGGGATTTCATCGACGCGCAGGAAGAATTCTGGCATGTCGTATTTCGACAGCCCGGCATCGTCGAGGTGCTGGAGGATTTCCGGCGCATCGACCGACTTTCCGGGCCGCGTCATAATAGCGAGGCACACACGTTCACCGAGGCGCTGGTCCGGAACGGGAACGGCGGCGGCGCGCTGGACGGCATCATGCGTCGCGGCCAATGCTTCAATCCTGGCAGGATAAATGTTGTGGCCGCCGCGAATGATGACGTCTTTCTTGCGGCCCGTGATGCGCAGATAGCCGTTCTCATCGACCCAGCCGAGATCGCCGGTCATGAACCAGCCATCGCGGTTGAAGGAGTCTTCCGTCGACTTCTGATCGTCGAAATAGCCGAGCATCAGGCTGGCGCCCCGCCCGCCGATCTGACCGATCTCGCCGGCCGCCAGTTCCCGATTTTGATCTTCGCGATCGAAGATGCGGATCTCGTAGCCGGGGCTGCTGCGGCCGCAGCTCTCGACAATAAGACGCGGGTCGTCATTGGGAAGCGTGTATTGATGGGAGCAAGTCTCGGTCATGCCGTAACCGCTTTGCGGAATAATACCGCGTGCGATCAACTCGGCGACCAATTCCTGCGGGGCTTGCGCGCCGGAAATGCGGAATCCTTGCAGTCTACCGATACCAGCGAGGTTGCGCGCCTTGACCTCGGCAAGGAGGTCGATCGCATGTGTCGGCACGCCGACGAGAAAGGTTGTGCCGGTGTCGATCAGGCGATCGATCAGACTCGCCCCGCGCGGCAAATCGTGGATAACGATTTGCCCGCCCATGCCGAGCGCCATGATCATCGCGCCAAACCCGAGATTGTGGCTCAGAGGGCTCAGCGAATAGACGACGGACGTCTCGTTGATGTTCCAGTCGGCCGCCAGAGCGCGCGCGTTGGCAAGCAGTGTATTGTCGCTGTGCATCACGCCTTTCGGCTCGCCGGTCGTGCCGGAGGTGAAAGCGAGATAGAGGATGGTGTTGGGATTTCCTTTCGGTGCCGCGGCCACGGAACCGGCCGGTGCGATAATCCCTGGTGCGCGGCCGCCATCGGTTTTTTCCAGCCGGTACACCTTGCGAAGCGTTTCGACTTCGCCGAGTTGCGCGAATAAATCATTTTTGCTGGCGTCGGCGCCATAGCCCGCCTCGGCAACCACGGCCACGGCGCGCATGCGCTTCAGCAAGGCGACAATGTCGCCCACGGTGTGATCGCGGTGCAGGGAGGGGCAGCAGATGTATCTGTTGCGGCTACAGGCGAGCAGGGCGATGATTGTTTCCGGGCGGCTCGGCAGCCATACGGCGACGCGCTGTCCCAGGCTGACCCCGGTTTCGGCGAGGTCGCCGGCAAACGCATCAACCAGATCAACCAACCGACGATAGCTTAAATCGCCGCCGGCACTGCGGATCGCGATGCGGTCCGGCGTGCGTTGGGCGTGGCCGCGCACGAGGCTGTATAGCGTGTCATTGCCCCAGAAACCGCCCTGGGAATATTCCTCCCAGCGATCGGAGTTAAATAGCGTCAGAAGATTATTCATGCGTTTTAAGCCCGGGGGCGGACATTTCCACTTTCGATACAGCGGTCAACCGAGAGAGAGAGGCGATTTGTAGCGCTTTCCGAGGATAAAATGGGAACTCGCCAATAGGATGTTCCAATTTTTATACAAGTCTCTATATTATTACAAGATGGCCACCTTGGAAATTTGTGTTGATGTCTGCTGAAAGCCCGCACACCCTCGTCACGCTCGCCAACCGCATGCTGACCCGCGAAGCCGTCCTGGACGCCTTCGGCCACGTCAGCATGCGCCACCCGACCGACCCAGGCCGTTTCTTTCTGACCCGCTCCATCGCGCCGGAACTCGCGACGGAAGCCGATGTGCTGGAGTACGACCTCTCGGGTGAGCCAGTATCATCGACCGGTCTCGCACAATATTCAGAGCGCATCATCCATTCAGTCCTCTATCGCATGCGGCCGGATGTAAATGCGATTTGCCATCACCACTCACCATCGATGATGCCGTTCTGCCTCGCTGACCTGAAGCTTCGTGTTGTCACGCAGCTCGGCGCCGCTATCGGACGGCAGGTGCCGATGTGGGATCAGCGCGAAGGATTCGGCGCGACGAACCACCTTGTTACCCGCGAGGCCGAGGCCCTCTCGCTGGCAATGTGTCTCGGCGACAGCAATATGGTCCTGATGAAGCGGCACGGAGCAACCGTTGTGGGCGGGTCCATGCGCGAACTGGTATTTCGCTCGATCTATGGCTGCCGCGACGCCGAGCTTCAGCTGCGTGCGCTGACCTTTGGCGATATCAGCGTTTTCACCGATGAGGAAATCGCACTGGCCGGGAAATTCCCGGAGGCGACGCTCGCGCGGGCGTGGGAATACTGGCGCTCGCGGCTGCCGAATGCCTGAGTGCGAACTGTCTGGAACGATACTTGTCTTGTAACGAAATGGCGCCGGGACGTTTATGGTCGATCTTGAAAAGCAATATGATGTTCTTGTCGTCGGCGGCGGCAATGCTGCGCTGTGCGCCGCAATTGCGGCGCGGCGTGACGGGGCTTCGGTATTGGTACTTGAAGGTGCGCCGAAGTTCTATCGAGGCGGCAATACGCGCCACACGCGCAACATCCGATGCGCGCATGACGCGGCGACGGAGACGCTTACCGGGCCGTATAGCGAGGAAGAACTGTTCGACGACCTGCTGCGCGTCACCGGAGGCAAAACCGACGAGCCGCTTGCTAAGCACATGATCCGCGAGTCGAAGGAAGTGCTGGTTTGGCTGCAGGAGCAGGGAGTGCGTTACCAGCGATCGCTGGGCGGCACGCTGACGCTCGGGCGCACCAATGCCTTCTTCCTCGGTGGCGGCAGGGCGATGTTGAACGCGCTCTACGACACGGCCGAGGAACTCGGCATCGATATTCTCTATGACGCGCCGGCTACGGCGGTCACGATCGAAAACGGCATGTTCCTGTCGGCGACGGTGACGCACGAAAGCAAGCCGCATCAGGTACGGGCCCGCACGCTGGTTGCGGCCGCCGGCGGCTTTGAATCGAACATCGAATGGCTGAAAGAATACTGGGGCGATGCGGCCGAGAATTTTCTCATCCGCGGTACGCCGTATAACCGTGGTTCGGTGCTCAAGATGTTGCACAATGCCGGCGTGCAGGAAACCGGCGATCCGACGCAGTGTCATGCGGTGGCGATCGACGCGCGGGCCCCAAAATACGACGGCGGCATTATCACGCGGCTCGACTGCGTCGTGTTCGGTGTGGTGGTAAACAAGCACGCCCAGCGTTTCTACGATGAAGGCGAGGATATCTGGCCGAAGCGGTATGCCATCTGGGGCCGCCTTGTGGCGCAGCAGCCCGATCAAATTGCCTACATCATATTCGATGCCTCGTCGTTGAGGTTGTTCATGCCGTCGCTGTTTCCGCCGATTACGGCCGGCAGCATCCGGGACCTTGCGGGCAAGCTCGGTCTCGACGCCGACGCCCTGGAAAAGACGATCGGTGATTTCAACGCGGGAGTTCGGCCAGGTACGTTCAATCATGCCGATCTCGACGATTGCCGCACAGAGGGCGTTACGCCGCCGAAGACGCATTGGGCGCGCCGAATTGAACAAGCGCCGTTCTATGCCTACCCGGTGCGGCCCGGCATTACCTTCACCTATCTCGGCGTACGCGTGAATTTGGAGTCGCGGATGCTGATGGCCGACGGGAAACCTGCCGCCAACATGTTTGCGGCAGGCGAGATCATGGCCGGCAATGTGCTGACCAAAGGCTACGCCGCCGGCATCGGCATGATGATCGGCAGCGTCTCCGGGCGCATAGCGGGACGGGGAGCAGCGAAGAATGCGCGCAATTGACATGCACACGACCATGGCGCATCCGACACGGGCGTTGGCCGAAGCCGACCGGCTGATGGTCATATGCAACTCGTGCCGTTACTGCGAGGGCCTTTGCGCGGTGTTTCCGGCAATGGAGCGCCGCAACCTTTTCAAAGACGGCGATCTCAATTTTCTGGCCAATCTTTGCCATGGCTGCGGTGCCTGCTACGCGGATTGCCAGTTCTCGCCGCCCCATGAGTTCGACGTCAATGTGCCGCGCACGCTGGCGCGCGTGCGCGGAGAGTCCTACCAGACCTATGCTTGGCCCGGCGCATTGTCAGGCCTGTTCGCACGCAATGGGCTGGCAATTAGCCTGATTGCAGCGTTCAGCGTTGCGGCGTTCCTCCTTGGCTTTTTCATCTGGGCCGATCCATCAGTGTTGACCGGGACACATGTGGGACCAGGCGCCTTCTATCGGCTGATGCCGCACAATGTCATGGCGCTCCTCTTTGGCGGTGTGTTCGTCTATGCCATCCTGGCGCTGACCATGAGTATGCGGGCTTTCTGGCGTGATATTGCCGGGAATACGCCCGCAGGCGGGATCGGCGCTTTCCTGCAGGCAGTTAAAGATGCGGGCAGTCTGCGCTATCTCGACGGCGGCGGGGCTGGCTGCATGAACGATGATGACAAGCCGACCGATCGCCGCAAGCATTACCATCACGCGACGTTCTATGGTTTTCTGCTCTGCCTTGCTTCAACAACGGTGGCGACGCTCTATCACTATTTCCTCGGCCGTGAGGCGCCATATCCGTGGTGGGACTTGCCCGTCGTATTCGGTACGCTCGGTGGCATAGGGCTCATCGTTGGCCCGGTCGGCTTGCTCGTCGCGAAGTTCAAGCGGGCGCCAGAGCTTCTCGATGAGACGAAATCAGGCATGGACGTCGCCTTCATCGTCATGCTGCTGCTGACAAGCGTCACCGGTCTTGCGCTGCTTGTGCTGCGCGCGACGCCGGCCATGGGTGTCCTGCTGGCAGTGCATCTTGGCGTTGTTTTTGCACTCTTCCTGACGATGCCCTACGGCAAATTCGTGCACGGCCTGTTTCGCTTTCTCGCCCTTGTTCAGCACGCGCGAGAGAGCAGGGGCGATCATTAGATGGCTCGCAACGTCGGCAGTCTGCCTAAATGCTGGCATTGACACCGTACGTAAAATGGTAGGAATATCAAAAGTGGCACAGATGCCAACATCAACAAGCCGCCGCGATTAAACCGGCGCGAGGGGCTTCATTATGAAGAACGAATATTTGCTTGATCGCCGTGCTTTTCTTGGCGCGTCGGCTGTGGGTTTAGCTGGAATTGCGGTGGCGAACGTTTCTTATGCTGCTTCCGGCCTGGTCGTTAAAATTGCGGCTTCGCGGAACGCGGCTGCGCCTGTTTGGAATCTTGGTACCGTCGCACCTCGTTTTGGCTTCAGCGTCGAGATGTCGATTTTGTTCACATATGCGGAACAGGCGCGGGCAGCGCACCTCGGGCAGACCAATTCCGCTACCTGCGGCATCGACACGATGTCGACCGTGGCCGATCAAAATATAACCAATCTGCGCTATATCGCGGCAAACCAGTACGGCGCCCAGAACCTCGTCATGCGCAAGGGCGTCGAGGTAAACAAATGGTCCGAACTCGAAGGACGGAATATCGGCGTCGTTCCGGGGACATGGGCCCGTGTGCAGTTCCTGATCGCGGCCAAGGAAGGCGGCGCGGACGTCGGCAAAATCAAACTGGTGAATGTTTCGGTCGGCGCCACCGCAACGGAAGCGCTGCGCCGTGGCGACGTCGACGGCGTTGTCCTGTTTTCACCCCAGTCGGACCAGCTGGTCGTTTCAGGAGTTGGACACTATCCGCCGAAACTCGACATTGGCGCTTGCTCGCTCGGCAATGCGAATTCCGGGCTGCTGGCGAGTTCGGATCTTCTCGCCGACAAGGAACTGGCGACAAATCTGATGAAGGCGTACCTCGCCAGCATGCAGGAAATCAGGGACGAAGAGTACTTCAAGAAGCTCGTGGTAAGTGTCACCGGCGTGACGCCGGAAGTGGCGGCACTGTCGTTCCGCAACATGGTCTTCAGCGAGAAAATTGACGTCAACGCTATCGTCGGCGCGGCGAAGCTCGGTCCGCAATTCGGCTTCACCAAAACCGACGCGTCCGGGAAAGTCGAAAGCCTCATTGATTTTGCTCCTCTGATGGCGGCTACCGGCAAGAGCCGTGCCGAACTGACCGGCCCGCCAAAAGAAGCGCTTGCGATCGTGAGACGGTAGCCTGTATGGCCCAACCGATCGGCGCAGCCATTACTCAACCAGAGTCCCGGGCGGATGAACCGCCCGGCAGGCGAAGGCTGAGCGTGCTCTTCGCCAGCCGCCTTCTCCGCGGCCTCATCGTGCCTGCCGTTATCCTGGCGGTATGGCAATTGGCTGCGGCCACAGGGTGGGCACCTTCCTCGTCGATTCCTTCGCCTGCGGCCGTCATCGAGAGTTGGTATGAATGGATCGCCGGTCCCGTCACGCCGCTGGCGTGGTATTCGGGGACCTGGGGCACCTATGCGCTTTTGAGCGTGCGCCGCGTCGCCGCCGGCTTTGCCATAGCGTCGGCGGCTGGAGCGACGTTCGGCCTGATGCTTGGCTGGTACGCATTGATGAATGACCTGTTCGAGAATATGGTCAACTTCCTGCGTGCCATTCCGACGACGGCCTGGGTGCCTTTCGTCGTTTTCTTTTTCGGCATTCACGAAACTGCGGCGATATCGCTTATCGCCTTCGGCGCGTTCTTCCCCATTGCCACCAATATTGCCGCGGGCGCGCGCCAAACGCCGCGCACGCTCATCCGTGCCGCGCGGATGTTAGGAACGCCTGCGCGCAAAGTTCTGTGGCGTGTGGTCTTGCCGTCCACATTGCCCGCCGTTTTCGCCGGCCTGCGTATCGGGCTCGGGCTGTCGTGGGTGCTCGTCATCGTCGCCGAAATGCTCGCTGTGCAGGGTGGGCTTGGTTACGCGCTCTGGTCCGCCTATCAGGTGAACCGTCTTGACCTCATCGTCGCCGCAATCATAAGCGTCGGGCTGTTCGGCCTTTTCTCCGATTGGCTGCTGGTAAGCCTTTCCAATATGTCGCTACGCTGGCAACGGGGACTTGTAGGCCGATGAACGCAGTTCCGCGAATCGAATGTATTCAGCTCGGTAAAACCTATCTGGATACCCGTGGAGAACGGGTCGTAGCCTTCAAGGATCTCTCGCTTCAAATTCAGCGCGGCGAGTTTGTCACGGTTATAGGTCCGAGCGGCTGCGGCAAAACATCGTTGCTCTACATGCTGGCTGGTTTCGAAGGCAAAACATCAGGTCAAATGCTCGTGGATGGCCGGCCCATCGAAGGCCCCGGCGCCGACCGTGCGGTCGTGTTTCAGGAATACGCGCTTTTCCCCTGGCTCAATCTCCGGCGCAACATTGAGTACGGCCCACGCGAACGCGGCGTGTCGCGGGAGAAAATGCGTGAGGCCGTCGACGCGATGCTGCTGACGGTCGGCCTGGAATCGGCAGCAACGCGCTATCCGCATGAACTCTCGGCCGGGATGCGCCAGCGGGCCGCGCTGGCGCGCGTTCTTGTCAACGGCCCGAAAATTCTCCTCATGGACGAGCCATTCGCCGCGCTCGATGCGCAGACCCGCTTGTCGCTTCAGCGCGAACTGAGCCGCCTCTCCAAAGAGATGAACCTGACGGTCATGTTCATCACCCATAGCGTCGAAGAAGCCGTCTTGTTGGGGGATCGGGTCGTCGTCATGACCGCGCGTCCGGGCAGAATTCTTGCGGATGTGCCGATCAAATTTGACCGTCCGCGAGATCCCACGGGGCATGAATTCAACGACTGCCGCCGCGAGATCGAAGATCTCCTCAAGCGTGCCAGCGCGTTGACGGGCGATACCTATGACAAGAATTTCGCAGCCTAACGATCAATAATCGGAGTGCCAGCCACATGAATAGTTCCGTCGCGGCAACCTTGAAGACCGTCATAAAGTCGGATAGCGCTTCGAACGAAGTCTACGCCCGCCAGGGCATGGGCCAGCGCATCGGTTTCGGCAAACGTCCGGCGGTTCTGCTTATCGATATGCAGAATGACTTCTGCGATAAGGATGCGCCGACGACGCTCTATCCTTCCATCACGTCCACTTACGAGCCGATCAAGCAGCTGTCGGCGGCCGCGCGCAAGCACAAGGCGCCGGTCATCTATACGCAAGGGTTGGTCGCGGCGGACGGTTCGAGCGCCGGCCTTTGGCGCTTGAAAACGAAGCATCACGGGCTCAGCAGCGTGCAGATCGAGGGGAGCCGCGGCGCTGCCATCATCGACGAGCTCACGCCGCAACCGGGCGATCGACTCATCCGCAAGTGGCGGCCGAGCGCATTCTTCCGGACGGACCTTGAGGTCTTTCTCGGCGTACAGCAGATCGATACGCTGCTCATCTGCGGCACGAGTATGAGCGGGTGCGTGCGCGCGACCGCGGTCGATGGCTTCATGCGCGACATTCGCTGCATGATCGTGCGGGAGGGCGTCGCCGACCGCAGTGACGCGGTGATGGACGCCAACCTGTTCGACGTCGACCAAAAGTACGGGGATGTCGTCACGCTCGAAATGTGTCTACAGTATTTCGAAGGCTTGCCAAAGGCCGCTGCGCTTTAGGTCCCCGCAAGTGACCGAGTAGTCGCGGAAAGGGCGCTCCCATGCTTAAGCTGCCGACGCACGGGCGTTACGGCTATTCGCCGATCGACGAACGTCCGACCTATCAGTGGCCGGACGGCAAGCGTCTGGCCTTTTACATCGGCCTGAATGTCGAGCACTTTGCTTTCATGGCTGGCATTGGAAATGATCCGTTCTCGCGAACAGCCGGACCGCAGACGCAGCGCAACTATGCCTGGCGTGATTACGGCCTGCGTGTCGGAATCTGGAAGGTTTTCGACTTGTTTGAGGAGCTTGGATTGCCGGCGTCGATCCTGCTCAATAGTCTGGTTTGCGAACATTATCCTCAGGTCGTCGAACGCATCAAGCGGCGCGGCGATTCAATATGCGCACATGGCCGCACCAACGGTGAACTGCTCAACACGATGTGGGAGCACGATGAGGCGCGAGTCATTGCCGAGACCACCGATCTTATCGCCGCGCATTTCGGACGGCGGCCGACCGGCTGGATGGGTCCGGCGGCGGCTGAATCCAGGGTGACGCCGGATCTGCTCGTGGAGGCCGGCTATACGCATACGCTGGGCTGGCCGCTCGACGATCAGCCGGTCTGGATCGGGACCCGCTCGGGGCCAATCCTGTCCGTGCCATATCCGATGGAACTGAACGATATCGGCAGCAACGTGCTGAGGGATCATACCGGCGAGCATTTCGAACGTATGATCATCGATCAATTCGACGAGATGCTGGATCAATCCGAGAAACATCCGCTCGTCATGTCGATCGCCCTGCATCCCTTCGTATGTGGGCAGCCCTTCCGGTTGCGCGCGCTGAGGCGCGCGCTGAAGCACTGCGTGGTGCGGGCAGGAAACAATGTATGGTTCACCGATGCCGAGACGATTGCCGAATATTGCATGGCGCTGCCCAAAGGCTTGATTTCTTGACATTGCCATATCGTGAGGTGCGGTGCCCTCGGACCGCGCGTACGATAATGTTTCACGCACGTTTTTTAGCGCGCCTGACTGGGGCGCCTTGATTGGACCAAGAGGCGGTGCCAATGCTGGAATTTCCGTTCCCTGAAGTTCCTGCCGCCGGCGAAGTTGTCGCGATTGCGCCTGGGATTCTGTGGGCCCGAATTCCACTGCCGTTTCGACTGAATCACGTCAATATCTATCTGATCGAGGATGACGGCGGTTGGGCCGTTGTTGACACAGGTATCGCCGATGAAAGAACACGCGGGGCATGGCGAGCCCTTCTTGCCGGTCCTCTGGCGGGCAAACGGTTGACCAAGTTAATTGTAACCCACTTCCATCCTGACCATATCGGTCTTGCCGGGTGGCTGTGCCAGGAATTCGGCATCCCGCTGCTCACAAGTCAGACTTCATACCTCGGCTGCGTCAATATATCGCTTAGCCAGGCTGCGTTGGAGGCTAAGCCCTATCGCGATTTCTATCTGAGACATGGGATGGCGGACGAGGCGGCGACCCTCGTCAGTACGCAAGGCCAGAAGTATCTTCGAATGGTCACGCCCTTGCCGCTCACTTTCATGCGTTTGGTTGCGGGTGACACTTTGCATCTCGGTGGTCGAAGCTTTGCGGTGCTTTCCGGCAATGGGCATGCCCCGGAACAGACGATGCTTTACTGCTCCGAAGACAATATCTTTCTCGCCGCTGACCAGGTGCTCGCCAAGATCACGCCGAATGTCAGTGTATCGGTCGTCGAGCCGGAAGGCGATCCGCTTCGTCTCTATTTGCGCTCGCTCAAAGCAATCGTCCAAGATGTTCAGCCGGATGCTCTTGTATTGCCGGGGCATCAATTGCCGTTCCGGGGGCTGCACCTGCGCTGCGAAGAAATAGCATCACATCATGCGGAGCGCTGTAGCCTTATTCTGGAGGCATGTCGTGTCCTGCCCAGATCGGTGGCCGAGTTGGTGCCCGTGATATTCAGCCGTAATCTCGACGCGCACCAGATGAGTTTTGCTTTCAGCGAGGCACACGCCCATGTCAATTATATGCTGAGACGCGGTGAACTCGTGTGGGAGGAGACAAGAGGCAAAGTGCGGCGCGTTGGCGCTGTGTAGACTTGTTAATGTTGTCTGCGCCCCGGGCCAATGGTGGCGGCACCTCTTCCCTCGATGAAGGGCAAGCCTGGTGCGCATTCATGGCGACAAGTGCCGGTCTCGTCGTTTCAACCTCGCGATGTCGAACGATCTTCTGATGCCCTTGCTTGATCTGGATCGCTATATCAGCGGCAACTCGTCGCTTCGGTGCAGAACAACTTGGCCAGCATCGCCTCCTCCGCGGCATTGAGGCGCAGGCCCGAGCTTGCGGCGGCGTCCATCTCGGGCGCCTCGGGCAATGCGAGTTTCATCTTTGACCGGCCCTGTTGGGTGGGGGCACCGGATAGCTTCTGAACCATCGGATCCAGCATATCCGGGTGTAACTGTGGCGGCCGCTACACTGCTATACTGTTGCGTTCCGATGGGTGTGCCATTTAATTCGTCACGGTGCTCCGCCCGGTAAGGTGCGGGGCCACTGATTGCGGGACACTACTGCAAGATGCGATTGCGGATCGCGGTGAATAGCGGATGTCGGGCCGTTTCATATCGGAGCATTCTGCATTCAAACAATTGATGATGGAGCCGACGCGTTGGCGGGCGCCAAGTTACATCGGCAACTGTTTGCATGCCAACTTCAGTCGTACTGCCGGCGTACCGCAGACGCGGTCGCGAAAGCGGCGCTGCAAGCAAAGCGTTTCCGCCTCGCGCTTGGTAATCTCCCGCCTTGTTTGAGGACTCTCTGCCCCGTATAGGCTTTAGAGGCGTCGTTACAACTGCATATTGTCATGCGGTCCTGCTCAATAATTGAGCGTCGAGCAAGTCACTAAATGATTGATATTAATAGAAAATTTTGCATCGCTCCAATGATGGATTGGACGGACCGGCATTGCCGGTTCTTCCATCGGCTCATGACGCGCCGGGCGCTGCTTTATACCGAGATGGTGACCACCGGCGCCGTCATTCATGGCGACCGGCAGCGGCTCCTCGGTTTCGACCCCGCCGAACACCCGATCGCGCTGCAGCTTGGCGGCAGCGATCCGGCGGCGCTGGCAACAAGTGCCAGCATCGGCGAGGGCTTCGGTTACGACGAGATCAATCTGAATGTCGGCTGCCCGTCTGATCGGGTCCAGGAAGGCCGCTTCGGCGCCTGCCTGATGCTGGAGCCGAAGCTGGTGGCTGACAGCGTCGCGGCGATGAAGGCTGCGGTGAAGGTGCCGGTCACGGTCAAATGCCGCATCGGCGTTGACGACCAGGACCCGGAACAGGTGTTGTTTGATTTTGCCCGGCACGTGAAGGATGCGGGGGCCGATGCGCTCATCGTCCACGCCCGCAAGGCCTGGCTGAAAGGTCTGTCGCCGAAAGAGAACAGGGAAGTCCCTCCGCTCGACTACGCCATCGTGCATCGGCTGAAGGAGGCGCATTCCGATTGGCCGATCGTGCTCAATGGCGGGCTCGCCAGCCTTGAGCAGGCGCACGCCAATCTCGGCAAACTCGACGGCGTCATGCTCGGCCGTGCCGCCTATCAGGAGCCGTGGCAGCTCCTCGGTGTCGATCCGCTGTTCTATGGCGAAGCCGCGCCTGTCGCATCGACCAAGGAGGCGGCGCTGGCGCTCATTCCCTATATCGAAGAGGAGATGGCGAAGGGCGTGCGGCTCAATTCCATCACCCGTCATGTGCTGGGCCTGTTCCGTGCCGTGCCGGGTGCGCGCGCCTTCCGTCGCCACCTCTCGGTCGAGGCGGTGAAGCCGGGCGCCTCCGCGGCGGTCATGGCTGATGCGCTGGCACTGCTGGTGGACTCTTCCGCGGATATGGCGCACATCGCCGCCTGACGCTTTTTTCGATCCTGCCCCGCACCCCTGCGGCATCTTCATGGTCCTCGGCTATCCCATCAATGAACTGATCTGGCTGGCGCTGCTGATCCTCGCGGGCGGTGTCGTCACCGGTTTTCTCGCCGGCCTGTTCGGCGTCGGCGGCGGCGGCGTCATCGTGCCGATCCTCTACGAGGTATTCCGCTTCATGGATGTGCCCGCGGATCTGCGTATGCAGCTTTGCGTCGGCACCTCGCTGGCGATCATCGTGCCGACCACCTTGCGGTCCTATTCGGCGCATCAGAAAAAAGGCGCGGTGATCCCGGGCTTGCTGCGGCTGTGGACGCCCGCGGCGCTTGCCGGCATTCTCATCGGCGCGGCTGCAGCGTCTTTCGCGCCCGCCGTCGTTTTCAAGATCGCCTTCGTGACGTTCTGCGCCTTGATGGCCACGAAGATGCTGGCCGGCACCAACCGCTGGAATATCGGCACCGAGTTGCCCGGCCGCGTCGTGCTGTCGTTTTACGGCTTTGCCATGGGCGCGCTGTCGTCATTGGTCGGCGTGTCTGGCGGCGGTTTCTCGACGGCGATCCTCACCCTCTACGGCCAGCCGATTCACCGCGCGGTGGCGACGTCCGCCGGTCTCGGCGTACCCATCACCATCGCGGGCACCATCGGCTACATCATCGCCGGCTGGCCGCATATGGGCGAACTGCCGCCGTTGTCGCTCGGCTTCGTGTCGCTCCCGGGCTTCGTGCTGATGGCGCCGGTCGCCAGTTTCATGACAACCTACGGCGTGCGGCTCGCTCACGGACTGTCGCGCCGGAGCCTGGAAGTGGCGTTTGCCTGCTTCCTGCTGCTGGTCGGCACGCGGTTTTTGATCAGCCTTTTCTAGTTTGCTCGCAATTACGGCGTGCCGCGCATGCGCAGCTTGTTGCCACGCACTTCCCAGCTGTCGAGCCGGTTGAGGAAGCTCATGCCGAGCAGTGATTGTTTGAGCTGGCCTTCTTTCGCCACCAGCGCCGGCACTGAACGTTCGATTAGTCCGCCGACGACGACGCGCTCCAGCGTCACCGGCGCCGCGCGTGTGCGGCCGTTCGCGGTATCGACATTGACGGTGTAGCTCAGCACTTCGATCGGCAGGCCCGAGGCTCTGGCCGCTTCTTGTGTCAGCACCACCGACGACGCACCGGTGTCGATTACCATCGGCACTCGCGCGCCGTTGACATGGGCGGTCAGCGAGAAATCGCCATCGCTGCCGCGCACCACTTCGGCGTCCTGGCCGTGGCGCGCCACGTAGCCGGGTATCACTTCGGCGACGACGCGGTCGCCGACGTCACGCAGTTCGAAGCGATAAGTATAGCCGACGATCAGCAGCAGGCCGACGACCAGCCAGAATGCCATGGCCTCGAAGGCCTTCGACAGCCGCTCGCGAAACGTCACCAGCAGCAGGCCGCCGGCCGAGACCAGCAGCGCCGCCTTCAGGCCGAGCGCGCTCATGTCGTGGCGCAGCAGGCTGGCGATCGGATCCCGGTCCTGCGAGGCGACCAGTGCCGCCAGCGACAGCGCCACGCCGAACACGAAAATCCAGGTGATGCGGCGGCTCACGGCGCGCTTATCCGGCGAGTTTTTGCGAGGCATTGAAAGCGGCAAGGCGTTCGGAAAGTTCGTTCATGATGCGCCGGCGCTCGGCCGGCACCATGCCGGCCCAGGCCGCGATTTCGTCCATCGTGCGGCCGCAGCCCAGGCACAGCCGGCGCTTGACATCGAGTGTGCAGATCTTGACGCAAGGGGTTTCGATCATCGCGGATTCTTCGCATGGGGCGGCGACGCACTTGCCCCGGAACATAGAGACGCTTTGCCGGAACGCAATCGCGGATTGGCTGCGGCGGCCGGCTCTTCAGGCGAATAATTGTCACGTCCCGGCGCGGAACAGGGGCCGCTGGCGCAGGCGGCGGCGCTCGTCGTCGTTGAGGATGCGCTCGCCGGGCACGGGTTCGTGCGGCACAATCGATGGCGCCGGCTCTGTCATCGGCGCCATGGCGGCGACCACGCGCTCCGGCGGGAAGGTGACGATCACTTCGGTGCCGATGCGCAGCTTGGAGCGCAGCGTGAACGTGCCACCGTGCAGATCGACGAGACTCTTGGCGATCGGCAGGCCGAGGCCCGCGCCCTGTTCGGCGGACTTGATCGAATTCGAGCCTTGGCCGAACGACGCCAGCACCACCGGAATTTCCTCTTCCGGAATGCCGGCGCCCGTATCGGTGCAACTCATGTACTGGCCGCCGGACGCGGTCCAGCCGACCTTGAGCCAGATGTCGCCGCCTTGCGGCGTGAACTTGATGGCGTTGGACAACAGGTTGAGGCAGATCTGGCGGATGGCGCGTTCGTCCGCCCACAGCCGCGGTAGGCCTTGCTCGTAGACTTCGTGCAGATTGATGCCGCGGTTGGTGGCGCGCAGCTTCAAGAGATGATGGCAGTCCTCAACGATGCCGACCAGCGACACCGACTCTTCGTTGAGTTCGTAGCGGCCGGCCTCGATGCGCGACAGGTCGAGAATCTCATTAATGAGGCCGAGCAGATGCACACCCGAGGAATGGATGTCGGCGGAATATTCCTTGTAGGCGGCGACCGAGTGCTCGCCGAACACTTCGGTCTTCATCACTTCGGAGAAGCCGAGAATGGCGTTGAGCGGCGTGCGCAGCTCGTGGCTCATTTGTGCCAGGAAGCGCGACTTCGACACATTGGCGGCTTCGGCACGCTGGCGTGCCTCGTCGGAGATCATCTTGGCTTGCTCAAGTTCGCCGATCAGCGCGTCTTTTTCGGCGCGCGCTTCGAGCGTCGCCAGCGTCGTCGAATAAAGCCGGTAGGCTAGGATCGCGAAATAGCCCTGAGCCGACACCGCCATGATGGCGAGGATATAGTCGCGTAAGGTGCCGAGCAGCGCGAAGTTGAGCGCGATCGCTGCTGTCACCGGGAAGGTCGCGGCAAAGGCGGCAATCGGCAGGCTGGAGGCGAGCATGCTCGACACCGCCACCACCAGCAGCATCACGAACAGCATGAACGTGCCGGACGACTCATCGGAGCCAAGCGGCTTGATCAGCACGAACATCCAGGCCAGACCGTAGAACAGGTCGAGCATGATGAAGCGGAAGCGCCAGGCCCGCGTATCCACCGTCGAGACCGGCGCGTCCAGCAACTGCCGGCACTTGGTCACGATGACCGCATGGATGACCAGCACCGAGGCTGTCCAGGCGCCGGCGGCGACCGCGCCGGTCCACAGGCTCGACAGGAAACCGACGGTGGCGACCAGCAGCAGGATGACGAGCGAGGCGGAGAGGCGGTTTTGGGCGTATTGGCGCAGCAATTCGACGTCGAAAACGGGCCGCGTGCCTGAGGTCGAGGTCAGGCGGTCGCGGGCGTCGCGCACATATTGCGCGGCCAGCCGGCGCTTTACCGGCGAGCTTTCCGGCGGCAGCGCGGTCAGGTCGGGTTGCTCACCAGGAATCATGGACTAAACGACGCCACCACTACGCAAAATCGATATTGGGCACCGTGGCCCAAAATTCTTAAGACCGGCCTTAAAGGATGAAAAAGCCTGGAGGTTAATGTGCGTTAACTCTTGGCTTTGACAGGCGTTGTGGCCTGTGTTCGGCTTGCACCGCACAAGAAACTCGTTCTGTCAGCCGGAAACGCTCCCATGAAGCTTTATGACGCCAAAGGCGCGCCCAATCCGCGCCGAACCCGTATTTTTCTTGCCGAAAAGGGCATCGAGCTGCCGATCGAGCAGGTCGATATCATGGCCAAGCAGCACAAGACGCCGGAGTTCACGGCGATCAATCCGCTGCAGCGCCTGCCGGCTCTGGTGCTGGACGACGGCACCGTGATCTGTGAATCGCTGGCCATCTGCCGGTATTTCGAGGCGCTGCGGCCCGAGCCGCCGCTGTTCGGGCAAGGGCCAAAGGAGATCGGCCTCACCGAAATGTGGAGCCGGCGGGTCGAGAACAACCTGTTCGCGACCGTGGCGCAGGTGTTCCGCCATCTGCACCCGGCCATGCAGGAGCTGGAGGTGCCGCAGGTGCCGGCCTGGGCCGAGGCCAACCGGCCGCGCGTTTTCGAATTTCTCGGCATTCTCGACCGGCAACTCGCCGAGCATGAGTTCATCGCTGGCGAACGCTATTCAATTGCCGACATTACCGCGCAGGTCACTGTCGATTTCATGAAGGTGCCGAAGCTTGTGGTGCCGGAGGATCTCGTCAACGTGAAGCGCTGGCACGCTGCGGTGTCGGCACGGCCCAGCGCGAAGGCTTGAAGCCAGCACCGCATCCAATCGCCTCATCCTGAGGAGCGTTGCAAAGCAACGCGTCTCGAAGGATGAGGCCGCCCCATCCTTCGAGACGCATCGCTGATGCGATGCTCCTCAGGACGAGGCGGCGAGAGCAGAGAGACAGACCATGCACCTCACCATTATCGGCTCGGGTGACGCCTTCGGCTCCGGCGGCCGTTACAACACCTGCTTTTTGCTCAAGACCGCCAAGGCGACGCTGCTGATCGATTGCGGCGCCTCGGTGCTGCCGGCTTTGAACGCGCAGAATGCCGATCGCAACGCCATTGACGCCATCGTGCTGTCACATCTTCATGGCGATCACTTCGGCGGCCTGCCGTTCTTCCTGCTCGATGCGCAGTTCCTGGCGCGGCGCGACAAGCCGCTGCTGATCGCCGGACCGCCGGGTACCAAGGCGCGGCTTGAGGCGGCGATGGAAGTGTTCTTTCCGAAATCGACCGGCTCGAAGTGGAAGTTTCCATGGCTGGTCAAGGAAATCGAGGTTGGCGTCGCTGATGATGTGCTCGGCCATTCCATCGTCACCGCTGAGGTGATCCATCAGTCCGGGGCGCCGTCGACGGCGTTGCGTCTGTCCGACGGCGAGAAGACTTTCGCTTATTCCGGTGACACCGAATGGACCGATGCGCTGTTGCCGATCGCGCGCGGCGCCGATCTGTTCATTTGCGAATGCTACGGCTTTGCAGGCAAACTCAACGGTCATCTGACGTGGGAAGTGCTGCAGCCGCGTCTTGGCGATCTCGGCGCCAGGCAAACCATGGTCACGCATATGAACCCGACCATGCTGTCACGCCTCGACGAAGTGAGGGCGGGCGGCGTGCTGATTGCGGACGACGGCTTGACGATGGCGTTTTAGTTCTGTCGCGCGGCTGGAGCGCCGGCGACGTCCGGAGGCGTCGCTTCCGCATTCGAATTGTTCATGCGGGCCACAGGCTTCAATAAAACCCGGACTGCCCGGCGCGTTTGAGATGGCGCAGGTCTTCCGGCTTCGGCGGCGGCAGTTTTGGCTCGGTGATCGAACGGACGATTGAGCGCACGATGTAAATGGCAATCGCGATGATGGACGCGAACAAAGCTAAGATTTCGACGAACGCCATGGTGGAGTAGATGAAGGCCATGGCCGTGCCCTAACGGCTGCGGCGCCAGGTGGCAAGTGCCCCAGGCGCAGGGCTGGCTTCTCTCCGTCATTCCGGGGCGCACCGCAGGTGCGAACCCGGAATCCAGTCGTATGAGAGCGTGGCTGGATTCCGGATCGCCGCTGTCGCGGTGTCCGGAATGACGAAATATTACTTCCGCTCCAACCTTGCCAGCAGGCTCGACGTATCCCAGCGGCTGCCACCCATCTTCTGCACGTCGGCGTAGAACTGATCGACCAGCGCGGTGACGGGAAGGGTCGCGCCGTTCTTGCGCGCTTCAGCCAGACAGATGCTCAGGTCCTTGCGCATCCAGTCCACCGCGAAGCCGAAGTCGAACTTGCCGGCATCCATGGTCTTGTAGCGGTTCTCCATCTGCCACGACTGCGCCGCGCCTTTGGAAATGGTGGCGATCAGCTTCTCGATGTCGAGGTCTGACTTCTTGGCGAAATGCAGCGCTTCCGCCAGTCCCTGAACGACACCGGCGATACAGATCTGGTTGCACATTTTGGCGAGCTGGCCCGAGCCGGGCGCGCCCATCAGATTGCAGGCGCGCGCATAAGCATCGATCACGGGCTTGGCCTTGTTGAAGATGGCCTCGTCGCCACCGCACATCACCGTGAGTGCGCCATTTTCGGCGCCGGCCTGGCCGCCCGACACCGGGGCATCGATGAAGTCGAAGCCGGTCTTCCTGGCTGCGGCGTAAAGCTCGCGTGCGATTTCGGCCGAGGCGGTGGTGTGATCGACGAAGATCGTGCCCTTGCCCATGGCCTGGAAGGCGCCGTCCTTGCCGAGCGTGACGTCGTGGAGGTCGTTGTCGTTGCCGACGCAAGCCATTACGAAGTCCTGGCCCTTGGCGGCTTCGGCCGGCGTCTTGGCGAACTTGCCGCCGAACTGGGCGGCCCATTTCTCGGCCTTGGCGGTGGTGCGGTTATAGACGGTAACGTCGTGGCCGCCTTTGTTCTTCAGGTGCCCCGCCATCGGGTAGCCCATGACCCCCAGGCCCAGAAAAGCAACCTTCGCCATTGCACATCCTCCCAACTGTCCGGTGACCCGGCTATTTTGACAATCTGGATCGAAATACTGCGGTCCGGCCGACCGGGCCGCGTTCCCGGCCCATAGGTCATTGTCGGGGTGCGCCCGTCAACCGTCTAGGTCCGCCGGCTATGAGGCTGTGGGGTCTCTTGCATCGGCGGCGGCAAACGGCCAAATGGCGGTGAGACAAGACCCTGGAAAGGGTCCAGGCGGCGAAAAAGGGAACGATCATGGCGGTGAGCAAGGACGAAGTGCTGGGCGCGCTGGCGAAGGTCCGTTCGCCCAATGGTGCCCCGCTCACCGGCGAGAAGGTGCTGTCCGACATCGTCGCCACCGACGGCAAGGTGTTCTTCTCGATCACCGTGGACGCCGCGGCGGTGAAGGCCTGGGAGCCGGTGCGCGCGGCGGCCGAAGCCGCGGTGCGTGCTCTGCCGGGTGTCACCTCGGCGCTGGTCGCGCTCACAGCCGAGAAAGCCGGGAAGGGCCCGGCGCCCGCGCATCAGGCGCAGGGTCACAATCACGGCCACAATCACGGCCCGGCCAAAGCGGCTTCTGGTGCCCAGACCGGTATCCCCGGCGTCGATGCGGTGATCGCGGTCGCCTCCGGCAAAGGCGGCGTCGGCAAATCGACCACTGCGGTCAATCTCGCGCTCGGCCTTGCTGCGCTCGGCCTCAAGGTTGGCCTGCTCGATGCCGATATCTACGGCCCGTCGATCCCGAAACTGCTCAACATCAAAGAGAAGCCGGAGACCCTCGGCGGCACCCGCCTCAAGCCGATCGAGCGCTACGGCCTCAAGGTCATGTCGATCGGCTTCCTGATTGACGAAGAAACACCGATGATCTGGCGCGGTCCGATGGTGATGTCGGCGATTACGCAGATGTTGCGTGAAGTCGAGTGGGGCAAGCTTGACGTCATGGTAGTGGACATGCCGCCGGGCACCGGCGATGCCCAGCTTACGATGGCGCAGCAGGTGCCGCTCAAGGGCGCTGTGATTGTCTCGACGCCCCAGGATCTGGCGCTGATCGACGCCCGTCGCGGCGTTGCCATGTTCAAGCGCGTCAACGTGCCGGTGCTCGGCGTCGTGGAGAACATGAGCTACTTCCTGTGCCCGCAATGCGGCACGCGCTCCGACCTGTTCGGCCATGGCGGCGCGCGGCACGAGGCCGAGCGGCAGGGCGTACCGTTCCTCGGCGAAGTTCCACTGCATATGACGATCCGCGAGAAGTCGGACGCGGGCCTCCCTGTCGTCGCGACCGAGCCGGACGGCGTCCACGCCAAGCTCTACCGCGACATCGCCGCCAGGGTTTTGGAACAAATCAAAGGCGGGCCCTCGCGTAGCGCGCCGAAGATCGTCATCGAGGCGTGATCCATCCCGGGGACCTAGACGAAAGTCTAAACGTGTACTGCATCGCTGCGACAATGATGCCGCGCATGCTTGCAATGCAGCCATGACGCTGGTCAGCCCTGTGACGAAGGGTTAGCAGGCGCGCAAGTAATCGCCGTTTCGCGGCGGTGAAAGCTGCAAAAACTTTCGCAAAAAACGGAGAATGTGGAATGAAACGCCGACAATTTTTGGGAGCGGCAGGCGTGGGCCTTGCCGCGAGCGCGGTTGCCGCGCCGGCCATCGCCCAGTCGAGCCCCGACCTGAAGTGGCGCTTGACCTCGAGCTTCCCGAAGTCGCTCGACACGCTCTACGGCGCGGCCGAAGTGTTCGCCAAGGCCGTGGCCGATGCGACCGACAACAAGTTCCAGATCCAGACTTTCGCCGCGGGTGAAATCGTCCCCGGCCTGCAGGCCGCGGATGCGGTGCAGAACGGCACCGTCGAAATGGCGCACACTGCGTCTTATTACTATGTCGGTAAGGATCCGACCTTCTCGCTGTTCACCGCACAGCCTTTCGGTCTGAACACGCGCATGCAGGCGTCATGGATGGCGTTCGGCGGCGGCGAGCAGCTCGCCAATGACTTCTTCAAGAAGTACAACTTCCTCGCCATTCCGTGCGGTAACACGACCTGTCAGATGGGCGGCTGGTTCCGCAAGGAGATCAAGACCGTCGAGGATCTCAACGGTCTGAAATTCCGCATCGCCGGTTATGCCGGCAATATCTTCAGCAAGCTCGGTGCGGTGCCGCAGCAACTCGCCGGCGGCGACATCTATCCGGCGCTTGAAAAGGGCACCATCGACGCGGCGGAGTGGGTTGGTCCCTACGACGACGAGAAGCTCGGCTTCGTCAAGGTTGCGCCGTTCTATTACTATCCGGGTTGGTGGGAAGGCGGCGCCATGCTGCACAACTTCATCAACCTCGATAAGTGGAATGCGCTGCCGAAGAACTATCAGGCCATCGTGCGTGCCGCCTCGGCGCAGGCGAATGACTGGATGATCGCCAAGTACGACAACGCCAACCCGCAGGCGATCAAGCGTCTCGCCGCCGGCGGCGCGCAGCTTCGTCCGTTCCCGCAGCCGGTGATGGAAGCCAGCTACAAGGCGACGATGGACACGTACGCCGAAACGTCGGGCAAGAACGCCGACTTCAAGAAGGTCGTCGATTCCGTCATCGCTTATCGCGGCGACTCGTATCAGTGGTGGCAGGTGGCCGAACTCGGCTTCGATGCCTTCATGGTGCGCATGCGCCAGCGCGGCTAACCACGGTGCCGGTGGGCAGGCTGTCCGCCGATAGTCGATCCTTCAGAAGCCTCCGCCCAAATTGGGCGGGGGCTTTTTTCGTTGCAGCGGGGCCTTGTTTCATTGTGATTTGATTGCTGGATTTATCGCCCGCCCGGGCTGGTGGGAAGGTGGCACGCCGAACCATCTTCTGATCAATCAGGCGAAGTGGAACGAACTGCCGAAGAATTGCCAATCAATCATCGTCGTCGTCGCCGGCGCCGCGAATATCGAACAGACGGCGCGGTATGACGGGCGCAATTCGCAGGCGCTTCGGCGTCTGGTCGCCAATGGTGTGCAGTTGCGGCCGTTCTCGACGGAGATCATGGACGCGTGCCTCAAGGCGTCCAATGAAGTCAACGCCGAGGAGTCGGCCAAGAACGTCAACTACAAGAAGGTGCTGGCCGATATGGAAGCCTACCGTAATTTATGAATACCTGTGGTGGCAGGTCGCCGAGCATACCTATGAAAGCTTTATGATCCGGTCACGGTCGAGAGGTTGAGGGCGAGGCTGGTTGCCCGAAAATCAATCAGCCGGACTTACGCAGAAGCGACTGGACAGGGCCGACCATCAGCGCCGGCCCTGTTTATTTGGTAGGCACCGGCTCCGGCACCCAGCGTGTTAACTTTCGGGCGATTTAACCAATGGGGGGCTGGATTTAGGTCGCGGTCTCCGCCATGTTTGGAACAAGCCCCCGGTTAAGTGGGTGCATGTGCGGGTAGTCCGGGGGCTCCCGCAATTTAAGTGACATTGGGAGGATACTAGTAATGAAACGTCGTCAGTTTATTCAGGCGGCCGGCCTGGGTGTAGCCGGTGCAGCAATCGCGGCGCCCGCGATTGCCCAATCGAACCCCGAAATCAAATGGCGCATGCCGGCGAGCTGGCCGAAATCGCTCGACACCATCTATGGCGGCGTCGAAGTGATGTGCAAGGCGGTCTCGGACGCCACCGACGGCAAATTCCAGATTCAGCCTTTCGCAGCCGGTGAAATCGTACCGGGCCTGGCCATTGTCGATGCGGTGCAGAACGGCACCGTCGAAATCGGTCACACGGCCTCGTATTATTATTTCGGCAAGGATCCGACCTTTGGCTTCGGTACCTCGGTGCCGTTCGGCCCCAACGCCCGCCTGAACCAGGGCTGGTGGATGCAGGGCGGCGGGCAGGACGTGCTCAATGAGTTCTACAAGAAATACAACATCCGCGGCATCCTCGCCGGCAACACCGGTGCTCAGATGGGTGGCTGGTTCCGCAAGGAAATCAACACCGTTGACGATCTCAAGGGCGTCAAGATGCGTATCGGCGGCTGGGCCGGCAAGATTATGCAGAAGCTCGGCGCCGTGCCACAGCAGATCGCCGGCGGCGATATCTACCCGGCGCTGGAAAAGGGCACCATCGACGCGGCCGAATGGATCGGTCCTTACGACGATGAAAAGCTCGGCTTCTACAAAGTCGCGCCGCACTACTACGCGCCGGGCTGGTGGGAAGGCGGCTCCATGCTGTTCGCCTTCGTCAATCTCGACAAGTGGAACGCGCTGCCGAAGCACTATCAGGCGGTGCTGGAGCAGGCCGGCCACCTCGCCAACACCAACATGATGGCGAAGTACGACGCGCTCAACCCGCAGGCGCTGCGCCGTCTCATCGCCGGCGGTACCAAGCTGCATGTCTTCTCGCAGCCGATCATGGAAGCCTCCTACAAGGCGACCCTGGAGCTGCACGCCGAGACCGCAGCCGGTAACGAGAGCTTCAAGAAGGTCAACGAATCGATGATGGCGTTCACGAAGAACTCCTATCAGTGGTTCCGTCTGGCCGAGAACAGCTACGACCAGTTCATGATGCGCGCGATGAGCGCCTGATCGCCGCCATCAGGCATAAAAAGAGAAACCCCGGAGCGCAGGCTCCGGGGTTTTTTTATGGGTCCGTTTCCGGCCACGCCGCTATTTGAAGGTTGGCGGTCCGAGATCGAGCGGCGGCAGGTTGTCGAGCGCCGGCACTTCGATCTTCACGGTGTTCGGGTCGACGGTGGACATGCCCTTTTTGTAGTGCATCACCATCGATGGGAAGATGATCACCAGCGCCACCATGATGAGCTGGATGCAAACGAACGGCACCGCGCCCCAGTAGATCTGACCGGTGGTCACCGGCTCCATGCGCAGGCCGGTGACGCGATCCGTATAGTTTTCCTTCGGAGCCACCGAGCGCAGATAGAACAGGGCGAAGCCGAAAGGCGGATGCATGAACGAGGTCTGCATGTTGACGCCGAGAATGACACCGAACCAGATCAGGTCGATGCCGAGCTTTTCCGCCGCCGGTCCGAGCAGCGGAATAACGATGAAGGCGAGTTCGAAGAAGTCGAGGAAGAAGGCGAGAACGAAGACCAGCGCGTTGACGAAGATCAGGAAGCCGGTCGCGCCGCCGGGTAGCGAGGTGAGCAGGTGCTCGACCCAGATGTGGCCGCTGACGCCGTAGAAGGTCAGCGAAAACACGCGAGCGCCGAGCAGAATGAACACGACGAAAGCCGACAACTTGGCGGTGGATTCCACGGCCTGGCGGATCAGGTCGAAGGTCAGTCGGCGTTTCATCGCACCGAGGATGAGGGCGCCGACCGCGCCCATGGCGCCACCTTCGGTCGGCGTCGCGACGCCGATGAAGATGGTGCCGAGCACGAGGAAGATCAGGAACAGCGGCGGCACCATGACGAAGGTGGTCTGCTCCGCCATCAGGGTCATTAGGCGGAAGCCGGTCGTCTTCTCGATGACTGCCGCGATGACGGCATAGAGCGCGCCGGCCGACAGTGCCGCCAGAAGCAGCGCCCAGTTCTCGTGATTGTGGTGGTTGAAGTAGTACCAGGCCGCCGCCAGAGCGACGAACAGAATGAAGCTGACGTAGAAGTAGCGCGTGCCGAATACGCGGTTGAACACCGCGCACAAGAACGACACGATGACGCCGACCGACATGGTCAGGATGACGAAGTCGGCGCCGCCCCGGACATTGGTCTGGGTCATCAGCAGATAGGCGACAATGCCCGAGAACACGACCAGCACGCCGAGTTGCCAGACGCCGCGGGCGCCGCTCGGTTCGCGAAAGCCGATCGCGTCCAGCGGCAGGCCGGGCACCGCTTTCGGCTGGGCTAGGGTTACGAGGAAGATGTAACCGGCATAGAGGGCCGACAGGACAAGGCCGGGAATGAAGGCGCCTTCGTACATGTCGCCGACCGACTTGCCGAGCTGGTCGGCCATCACGATCAGAACCAGCGACGGCGGAATGATCTGCGCCAGCGTGCCGGACGCGGCGATGACGCCCGAGGCGACGCGGCGGTCGTAGCCGTAGCGCAGCATGATCGGCAGCGAAATCAGGCCCATCGAGATGACCGAGGCCGCGACCACGCCGGTAGTGGCGGCGAGCAGGGCGCCGACGAAGATCACCGCATAAGCGAGGCCGCCGCGCACTGTGCCGAACAGTTGTCCGATCGTATCGAGCAAGTCCTCGGCCATACCGGATCTTTCGAGGATCAGGCCCATGAAAGTGAAGAACGGAATGGCGAGCAACGTGTCGTTGTTCATCACGCCGTAGACGCGCTCGGGCATGGCCTGCAGAAAGTCGGGCTGGAACTGGCCGAGCTCGATTCCGATCAGCGCGAATATCAACCCGACCGCGGCCAGTGAGAATGCCGCCGGATAGCCCAGCAGCAGAAACACGACCAGCGACACGAACATGATCGGCGCCATGTTCTCGATAATAAAGGCAATCATTGTGGTGCTCCCCAGACCCGCAGGCGCTTAGCGCTGTTCTATCGCTTCGACAGTCCGTTCGACCTCGGCTTCGAGGGCGCTGATCGAACTTTCGTGCGGATCCGGAATGAAGCCGCGCATTACCGCGAGGCGCTTGATCAGTTCCGAAAGACCTTGGACGAGGAGAAGAGTGAAGCCGAGCAGGACCAGCGACTTCGACGGCCATTGCGGCAGGCCGCCGGCGTTGCCGGACTGCTCGTTGATCATGGCCGAGCGCCAGAAGAACGGCAGGCCGGTGATGATCATGATGATGCACCAGGGCGCCAGGAATAGCGCGTGGCCGACGACGTCGATCCAGTTGCGTACACGCTTCGGCATCATGCTGTTCACGATGTCGATGCGGATGTGCTCGTTGGCAAGCAGGGTCCACGGTGAGCACAGCAGGAATACGACGCCGAACAGCACCCATTGCAGTTCGAGCCAGGAGTTCGAGGAGATGTCGAACAGCTTGCGAATGACGGCGTTGATGGCCGAAACCAGAACCGCGGCCAGGATGAGCCAGGCCAGGTTGCGGCCCAGCCAGGTGGTAAAGGCATCAACGGCACGGGATACAGGCAACAGGGCTTTAAGCGTTGCGTCGAGAGCGCTCACGTTCGAATTCCCCCTCTGGCGGACCGGCGGGCCCGCGAAACTATTTTTACTTCTCTTTTATGCGCCCCACACGCATGCGGTCTACCGACCGACATGTCTGTTAAGCCAATGGAAATGCCGGCCGTCAATGGTGAAAATGTAGCCACCCCGCGATCAGCATCGGACTTTTGGCTAGCCTAAAATAGTGCCTCGATGGGCCGCCATTGGCGGCGGGCGGGGCCGGTTTCAACCGCCGGTGACGCTCATATGGCGGGCCAGTGCCGGGCGGCGCTGGCGCCGGTCGATGACAAAGTCATGACCCTTGGGCTTGCGCAGGATGGCCGCGTCAATGGCACGGTGCAGCGCCTCATCGCTTTCCGAGGCACGGAGCGGCGCGCGCAGGTCGGCGGCGTCTTCCTGGCCGAGGCACATGAACAAGGTACCAGTGCAGGTGATACGGACACGGTTGCAGGATTCGCAGAAATTATGGGTGAGCGGTGTGATGAAGCCGAGGCGGCCGCCGGTTTCCTTGACCTGCACGTAACGGGCAGGGCCGCCAGTCTGATAGTCAATGTCGTCAAGCGTAAAGCGCTCGGCAAGTCGCGCGCGCAGCATCGACAGCGGCAGATACTGATCAAGGCGATCTTCGCCGACCTCGCCCAACGGCATCACTTCGATGACCGTCAGATCCATGCCGCGGCCATGAGCCCAGGCGATCATGTCGCCGATCTCGTCTTCGTTGACGCCCTTGAGCGCGACTGCGTTGATCTTGACCTTCAGCCCCGCCGTCTGCGCGGCGTCAATGCCGGCCATCACCTTGTTGAGATCGCCCCAGCGTGTGATAGCGCGAAACTTGTCGGCATCGAGCGTATCGAGCGATACGTTGATGCGTTCGACGCCATAGCCCTTGAGTTCGGCGGCGTATTTATCGAGCTGTGAGGCGTTGGTGGTCAGCGTCAGTTCCCTGAGCGCACCGCTTTCGAGGTGACGCGACAGCGACGCGAACAAAGTCATGATACCGCGACGGACGAGGGGCTCGCCGCCGGTGAGACGCAGCTTGGTCACGCCCTTGGCGACAAAGGCGCTGCAAAGGCGATCAAGCTCTTCGAGGCTGAGCAGATCGGCCTTGGGCAGGAAGCTCATGTGTTCCGACATGCAATAGACGCAGCGGAAATCGCAGCGGTCGGTCACGGAGACGCGCAGATAGGTGATGGCGCGCGCGAAGGGGTCGATCAGCGCGCGGGGCTTTCCGAATTCGCCGGATGCGGAATCGAAGGCCGTGGACATATGGCTTCCACTGAAACTCGTTGGGGCGCCCCCCGTCTTGCCGTGCGAAGACGCCCTGGACATTCCCATATAGGCAGTTCGGTCCCCGATGACCATAGCGCCGGCTTTTGCAGCGCAGCGAACCCGTTGACGTCAAAAGCAAAACGGCGCGCCCCAGTAGGGCGCGCCGATCGAAGTTGTCAGTCTTCTGGAACTTATTGCTGCTTCGGCGCCGGCCAAGGCGACGTGCCGCCCGTCTGTGGGGCAGGAGCAGGCGCGGGAGCCGGGGCTGGAGCCGCCGGTGCGGGCTTTGCCGCGGCCGGCTTGGCCGCCGGCTTCCTGGCCTGGCTACGCGGCTTGGCGGCCGGCTTTGCGGGTGGGGCAGGGGTCAGTTCGACCATCACCGGGTTCGGCCGCAACTGCGGCAGGCTGCCCGACTGGTCGACCGGCTCGAGTGTTTCCTGCTCGCTTTGATAGCCCTGAAGCGTGAAGGTCACGGTCAGAGGCGCATCGACAGGCAGCGCAAGCGCGCAGGGCGTCTTGCAGCTCTGGCCGTTCGAAGTCTTGGCGTCGGCGCCCGGCGGTTCGGATTCGAAGCGCACGGTGTCGAGCGTCGGCCCCGGCTTCAGACCGTCTAGAAATTCCGAAGACGACGAACATCCGGCGAGGACGAGCCCGCCGGCGACAACAGCAATGACTCGGTACATTGGTTTAATCCCGGTCCACCTGAGCGAAATCCCCCGCTCTCCATTAACGAGATTAAGTGCCAGATTAAGACGTGGCAACAAGTCGCGTTCTATTAACCTTACCGCATTAACCATAACCGTGGCGAACTTTGCCTTATTTGCTGGGCGAGAGGCCCGCAATTGCTTCCGATAACTGCGCAAAATGGCTGATCAGGCGGTCCGGACTATACTCGGACACCGGCCGCTCGCTGTAACCGAAATCGACGGCGACCACGGGGAGCGCGGCGGCGCGGGCGGTGAGGATATCGGTCTCGGAGTCGCCGATCATAACGGCGTGCGCCGGGTCGCCCCCCGCGGTGAGGATCGTGCGCCGCAACACTTCCG
Organism: Undibacter mobilis; assembly: GCF_003367195.1. Lineage (NCBI taxonomy): Bacteria > Pseudomonadati > Pseudomonadota > Alphaproteobacteria > Hyphomicrobiales > Nitrobacteraceae > Undibacter > Undibacter mobilis. Next base: position 220,997 of record NZ_QRGO01000002.1, on the reverse strand, counting down.
GATCGGGCTTGGCAATCTTGAAGGTGTCCTGGCCGACAATTGCGGCGAAACGGCTCGTCATCTTGAGGGCGTCCAGCAACAACAGCGACTGCTTTTCGAACTTGTTGGTGCAGACTGCGAGGCGATAGCCACGTTCGCTCAAAGCGTCGAGCGCTTCGATGACCCCGGGAAAGGGATAGGAGCGGTCGGCCACGTGCGCGGTGTAATAGTCGACGAAGTCGTTGAACAGTTTGTCGAGGATCTGCGGCGTGACCGTGCGACCCTCCGCATCCAGTCCGCGCGTGATCATGGCGCGGGCGCCATGGCCGACGAAAGTTCGTGCTTCATCGAACGGTACCGGCGGGATGCCTTCGCGTTCGAACACGACATTGAGCGTATCGACGAGGTCGGGCGCGGTTTCGACGAGGGTACCGTCGAGGTCGAAAACGATGGTCGGGAGCTGCATGGAGCATGTCGCTAGCCGCCGGGGCGGCGCGATGCAAGGCCGAAATCCGCTTGTGATATCGGCATTTTCGGCTATCCAGCCCCGCCGTTAGGCGCTAGAAACCGCCGGACTCCGCCAAGCGCCGCCGGCTTCATTGCGGCATCAACCGAGACCAATGAGAAGCGCCTGAATGGACGCCGACGCTCAAAAACGAGCTGCTGCCGCGCGCGCGGTTGAATATGTGCAACCGGGGATGCGCCTCGGCCTCGGCACCGGCTCGACCGCCAAGCATTTCGTCGATCTGCTCGGCGAGCGCGTTCGCGCCGGTCTCAAGGTGGTTGGCGTGCCGACCTCGGAAGCCACTTTTGCGCAGGCCAAGGCCTGCGGCATTCCGCTGACGACGCTCGATGAGACACCCGAGCTCGACCTGACGATCGATGGCGCCGACGAGGTCGCGCCCGATTTCAGCATGATCAAGGGCGGCGGCGGGGCACTGCTGCGCGAAAAAATCGTCGCCTCGGCCTCGTCGAGGATGGTGGTAATCGTCGATGCCACAAAATGGGTTGAGACGCTCGGAAGGTTCGCTTTGCCTGTAGAAGTCACGCCGTTTGGCTACGGCGCGACGTTGCGGGCCATTGAAAAAGCCATTGGCACCGTGCAAAGCGGTGGACCGCTGAAGTTGCGGCAGACGAAAGACGGCCATCCTTTCGTCACGGATGGCGGCCACTGGATCGTCGATGCCGCCCTCGGCCGGATCGACGACCCGAAGGCGCTGGCTCGCGCGTTGGCGGCGGTGCCCGGCGTGATGGAGCACGGTTTGTTTGTCGATCTCGCGTCGGTTGTAATTATTGGCGGACCGGACGGTATCAAAACCGTCGAGCGCCCTGTCTCAAGCTAACTGGAGTTGAAGGCAATGAATTTCCCGGCGAGTTTCTTGCGCGGCGCCTCTTCACGCGGCCTTCGCTCGGCGATGCTGGCGGTATCGCTGCTGTTGTCCGGCCCTGCTTTGGCGCAACAGCCGAGCCCGGCGGCGCTGAAGATGGCCGGCGAAATCGTGAAGATCACCGGCGGGCTCGAACTGTTCGCTCCGATCGTGCCCGGCGTCGTCGAGCAGTCGCGACAATTCTTCGTGCAGCAGAATCCGATGATCACGAACGACATCAACGAGGTCGCGGCACAAATCCGCAAGGACTATGAGTCGCGCGTGTCGGAAGTGCATAACAAGGTCACGGAAATCTACGCCGCGAACCTCTCCGAACAGGAGCTGAAGGATATTCTTGCTTTCTATACCTCTCCGGCCGGCAAGAAATTTCTGGTCGCGCAGCCCAAGATCATCGATGAGAGCCTGAAATTCGCTCAGGAATGGGCCAATTCCCTCTCGGACGAGGTCATCGGCAAGATGCGCGAGGGCTTGAAGAAGAAGGGCCACAAGCTTTAATGAGCTTCACCCGCCAGCGCATCTGATGCGCCGATGGGCGGCGGAGCTCAGGCGGCCATGGCACCTTCTTCAAAGTCTCCCTACGACGTCGATCTGTTCGTTATCGGCGCGGGCTCCGGTGGCGTGCGCGCCGCGCGCATTGCTGCCAGCTACGGCGCGCGGGTGATGATCGCGGAAGAATTCCGCGTCGGCGGCACCTGCGTCATTCGCGGCTGCGTACCAAAGAAGCTTCTGGTTTACGCCTCGCGTTTTTCCCACGATTTCGAGGATGCCGCCGGTTTCGGCTGGACTGTGTCGGAGGCCAGTTTTTCCTGGTCGACCTTGATCGCCAACAAGGACCGTGAAATCGACCGCCTCGAGGCGGCCTATGTCGCTACGCTCGAGCGGTGGAAGGTCAAGATCGTGCGCAGCCGCGCGGTGATCGAGGATGCCCACACCATTCGTCTGGCCAATGGCGACAAGGTCACCGCCGATAACATCCTGATTGCCACTGGCGGCTGGCCGCATATGGGCCCCCACATTCCCGGCCTTGAGCACGCCATCTCGTCGAACGAGGCGCTGCATCTTCCCGAACTGCCGAAGCGCATCGTGGTGCAGGGCGGTGGCTACATCGCGGTCGAGTTCGCCTGCATCTTCGCCGGCATGGGCAGCGAAGTGACGTTGGTCTATCGCGGCGAGAATATCCTGCGCGGCTTCGATGACGATGTTCGCGAACATCTGCGCAACGAGATGCAGGAGCGCGGCATCAAGGTGCTGTGCGGTCACACGGTGACCGCGATCGACAAAACGGGTGACGAATACGTTACCCATCTTTCCGACGATCGGAAGATCGCCTGCGACAAGGTGCTGTTCGCCATCGGCCGCCGGCCGAACTGCATGGGCATCGGCATGGAAAACCTCGGCATACGCTGCCACGAACACGGCGGCATCGAGGTCGACGAATACTCACGCACGGCGGTTCCCAATGTCTATGCCGTCGGCGATGTCACCAACCGCGTCAATCTCACGCCGGTGGCGATCCGCGAAGGCCATGCCTTCGCCGACACGGTCTTCGGCGGCAAGCCGACGCGGGTCGATCACGCCGACGTCCCGACGGCAGTCTTCTCGGAGCCGGAACTCGGCGTCATCGGCCTCACCGAGGCGCAGGCGCGCGAGACGCTCGACAAGGTCGACGTCTACAAGACCTCCTTCCGGCCCATGAAGGCGACCCTGTCCGGCCGTGCGACCCGGGTCTTCATGAAGTTGCTGGTCGACGGTGTGACCGGCCGGGTGGTCGGTTGCCATATCGCCGGCCCGGACGCTGCCGAACTGATCCAGTTGATCGGCATCGCCGTGAAAATGGGGGCGACCAAGGCCGATTTCGACGCCACCATGGCGGTCCACCCGACCATGGCCGAGGAACTGGTGACGATGCGGGACAAGGCGGCCTCCTACAGCCGCGAAACCGCTGGCAAGGCCGCGGAATAGGGCGCCGGCCAAGGTTAACGCTGCCCGCTCTATTGGCTGGCGCTGCGTGACCTAATTTGTGTATAACCCCGCAAAATTGCTGGAGTAAGTGCGATGCCCGAACGTTGGGCGCCCGATAGCTGGCGCAACAAGCCCATCATGCAGGTGCCGGATTACCCGGACCAGCAGCTGTTGGCCGATACCGAGAAGCAACTGGCGACCTTCCCGCCGCTGGTGTTTGCCGGCGAGGCCCGCAACCTGAAGAAGTCGCTGGCGCGCGTCGCCGCGGGTGAGGCTTTCCTGCTCCAGGGCGGCGACTGTGCCGAGAGCTTTGCTGAGCACGGCGCCAACAACATCCGCGATTTCTTCCGCGTCTTCCTGCAGATGGCGATCGTGCTGACCTATGCCGGTGCGTCGCCGGTGGTGAAGGTCGGCCGTATTGCCGGCCAGTTCGCCAAGCCGCGTTCGTCGCCGACCGAGAAGAAAGACGGCATCGAGCTGCCAAGCTATCGCGGCGACATCATCAACGACATCGCCTTCACGCCGGAAGCGCGCATGCCCGATCCGCGCCGGCAGATGGACGCCTATCGGCAGTCGGCCGCGACGCTGAACCTGCTGCGCGCTTTTGCCAAGGGCGGTTACGCTTCGGTCGAGAACGTGCATCGCTGGATGATCCAGTCGGTGTCCGACAGCCCGCAGTCGAAGGCTTACGCCGATCTTGCCGATCGCGTCTCCGGCGCGCTCGATTTCATGCGCGCCTGCGGCCTGACCTTCGCGGTCGACAGCACACTCGGCACCACCGATTTCTACACCAGCCATGAGGCGCTGCTGCTCGGCTACGAGCAGGCGCTGACCCGCATCGACTCGACCACGGGCGACTGGTACGCGACCTCCGGCCACATGATCTGGATCGGCGACCGCACGCGCCAGCCCGATCACGCGCACATCGAATATGCGCGCGGCATCAAGAATCCGCTCGGTCTCAAGTGCGGCCCGTCGCTGAAGGCGGAAGATCTTCTGCGCCTCATCGACATTCTCAATCCGGACAACGAGCCGGGCCGCCTGACGCTGATCGGCCGCTTCGGCGCCGAGAAGGTCGGCGAGCATTTGCCGGCGCTGGTCCGCGCGGTGAAGCGCGAGGGTCGCAGCGTCATCTGGTCGTGCGATCCGATGCACGGCAACACCATCACCTCGGCGTCGGGCTACAAGACCCGGCCGTTCGATCTGATCCTCAAAGAGGTGCGCTCGTTCTTCGACGTTCATGCTGCCGAAGGCACCCATGCCGGCGGCGTGCATCTGGAAATGACCGGGCAGAATGTCACCGAATGCACCGGCGGCGCGCGCGCGATTTCCGACAACGATCTCAACGACCGCTACCACACGGTCTGCGATCCGCGGCTCAATGCCGAGCAGGCGATCGATCTCTCCTTCCTGCTGGCCGACCGGCTGCGCAAGGAGCGTTCGGCGCATCCGTTGCCGGCGGTGGCCGGCCTTTAAGGCCGGCCCGCAGAAGGGCATTGCAGGCCTGACCTGCGGGGACCGGCCATTGCCGCCCGGGACGACGAGGCGATAGAGATTTCGTATGAACACCCGCCCCGCCGACCGACTGGCGATCGCTTGCGCGCAGCTTAACCCGATTGTCGGCGACATCGCCGGCAACGGCGCCAAGGTGCGCCGCGCCCGCGACGAGGCGGCCGGGCAGGGTGCCGATGTCGTCGTCTTCCCCGAACTGTTCATCTCCGGCTATCCGCCGGAGGACCTGGTGCTCAAGCCGGCGTTTCAGGCAGCGTGCCGGGCCGAGATCGAGAAGCTGGCGCGCGAGACCGCTGCCGGCGGTCCGGCGCTGGTTGTCGGGACGCCATGGGTCGAGGCGGGCAAGCTTTATAATGCGGTGGCGTTGCTCGAGGGCGGCCGCATCACGGCGTTGCGTTTCAAGGTCAACCTGCCGAACTACGGCGTCTTCGACGAGGCGCGCGTCTTCGCGCCGGGGCCGTTGCCCGGGCCGGTGAACTTCCGCGGCGTTCGTCTCGGCATTCCGGTGTGCGAGGACATCTGGACCGAGTCCGGTGATTACGAAGACGTCGTCGAGTGCCTCGCCGAGACCGGCGCCGAAATCCTGTTGGTGCCCAACGGTTCGCCTTATGACCGTGCCAAGGACGAGGTGCGCCTCAACATCGCGGTGGCCCGCGTTACGGAACAGAACCTGCCGCTGCTTTACGTCAACCAGGTCGGCGGGCAGGACGAACTGATTTTCGACGGCGCCTCGTTCGCGCTTAATGCCGATCGTTCGCTGGCATTCCAGCTCGCGGCGTTCGAAGAATCCGTCGTCACCACGCAATGGCTGCGCGGGGACGATGGCTGGGTCTGCGAGAAGGGGCCTTTCGTCGCCGCGCTCGAAGACGACCACGCCGACTATGCGGCCTGCGTGCTGGGCCTGCGCGACTACGTCAACAAAAACGGTTTCCCGGGCGTTGTCATCGGACTGTCGGGCGGCATCGACTCCGCGCTGGTCGCGGCCATGGCGGTCGATGCGCTGGGCGCGGAACGCGTGCGCTGCGTGATGCTGCCGTACAAATACACGGCTCAGGAATCGCTCGACGATGCGGCGGCCTGCGCCAAGGCGCTTCGTGTCCCTTCCGAAATCCTGCCGATCGGACCGGCGGTCGAAGGTCTGGAGAAGGCACTGGCCACGGCCTTTGCCGAAACGCAGCGCGACGTGACCGAAGAGAATTTGCAGTCGCGCGCGCGTGGCACCATCCTCATGGCCATCTCCAACAAGTTCAACCTGATGGTCGTGACCACCGGCAACAAGTCGGAAATGTCGGTCGGCTATGCCACGCTCTACGGCGACATGAACGGTGGCTTCAACCCGATCAAGGATCTCTACAAGACGCAGGTGTTCCGTCTGTCGCGCCTGCGCAATCAGTGGAAGCCGTCTTTCGCGCTAGGCCCCGACGGCGTCGTCATTCCCGATGCGATCATCGTGCGGCCGCCGACCGCGGAATTGCGTGAGAACCAGAAGGACGAGGATTCACTGCCGCCATACAGCGTGCTCGATCCGATCCTGGAGGCTCTGGTCGAGCGCGAGGAGCCGGTGTCCAGAATCATCGCCGCCGGTTTTGCCCGCGACACGGTGCTGCGCGTCGAGCGCCTCTTGCACATCGCGGAATACAAACGCCGGCAGGCGGCGCCCGGCGTGAAGGTGACTCGGAAGAATTTCGGCCGCGACCGGCGCTATCCGATCACCAACCGCTTCCGCGATACCGGCGAGCCGCTACCGAAAGCGGATGCTTCGCTGATCACCGGCCAGCCGGCGAAGTCGGAAGCTTTCGATTTTTAGGTTTTGATCTCAAGCGAGGCGCCATTCTCCGTTCATTCCTGCGAAAGCGGGAATCCAGTTCTTCTTCTGGGTCCCCGCTTTTGCGGGGACGAACGGGCGGGCGGCCCTTCTACTGCTGCCGTTGCGGCACGAAGGTCGGGCCCACCGAACGCACGTCGTTAGTGGACGGCTGCGCCGCCGATTGCGGCTGCTGAGCGGCGGCCGGGGCCTGCGGGCGGATCGGTTTGCCGTCGGCGCCGCGTGGCTGCGACAGGCGCTTGGCGCTTTCCTCGGTAACGACGACATCGCCCGGTGCCAAGGTCTGGTCACCGCCAATCACCTTCATCGCCTCGGCCCAGCTTTCGCCGGGACGGCGGCAGCCGCAGGATTTGTCGAGTGCTTTCCGATAGGCAAACGCGTTCGGCAGCGATGTGTAGGGCTGGCCGTCGAGCGAGACCGCCTGGTTCACCTCTTCGCCGGGGTTGTGATAGACGTAAAGCTGCACCTGCGCCGCCGGACATGAGCGCTGGCAGGTCTGCGCATCCTCGTTGAAGCGGTCCGGCGAGGTCGCGTAGGAAATCGGGAAATAATAGCCGTCGCAGCTTCGCACGCAGATCGTGCGGTAGGTGCCGCCCATCTGACCTTGCGGCGTCGAGTAGATGCCGCTGTTGGTGTTGCCGCCGAACAGCCGGTCGAAGAAACCGCCTTGCTGGCCTTGAGCCGCCGCCGAGCGATATTGCGCGCCGCAATTATTGTCGCCCAGCGCGATCAGCAGCGACTGCCGCTGCGCCATGCGTTCGGTATTGCCGCCGGTCAACTGTTCGAGCTCCACCTGCAGCCGCTCCAGCGTCGAGCGCTGCTGGCCGACCTGGCGGGTGATGCCGCCGCACTGTGGCGGTGGGTTGGAGAAGATAGAGAAAAACCCCGAGCTTTCGCACCCGTTCTGGCGGCTCTGCGACACCAGACGGTCGACCTCGTATTGTTGGCGGTTGACCGCGTCCTCGGCCCGCCGGATGCGATCGGCGCGCGCCGGATCGGCGTTGCCGCGATCCAGCGAGGCCAATTGCGCCTCGAGCCGCTGGCAGGTCGGGTTGGCCGATTGCGCCTGTGCGCCGGATACCACGGCGAGGGCGGCGATGGCTGCGAGGGCGGGACGAGTGAAAGCGTTCATGCAGCGAACTCTAATAGGAGAATCGTGGCCAAGCGAGGACACCCGTTGGCCGAGAACAGGGGCCCGGCGCGGCCTCATGTCGCCGGCGCGCGTTCGGAACGGAGGTTCCAGAGCACCCCGGCAATGATGATTAGCGCGCCCACCAGCACCCAGATATCGAGCACTTCGCCATAGAAAGCCCATCCCACGACGGCGATGATCGGAATGCGCATAAAGTCCATCGGCACCACGAGCGTGGCGTCGCCAGCGCGGAATGCATTGCTCAAACAGTAATGGGAGGTCAAGCCCGACAGGCCGACGCCGATTGCGGGCAAAATGTGGCGCAGATCGTAAAGACCGGCGTCCAGAAACACCGCCGGGTTGCTGCCGATGAGGGATAGTGGAAGCTGGATCAGGGCCATCCAGAAAATGATGCTGAACGTCGATTGCGTGCCGGTGAGCGACTTGGTCATGATCATCATCAGCGCGAAGCCGATCGCCGCCAGGAGGACGAAGCCGGCAGCCGGATTGAAGCTGGCAATGCCGGGCCGCAAGATCACCAGGATGCCGATCAGCCCTAATATCACGACGCCGATGCGGCCCGGCGTCAGTCTCTCGCCGAGAAACCAGGTGGCGAGCAGGGCGGTCCAGGCCGGGGTCGTAAATTCGAGCGCAAACACCAAAGCAAGCGGCAGCATGGTCACGCCATACGCCCATGCGAACTGCGCCCCGTAATGGATGGTGTTGCGCACCACATTGAAGCCCAAGCGATGTGGCCGCACCTGAACACGCAGGTCAGGCCGCACCAGCAGCAGAAAACCCAGAATAGCCAGAGCCGTGGCGCTGCGGATGGTGAAGATTTCGAAAATGCTCAGGCCGACGCGCGACAATTCGCGGATCGACACCGCCATCGCCGAAAACGACAGCAAGGCGCCGGCCATCCACAACACGACGCGGGCGATATGAGAGCCACTCACCGGCCGGACTTTCTGGTTTGATGGGGAAGGTGCGTCCGCTACTACTCGGCGTCCGGCTGGTTCTCGGGCCGCGCCTTGTCGAAGGCCGGCAGTTTCAGGCAGGCGGCTTCGACCGCGACGATCTTCGGAAAGGCATCGAGGGGCACTTTGAGCCGCCGCGCATTGAATACCTGCGGCACCAGGCAAATATCGGCCAGCGTTACATGGGAGCCGAAGCAATAGGGGCCAGATACATTCACTTGCTCAATCATCTTCTCGATCGCGTTGAAGCCTTCGATCACCCAGTGATGATACCAGGTGTCGATCGCGGCCTGCTCTTGATCGAGATTGCGCTTCAGGTAGCGCAGCACGCAAAGATTATTGAGCGGATGAATATCGCAGGCGACGATCTGCGCCGCCGAGCGCACGCGGGCGCGGTCGAGGGCCTCGGCCGGCAGGAACGGCGGATCGGGAAAGACCTCGTCGAGATAGTCGATGATGGCCAGCGACTGCGTGAGCACTTCGCCGCCGGACAATTCGAGCGCCGGCACGCGCATCTGCGGATTGATGGCGCGGAAGGTGTCGGAGAATTGTCGCCCGCCATCCTTGGTGAGATGGATCGACTCCATCTCGTAGGGCAGGCCCTTGAGATTGAGGGCGATGCGGACGCGATAGGCGGCGGACGAGCGGAAATAGCTGTAGAGCTTCACGAGCGGCGTTCCCCGGCAACTTCAATCGACGGTTTTGCCGGCAACCTAACCGGCTTTGGCCGGCTTGGCGATATCTTCGGCCATCGCGCCGGACCGTTCCGTCAATTGCGTGAGCACGCGGCAGAACGCCTCGCGGTCGGACGGGTCGATCGATGCGAGCAGCCGGTTGACGAATTCGACCGCCTGCGGTGCCACATCGTCGTAAATGGCACGGCCTTCCGGCGTCAGCGACAGGAAAGCCTCGCGCAGATCGGCGGCATTGGCCCGCCGCGTCACGAAACTGCGCTGCTCAAGGCCGGCGACGGCGCGGGACACCTTGGTCTTGTGCATCTGGCCGTGGGCGCCGATTTCCTTGGCGGTCAACTGGCCGAATTCGCCGAGGATGACGATGACGCGCCATTCGGGCACGCCGATCTGGTAGCGCTCGGCATAAATCCGCGACAGCGCCGTGGAGACGCTGCCGGAGCACATGTTCAGCCGGTGCGGCAGAAATTCATCGAGCTTGAGCGTCAGTGCGAACTCCGCCTGATCCGGGGGGATCCCTGACATCGCCGGTTTGTGCATCGCGCCGCTGCGTCCTCTGGCCGGCAGGTCCTGAGCTATCGGCCGGTCAATGCTAATGAATTTACCCATGTTGCAATGCTCTGCAACCTTCTTGGAAACATTCTAATCGCTTGACTCTGCGCATCCGGTTCCGAATCCGATACCTTTTGCCGCCGGCCATGGAGTTCCGCTGATGCCGAATGAACCGCGTCTGCTGATTCCGGCCCTTGGCGGGCTCTACCGGTCGCTCGCGCCGGTGACCGAAGCGCTGGTCCGCCTGTGCGCCGGCCTGTCGCTGGCGGCGCATGGCTATCCCAAGCTGTTCGGCGCAACGGCTGCGAACGTGGCTTTCTTCGAACAGGCCGGATTTCACCCGCCGCTGTTCTGGACCATTCTGACCGGGCTCACCGAATTCGGCGGCGGGCTGTGCCTGGCCCTTGGTCTGCTGACGCGGCTTGCTGCGCTGCCGGTGCTGGTCTTCCTCGCGGTGGCTATCAAATTTCACGCCGCCAACGGCTTCTACTGGAACAATCTCGGCTTCGAATATCCGCTGTTCTGGGCGCTGGTGGTGCTGCACGTCCTGGTGCGCGGCGGCGGACGCTTCTCGATAGACCGGCTGCTCGGCCGCGAGATTTAGGCCTTCTCGGGCGGCTTCTCGCCGTCGAGCATTTCACGCAGTTTCTTCGCCAGCGCCTCGGTGGTGAACGGCTTGGTCAAAAGATCGACGTCGCTGTCCAGCCGGCCGTGATGGATGATGGCGTTGCGCGTGTAGCCAGTGGCGAACAGCACCGGCAGGTTGGGGTGCGTTCGCTTCACCGCATTGGCGAGTTCGCGGCCGTTCATGCCGCCGGGCAGAATGACATCGGTGAACAAGAGCGCGATGTCCGGCATCGTCTTGATTTTCTCCAGCGCCTCGGCCGCGGTCGCCGCATGTGTGACGCGGTAGCCGATATCGCTGAGCGCATCGACGACGAAACGGCTGACATCGGCATCGTCCTCGACGAGCAGGATCGCTTCGGAGTGTTCGCCGGAACCGGGCGCTATCGGCTCGGCACTGTCTTCCCACGCCGGGAAGGCCGATGGATCTGATAGCCGCGGGAAATACATCTTGATCGATGTGCCCTGGCCGATCTCGCTGTAGATTTGGATATGGCCGTGTGACTGTTTGACGAAGCCATACACCATGCTGAGGCCGAGGCCCGAACCGGCGCCGGCCGGCTTGGTGGTGAAGAACGGATCGAAGGCGCGGTCGCGTACGTCCAGGCTCATGCCGGTGCCGGTATCGCTGACGGCGACCAGGACGAATTGACCGGCCTCCACCTCGGCGCCCGATTGTCGGACATAGGTTTCGTCGAGATAGGCGTTGGATGTCTCGATCGTCAGCCGTCCGCCATCCGGCATGGCGTCGCGGGCATTGACCGCGAGATTGAGGATCGCGCTCTCCAACTGATTGGGATCGAGAGCCGTGTTCCACAGCCCGCTGGCCAGCACGGTCTCGACGCGCACGGTCTCGCCGATGGCCCGGTGCAGGATCTCCGACATCTCGTTGACCAGCCGGTTGACGTTGACCGCCTTCACCTCCTGCGGATGCTGCCGCGAGAAGGTCAGCAGCCGCTGCACCAGCGTGGCGGCGCGCATGGAGGCCTGACGGATGGCGTTGAGCGAATTGGCGACGCGGGCGTCTGTCGACGTGTTGCGCCGCAGCGCCAGTTCGATATTGCCGATGATGGCCGTGAGCAGATTGTTGAAGTCGTGCGCGATGCCGCCGGTGAGGCGGCCGACCGCGTCCATCTTCTGCGCCTGACGCAGCGCGAGTTCTGTGGATTGCCGCCGCGCCGCTTCCTGCCGCAATTGCGCGTTGACGATCGCCTCGCGCCGCGCCTGCCGCAGGGCGAACATGCCGAGGCCGGCCATCATCAGCGTTGCCGGAATGCCGAAGATCAGGTGCGCGGCCATGGCGTGCAGCCATTTGGCGCGGATACGGGAGACGTCCAGCGCGGCGTAGACATAGACATCGTGGCCCGGCAGCTTGCTGTAGGCGCCGATACGGCGCTGGCTGTCGACCGATGATGAGCCATCGGTAACGCCGCTTTCGGGACTGGCGGCGATCGCGCGCATGAAGATCGAACCGGGGGCCGAGCGTTTGAATTCGGAATTGGCCGGGAAGCGCGCCAGCGCCACGCCATCGTTGCGCACCAGGCCCGCGACCGTCAGGTCGCTGCGGGGCAGGCTGGCATAGTAATTCGAGAAATACTCCGGCGCGATCGATACCAGGTAGACGCCGTCGAAGCGGCCATCGGCCGTCAAGCGCTTGCGCGTGATGGCGAAGAATTCGGTCGCCGCCGCGCGGGCCTCGATCACTTCGCTGATGTAGGTGTCGACGTCGGGGTTCCGATGCGCCTGGAAATAGGCGCGATCCGACAGATCGAGATCGCGCGGCAAGGGATTGACCGTGCCGGCCACCAGCGGTTTGCCATTGCCGTCGATGACCCAGAGATCGCGCAACTGCGGCAGCGTCGCAATGAAGTTCCTGATGCGCTTGCTGTACTCCGCCTCGTTGCCGCGGATTGTCGCGTCAGGCGTATCGTTGAACAGCTCTTCGAGATAGCGCTCGCTGATGGCGAAAGTCTCAAAGACCTTGCTGGCATGTTCCTGCATGGCGGCGACGGTGCGCTGCAGGCGATCGGTCGCTTCGGAAACATGCTGCCCGTAGGAAATCCAGCCCGCGATGACATAAATAACGATGGGAAAAATAACCGACGCCGCGATCAGCAGCTTCAACGGCCGCTCGGCACGGCTGACCGTGCTCTCGGCCGCCACCGGCGGGCTTTGAGGTTCGCGTGCCTTGACCATGGACTCTTGCGTCGGAAGAAGCAGGAGTTCCTTGGTACCGGGCTCTCACCGATAACTCAACCGCAGCCGCGCATTCACGGCCGTATAAACCCAGCAAAAAAATTTGCGAGGCGATGGAACTTTTTTGACGTAACGAATGCCGCGATTAGCGCGAGCAAACGATGGCGACGACGTCGTCGCAACTCGCGCCCTTGCAACCGCCCGAGCCGCCGGCCGGAATGGCGCCCGTGATGTCGTCGCGATCGACCTTGCTGAACGACATGGCGGTGGCGAAGTTTTGGCTGCGGCAATAGGCGGCCGCGGCCGGCGCGCCGCAGGCCGCGCCGTTGGCGAGGCAGCGATCGACGCCATAGCCGCCGACGTCGGCACTGATGATGAACATCTTGCGCTCGGCCTGAGCGGTCCCGGCGAAGGCGAGGCCGGACAGCAAGGCGAGGCTGACGAGGAGGCGACGCATGGGCACATCCGTTCCTTGTCGCGCGCTTGGGGGCGGCGCGGATCGATCGAGGGTTTGTCGGTGAAATTCCAGCCGCTAAAATGCAGCGCACTTTCTTAAAACCCGTTTAACCGGTGCGGCGATTCCGGGGATTGGCACAAGTATTTATTTTTACTACAGAATTCTACGGGCGCTTGACGCTTGCCGGACAATTTGCGCAATGTGCGGCCCAATGAACGGCCTGACCCTCATCCGCGGCATTTGCCGCCAGATTATTAGCTAGCGCGAAATCGCTGGCTGAGGCCGTCTTTTCTCGAATCGAGATACAAAGGGACGCCCCGGCCAGCGGGCTCGCCGGCTATTGGTGACCCTTATGGAATTGCGGCTCTACGATACGCTCTCGCGCGAAAAGCGGGTGTTTGCCCCCATCGATCCGTCAAACGTGCGGATGTATGTGTGCGGGCCGACGGTCTATGACTACGCCCATATCGGCAATGCGCGGCCGGTCATCGTCTTCGATGTGCTGTTCCGGCTGCTTCGCCATATCTACGGCGAAGGCCACGTCAAATATGTCCGCAACATCACCGACGTCGACGACAAGATCAATGCGCGCGCCGCCGAGCGCGGCATCGATATCCGCGAGCTGACCGAAGAGACCTACAGGAATTTCAAGGACGACGTCGCAGCGCTGGGCTGCCTGCCGCCGACCGTGGAGCCGCGCGCCACCGAGCACATCGAGGAGATGAAGACGATCATCGAACGTCTCATCGCCGCCGGCCACGCCTATGTCGCCGAAGACAATGTGCTGTTCAACGTGCCGTCGATGACGGACTACGGCCAGCTCTCCAAGCGGCCGATGGATGAGATGATCGCCGGCGCCCGCGTCGAGGTCGCGCCCTACAAGAAGGACGCCCAGGACTTCGTGCTATGGAAGCCGTCGAAGGCCGGCGAGCCGGGTTGGCCGTCGCCGGGCGGCATCAAGACGCCGGGTCGTCCGGGCTGGCATATCGAATGCTCGGCGATGTCGTGGAAACATCTCGGCGAGACCTTCGACGTTCACGGCGGCGGCATCGACCTCGTGTTTCCGCATCACGAGAACGAAATCGCGCAATCGCGCTGTGCCTTCCATCAGAGCGTGATGGCGAATTACTGGATGCATAACGGCTTCCTTCAGGTGGAAGGCGAGAAGATGTCGAAGAGCCTCGGCAACTTCATCACCATCCGGGACGTGCTGAAGGACTGGCCGGGCGAGGTGGTGCGTTTCAACATGCTCAAGACGCATTACCGCCAGCCGATCGACTGGACGGTGAAGAGCCTCGAGGAAAGCTGGAAGACGCTCGACGACTGGTACTGGATCGCGAATGACGCGGCCGGTGAGGCGATCTCGGCGCCGGTTCTCGAAGCGTTATGCGACGATCTCAACACCCATCAGGTCATCACGGCGCTACACAGCCTGCGCAACCGTATCCAGGGCGGCGAAGACGCGCTGCGCGGCGAATTCGCCGGCACCTTGCGGGCGCTCGGCTTCCTGCGTGAGAGCGCTGCGGCCTGGGCGGGGCGCCGGCAGAGCGGCAGCGGCGTCGATGCGGCCCAGGTCGAAGGTTTGATTGCCGCGCGCAAGGCGGCGCGTCTGTCGAAGAACTTCGCCGAATCCGATCGCATCCGCGACGAGCTCGCCGCCATGGGTGTCGTGCTCAAGGACTCCAAGGAAGGCACCACCTGGGAGATCGCGCGATGAACGCGCATTGGGAGATCGCGCGATGACAGCGATGCACTCCGGCGGCTGCCAGTGCGGCGCGGTGCGTTATCGCGGCTCGGATTTCGGCCGTTCGTCGATCTGCCATTGCCGCATGTGTCAGAAGGCGTTCGGTTCGCCCTTCGCGCTGCTGGTGACGGTGCGGGATCTGGAATGGACGCGCGGCCAGCCGAAACGCTATCGCTCGTCGAACAAGGTCGAGCGCGGCTTCTGCGCCGATTGCGGCACGCCGCTGACCTATGAATATGGTGGCCCGACCGAAATCGCGGTCTGCACTTTCGACGATCCCTCGGTCGCGCCGCCGACCATTCAGGTCAACCCGGAAAGCAAGCAGCCGTTCTTCGATGGCCTTTGCACGCTGCCGACGCGACCGGAAGGCGCCGAGCCGCAGCAGGAAGCGTTCAAGGCTTCGATCGTTTCGCATCAGCATCCCGACCGCGACACGGCTGAGTGGCCGCCGCAAGGGGGGCGTTGATGGCGACGGCGACACCGAAACTGGCGCTGCGGCCGTTCCTGCCCACGGATACGCCTATGCTTGCGGAAATCTTCCGCGACAGCATCCTCGAACTTACCGGCGACGATTACAGCGAGGCGCAGCAGGAGGCGTGGGTGTCCCGCGCCGACGATCTGGAGGCCTTTGCGGGCCGCCTCGGCAAACAGCTCACCTTGATTGCGACGCTCGATGGTTCGCCCGCGGCTTTCGCCTCGCTCGCCGGCAACACGACGATCGACATGCTGTACGTGCATCCGGCGGCCAGCGGGCAGGGCGCGGCCAGGCTGCTCGTCGATGCGCTGGAGAAGCTCGCCGGCGCCCGCGGTGCAGAGAAGCTCACGGTCGATGCCAGCGACACCGCGCGCGGCTTCTTCGAGAAGCGCGGCTACACCGCGCAGCAACGCAATTCGGTGTTGGTCGGTGACGAATGGCTGGCCAATACGACTTTATCAAAGCCGCTCGCGGCGCAAACGGAGGTCTCGCAGCCGTCATGAAGAAACCCGACACGCCGTTTCCGCGCCACTGGCTCTATTATATCGCACTCAAGGTCGTTGTGATCGCCGCAGCGGTCGCGGTGGCGACCAAGTATTTCGGTCTCTGGTAGACGCGTCATGCAACGGCATCACGTCATCATGGCCGGCGTTGCGCTGCTGGTCGCCATCGCATTGGCGGCAAATTATTATCTCTGGTGAGGCGTATCATGTCCCGCGAGCGGCTTTATTTGTTCGACACGACCCTGCGCGACGGTGCGCAGACCAATGGCGTTGACTTCACGCTCGCGGACAAGGTCGCCATTGCCGCCATGCTCGACGATCTCGGCATCGACTATGTCGAAGGCGGGTATCCCGGCGCCAACGCCACCGACACTGAACTCTTCGCGCAGAGCCGTCCGCACAAAGGCAAGTTCACCGCCTTCGGCATGACGCGTCGCCCCGGGCGCTCGGCGTCGAACGATCCCGGCATCGCCGCGCTCATCGAGGCCAAGGCCGACGCCATCTGTTTCGTCGCCAAGAGTTGGGACTATCACGTCAAGGTGGCGCTCGAGACCACGCTCGATGAAAACCTCGCTTCGATCCGCGACACTGTGAAGGCCGCCAAGGCCGCGGGCCGGGAGGTGCTGATCGACTGCGAGCATTTTTTCGACGGCTACAAGGCCAATCCGCAGTTCGCGCTGTCCTGCGCCAAGGCAGCTTACGAAGAAGGCGCGCGCTGGGTCGTGCTGTGCGACACCAATGGCGGCACGCTGCCGCATGAAGTCGAGAAGATCGTCGGCGAAGTGGTCAAGGTGATCCCCGGCGATCATGTCGGCATCCACGCACATAACGACACCGAGCAGGCGGTGGCCAATTCGCTCGCCGCGGTGCGCGCCGGCGCGCGGCACATCCAGGGGACGCTCAACGGACTGGGCGAGCGCTGCGGCAACGCCAATCTCGTGTCGATCATTCCGACGCTGAAGCTGAAGAAGGAATATGCCGACAAATTCGATATCGGCATCAGCGACGAGGCGCTCAAGTCGCTCGGCAAGGTGTCGCGCGCGCTGGACGAGCGGCTGAACCGGCCGTCATTCCGCTACGCGCCTTATGTCGGCGAGAATGCCTTTGCCACCAAGGCCGGTATCCACGCCTCCGCCATCATGAAGGAGCCGGAGACCTACGAGCACGTCAGCCCGGATCTGGTCGGCAACAAGCGCAAGGTGCTGGTGTCGGATCAGGCCGGCAAGTCCAACGTGCTCGCCGAACTCGACCGTATCGGTCTCAAGGTCGACAAGGATGATCGCCGCATCGGCCGCTTGCTGGAAATCGTCAAGGAGCGCGAAGCGCTCGGTTATGCCTATGAGGCGGCCGACGCCTCGTTCGAGCTCCTGGCGCGGCGCACGCTCGGCACGGTGCCGAATTACTTCGACGTGTCGCAGTTCGACGTCAATGTCGAGCAGCGCGACAATGCGCTCGGCCAGCGCGTCACCGTGACGATGGCGGTGGTCAAGGTGAAGATCGGCGACGAAAGCATGATCTCGGCGGCCGAAGGCAACGGCCCGGTCAATGCGCTCGACCAGGCTCTGCGCAAGGACCTCGGCAAGTATCAGGACTTTATCAAGGGCCTCAAGCTCACCGATTTCCGCGTTCGTATCCTCAATGGCGGCACGGAAGCCGTGACCCGCGTGCTGATCGAAAGCGAGGACGAGAGCGGCGAGCACTGGACCACCATCGGCGTGTCGCCGAACATCATCGATGCCTCGTTCCAGGCGCTGATGGATTCGATTATCTACAAGCTGGTGAAATCGGGCGCCCCGGCATAGCGCGAGCGGGAGAGGTCGGCATGACAATGTGGACACGCCGGGCGCTGGGCACCGCCGCCGCTGCGGTGTTGTCACTTGTCGCACGGCGCTCGCAGGCCGCAGCCGATCCCGTCCATGCCGTCTTTGTCGAACAGGCGGCCGCGATGAAGCGGGATGCCGTCGCCGCCGGCGATCAGCCGTTCGGCGCCGTGGTGGTGCGTGGCCGGGAGATCGTCGGCTTCGGACCGAGCCGCGTGGTCGTCAGGAATGACGCGACCGCGCATGCCGAACGCGAAGCCATCCGCGATGCAACAGCGCGTCTCGGCCGCGCCGACCTGTCCGATTGCGTCATGTATTCGACGTCGCGGCCGTGCTCCGACTGCGAACAGGCTGCGGCCGAGGCGCGACTGGCGCGCATGTATGTCGGCCCCGACGCGACGGATGCCGGCGTGCCGCGGCGCTCGCGATGATCGACCACGTCTCCATCGCCGTCCGCGACCTCGCCGCCGCGACGCGCTTCTACGAAGCCGTGCTGGGTGCCATCGGCATGAAGGCCATCGATGTCCGCGCCGCGACGGTCGGCTTCGGCAAGCAGTATTCCGAATTCTGGATCAACTTGCGCCGCGACATGGCGCCGGTTGAAGCCGGCAGCGGCGCTCACATTTGCTTCCGCGCGCGCTCGACCGAGATGGTCGATGCCTTCCATGCGGCGGCGCTGGCCGCCGGCGGTGTCAGCGATGGCGCGCCGGGACTTCGCCCGCATGACGGCGAGGGCGGTTACTACGCCGCCTTCATCCGCGATCCCGATGGCAACCGCATCGAGGCGGTGACGTTCACAAAATAGCTAAAGCTTCTCCGCCACTGCTGGCGGCATGTCCTTGGCTTCTTCGGAGACGCCGTGCATCGCCTGGCGCAGCTTCGGGATGATGTCGCTAACCTCGTCGGCGACCAGCAGTTCGAATTCCATGCCGCGGCGGATGAAGGCCAGCGCCTTCATGTGATCGAGCAGGGCGTGCAGCGGCTCCCAGAAGCCTTTGACGTTGGCAAGCAGGATGGGCTTCTTGTGCCGGCCGAGCTGGGCCCAGGTCATCTGCTCGACGATCTCCTCCAGCGTGCCGACGCCGCCGGGCATGGCGACGAAGGCGTCGGCCAGCTCGAACATCTTGCGTTTGCGCTCGTGCATGTCGGGCGTGACGATCAGGCCCTCGCCGTTGAAACCGGCGCGCTCCTTGTTGAGCAGGAACTCCGGGATGATGCCGATGACCGAGCCGCCATTGCGCCGCACCGCGTCGGCCACGGCGCCCATCATGCCCATGTCGCCGCCGCCATAGACCAGCTCGATACCGGCCTTGGCCATGGCGGTGCCGAGCGCGGTAGCGGCCTCGATAAAGGCGGGGTCATTGCCCGGGCCGGAGCCGCAGTAGACGCAGATTCGGGCGAGCGAGGCGGGTATCTCTGGCGAAGTCATGCTCTGGATGTGCATCGCCACCCCCCGGGCGTCAAGGTGGGGCATAAAAATCCGTAGGAAATACAGGGCGGAAGGGTGTTGCCGGCCAGTTTAGACCTATATGAAAGTCGCTTGACCCCGGACCCTTCCGAATGACGCCTCCGCACCACGCTGCCAAGCCCGAGACCCGCGTCTCCGCCGATCGCGGCGCGCTGCTGGCCACCATCGCCCATTTGTGGCCCTACATCTGGCCGTCGGACCGGCGCGACCTCAAGATGCGTGTTCTCGTCGCCACGCTGCTGCTGCTGCTCGCCAAGTTCGCCACCATCGTCACGCCCTTCACCTTCAAATGGGCGACCGATGCGCTCGCCGGTGTCGGCAGCGCCCCGGTCGGTGCGAACGACTGGCTGCTCTGGGTATTTGCTGCGCCGGTGGCGATGACGCTCGCCTATGGCGGCATGCGCGTCGTCATGGCGGTGACGACGCAGATGCGCGACGGCGTCTTTGCCAAGGTGGCGATGCATGCCGTGCGCCGGCTGGCCTACCGCACCTTCGTCCACATGCACGAACTGTCGCTGCGCTTTCATCTCGAGCGCAAGACCGGCGGCCTGACGCGCGTTCTCGAGCGCGGCCGCAACGGCATCGAAACCATCGTGCGCATGGTCATCCTGCAACTGGCGCCGACCATCATCGAGCTGGCGCTGATCTGCATCGTGCTGATGTGGCAGTTCGACTGGCGCTATGTCGCCGTCATCGTCGTCACGGTCGCGCTCTATCTGGTGTGGACCTATTACGCCACCGAGTGGCGCATCGGCATCCGCCGCAAGATGAACGACAGCGACACCGACGCCAATGTGAAGGCGATCGACTCGCTGCTGAACTACGAGACGGTGAAGTATTTCTCGGCCGAGATTCGTGAGTCCGAGCGCTACGATCGCGCCATGGCGCGTTACGAGGATGCTTCGACCAAGGCCTACACCTCGCTCGCCGTTCTCAATGCCGGGCAGGCGATCATCTTCACCGCCGGGCTGGCCGCCGCGATGGTGATGGTGGCCACCGAAATCCGCGCCGGCTCGAAGACGGTGGGCGATTTCGTGCTCATCAACGCGATGATGATCCAGCTCTATCAGCCCTTGAATTTCATGGGCATGGTCTATCGCGAGATCAAACAGGCGATCACCGACATCGAGCTCATGTTCTCGATCCTCGGGCGCCCGCCGGAGATCAAGGATATTCCCGGCGCTAGGCCGCTGGCGGTCTCGGCGGGCCATGTCCGCTTCGACAATGTCGCTTTTGCCTATGAGCCGGCGCGGCCGATCCTGAAGGGCGTCAGCTTCGAGGTGCCGGCGGGCAAGACGGTGGCCGTGGTCGGCCCGTCCGGCGCCGGCAAGTCCACCATCTCGCGGCTGCTGTTCCGCTTCTACGACCTGTCGGGCGGTCGCATTACCATCGACGGCCAGGACATTGCCGCCGTGACGCAGAAGTCGCTGCGCGAGGTTATCGGCATGGTGCCGCAGGACACGGTGCTGTTCAACGACACCATTCGCTACAACATCCGTTACGGCCGCTGGGAAGCGAGCGACGCGGACGTGGAGGAAGCGGCGCGGCTGGCGCAGATCGACGGCTTCATTCGCTTGTCGCCGCATGGCTACGAGACCGAAGTCGGCGAGCGTGGCCTCAAACTGTCCGGTGGCGAGAAGCAGCGCGTCGCCATTGCCCGCACCATCCTCAAGGGCCCGCCGATCCTGGTGCTGGATGAAGCGACCTCGGCGCTCGACAGCCACACCGAAAAGGAAATCCAGGACGCGCTGGAGCGCGTGTCCAAAGGGCGCACCACCTTGGTGATTGCGCACCGGCTTTCGACCATCGTCGGCGCCGACGAGATCATCGTGCTCGACAAGGGCGCGATCGTCGAGCGCGGCAGCCACTCGGCGCTGCTCGCGGCCAACGGCCTCTACGCCAGCATGTGGAATCGGCAGCGCGAGGCGGAGGAGGCGCGCGAGCGTCTGGCCCGCGTCGGCGATGACGACGCGGCCCCTAACCGCAACCCGCCGCCGGTCGAAGACCCGGTGCTGGCGCCGTCCGGCGGGCCGGTCCCGGCGGATGCGGCGGAATAGGGTATCGAATAACGTTCCGAGTAGGGTTATAGGAAACGGCAGCCGCGCGCTTCGCGCGTCACTCTCTCCCCGAAGGGAGAGGGCAAAGAATGAGCCCGAGAGTTAAGCCGCCATGTCCATCTACGACTCCATCCGCAAGCAATTGGTGCCGATTACGCCGGAGGGCTATCCCTTCATCGGCGTCTTTGCGTTGGTCAGTCTGGTCCTGTTCTGGATCTGGACGCCGCTTGGATGGATCGGCACCGTGCTGACCGTGTGGTGCATCTATTTCTTCCGCGATCCGCCGCGGGTGACGCCGGTGCGCGAGGGGCTGATCGTGTCGCCGGCCGATGGCCGCATCAGCATGGTGACGACCACGCCGCCGCCGCATGAACTCGGTCTCGGCCCCAAGCCGATGCTGCGCATCTCGGTGTTCATGAGCGTGTTCGACTGCCACGTGAACCGCTCGCCGGTGGCCGGCCGCGTCGAGAAGATCCTCTATCAGCCGGGCAAGTTCGTGAACGCCGATCTCGACAAGGCCTCGGTCGACAACGAACGCAATTCGCTGGTTATCGCGACCGGCGGCACGCGCATCGCCGTGGTGCAGATCGCCGGCCTGATTGCCCGCCGCATCGTCTGTTACGTCAAGGAAAGCCAGCCGGTAGGCGCCGGCGAGCGCTTCGGCATGATCCGCTTCGGCTCGCGGCTCGACGTCTATTTGCCCGAGGGCACCCAGCCGTTGGTCGCGGTCGGGCAGACGGCACTGTCCGGCGAGACCGTGCTGGCCGATCTCAAGGGCGGCGACGAAACCCGCGGCTTCCGGGTCGGGTGAAGACCCGTCATTCCGGGCCGGCTGGCGATCAATCCCCCGGGTTACGCTTTGCTCCACCCGGGCTACCTGAGCCTCTTGACAACAATCCTATCTAGGACTATATCCATTCTCGTCCTGCTCGGCCGGGGGCGTCATCTAGAGGCGTCTACGTGATGGAGCAGGACGCGGTGCCCGCGGCCGGGGGAGGACGTATCCTCCGGGCTCGGGCGGCGACGGGGCTCCGCCCGGAGGCACAAGGACCTCCCGCAAGGAGCTTGCTGACGGTGCGTGCTACCCGCGAGAGCGGATCAGCCGCCGAAAGCGCGGCCCGTGCGCCGTAACGACACCGCGATGGAGCGCCGCGGGGCGCGGGTTTCTCCTGTCGCAGGGAGAAGCCTCGCACCCACAAGGTGCGATCCACAAAGAGCGCCTCGCGGCGCTCCATCCCCCCGGCGTTTGCCGGGTCGGAAAGGGGACTACCGGCGCCCCCACGCCGTAAACAACAGGGGCGATGACGCGCGTCCCGGGTTTGGACCCCGTCACAATTGGGCGCCAAACGTGGCGCAGGCTCCGCCAACCCGCTATAGAGGACGCATGGTGTTCCAACCGATCGACCCCACGCCGTCGCCCCGCCGCCGCCGCTTCAAGGCGATCCCGGTGCGCACTCTGGTGCCCAACCTGATCACGCTGCTGGCGCTGTGCGCCGGCCTGACCTCGATCCGTTTGGCGATCGAGAGCAAGCTCGAATGGGCGCTTGCGGCCATCGTCTTCGCTGCGCTGCTGGACGGCATCGACGGCCGCGTCGCGCGCATGCTCAAGGGCACCTCGAAATTTGGCGCCGAGCTCGACAGCCTGGCTGACTTCGTGAACTTCGGCGTTGCGCCGGCGCTCATCCTGTATTTCTGGGGCCTGCACGATCTGAAATCGGCGGGCTGGATCGTCGCGCTGGTGTTCGCGATCTGCGCCGGCCTGCGTCTGGCGCGCTTCAACGTCATGGCCGACGATCCCGATGCGCCGGCCTGGGCGGGCAACTTCTTCACCGGCATTCCGGCGCCGGCCGGCGCGCTCACCGTGCTGCTGCCGATCTATCTGTATTTCCTCGGCGTGCCGAATGGCAGCGTCACCATCTGGCTCACCTTCCTCTACACGCTCGTCATCGCGCTGCTGATGGTGTCGCGGCTGCCGGTGTTCTCCGGCAAGCGCGTCGGCAAACGCGTGCCGCCGGAGATGGTGCTGCCGGTCTTCGTCGCGGTGGTGCTGCTCGTGGCGCTGCTGATCAGCTACCCATGGGAAGTGTTGTCGGCCGGCGCGGTGCTGTATCTCGCCTGCCTGCCGCTCGGCTGGCTGTCCTATCGCAAGCACCAGCGTCAGGATGCATTGACGGCCGCGGCCGGGGTGCCTACGGCATCGCCGGCCTCGTCCGAACCGGCTTCGCCCGCCGAGCCCGGCCAGGCCCCTCGCGCCGACGACCGTCCGGCGCGGCTCAACTGATCCTGCCGAGAGTCCAATCGACCATGCCGCGCGCCACCAACATCTTTGCCGCCCACGATGCCCGCGGTCTCACCGCAGCTGACAGCGTGCTGCTCGATCATGTCCAGCGCGCGGGTGGATCGTTTCGTGTCGCCACCGTGAAGGGGCAGACGCTCGACATGGCCTTCCAGGGCCGCCTGCACACCGACGACGTCATTGCGCTCGATGACGGCAGCTTCGTCGAAGTCGTCGCCAGCACGGAGCCGCTGCTCGAGGCGCGCGCTGCCGACGTCTCGGCGCTGGCCCGTATCGCCTGGTATCTCGGTGACCGCCACATCGCCGTGCAGCTTCTGCCGAACCGCATCCGCGCGCTGCGCGAACCGGCGACCGAAGATTTGTTGAAAGCGCTCGGCGCCAAGGTCACGCCGCTCGAAGCGCCGTTCGAGCCGGAAGGCGGCGCCTATGAGGTGCCGTCAGGCCACTCGCATGGCCACGATCACGCCCATCACGGGCATGAGCATCATCACGACCATGCGTGCGGCTGCGGGCATGATCATTCCCACGATCATCACGCCCACGATCATGACCACGGCCATCATGGCCATGGTCATCACCATCACAAGTAAGCGTCAGCTCTTCTTGTTGCGGTAGCCCTGCGTGCCGAGCGGATAGCCCGGCATGATGTCGTAGGGGTGGCCCCAGCCGGGCAGGGCCTCGATGCGCTTGAGCCAGGCGGCGATCGCCGGATGCTCCTTGGCGATATCGAATCCGAATTCCTCGGCCGGATAATAGAGATAAGCGCACATCGAAATGTCGGCGATGGTGGGCTTGTCGCCAAGCAGGAACGGCGCCTTCTCCAGTCGCTTGTTGACGATGGCGAGATTGCCGTCGGCGCGGCCCTTCAGGAAGGCGAGCACGGCCGGATCGCCCGGCACCTTGGCAAGCGTGCGCAGGAAGCGGAACGGCCCAAGGAAGCCGTTGACCTTCTGGTTGTCGAAGATGATCCAGCGCAAGGCCTCGAGCTCTTCGTCTTCGCCTTTCGGCAGGAACTTGCCCGACTTGCGCGCCAGATAGCTGAGGATCACCGCCGACTGCGACAGCTTCTTCGCGCCGTCGACCAGCACCGGCACTTCGCCCATTTCGTTGACGTCGCCGCGATATTCGGGCGAGCGCTGCACGCCGGCGCCGAAGAAGTCGATCCAGACCGGCTCCCATTTGGCGCCGATCAGGTTGAGCATCAGCGCGGCGCGATAGGCGTTGCCGGATTGGGCGAAGCAGTAAAGCTGATAGTCGGCCATTGGAATTCGGTCCCTTGGGTGGTCGTGACGCGGAAGACTAGCGCGACAGCGTGATCGTTGTCTCGGTGGCGGATTTGCCGTCGAAGCGGTCGCCGGCGTTGCGGAACGTGCCGAGCGAGGTGCCGTCGCCATCGATGACGGTGAGGAGGCCGTCGGACAGCCGCCAGCGTCGCGCCAGGAAGAAGCGCTCCGGGCAGCCGCCGTCCGGCGTGACACGGCCGTCGGTCGCGCTCGGCGGTCCGGTGAAGGTCAGCCCGCAGCTGGGTGCGTTCGGCGCCGCCAAAACCCAGCGGCCTTCCATCCCCAGTTCTTTGCCGACGTCGGCGCCACCCGCGGCTTGCGGCTTCTCATCGGCGCCGAACATGAGCGCGGCGCCGCCGCCGCAGCCGG
This sequence comes from Undibacter mobilis, assembly GCF_003367195.1. Lineage (NCBI taxonomy): Bacteria > Pseudomonadati > Pseudomonadota > Alphaproteobacteria > Hyphomicrobiales > Nitrobacteraceae > Undibacter > Undibacter mobilis. The sequence continues at coordinate 195,686 of NZ_QRGO01000002.1, read as the reverse complement.
CGAGGGCCAATGTCAGCATTACGAGGCAAAGGATTGGCAGAGACTTGCCGGTGTCGCGGCGCAACGTCGGTCCTCTTTTACTTCATCGTCGGAATGGTGAACTCGGCGCCGCCTTTGGTGCCACTCGGCCAGCGCGAGGTCACGGTTTTGGTCTTTGTATAGAAACGCACTGAGTCGGGCCCGTGCTGATTGAGGTCGCCGAAGCCGGACCGCTTCCAGCCGCCGAAGGTGTGGTAGGCGAGCGGCACCGGGATGGCGAAGTTGACGCCGACCATGCCGACCTGGACGCGGCTGACGAAATCGCGGGCCGCGTCGCCGTCGCGGGTGAAGATGGCAACGCCGTTGCCGTATTCGTGCTCCGACGGCAGACGCACCGCTTCCTCGTAGTCCTTGGCGCGGACTACCGACAGCACCGGGCCGAAGATCTCTTCCTTGTAGATGCGCATGTCGGATGTGACCTCGTCGAACAGACAGCCGCCCATGAAGAAGCCGTTCTCGTAGCCCTGCATCTTGAAGCCGCGGCCATCGACGGCGAGCTTGGCGCCTTCCTTGACGCCGGTGTCGACATAATCGCGGATGCGATTGAGCGCCGCCTTGGTGACGACAGGGCCGTAATCGGCCTGCGGATCGCTCGACAGGCCGACCTTGAGAGCCTCGACGCGGGGGATCAGTTTCTCCATCAGCAGGTCGGCGGTCTTTTTGCCGACCGGGACGGCGACCGAGATCGCCATGCAGCGCTCGCCGGCCGAGCCATAACCGGCGCCGACCAACGCATCGACTGCCTGGTCCATGTCGGCGTCCGGCATGACGATCATGTGATTCTTGGCGCCGCCGAAGCACTGCACGCGTTTGTTATGCGCGGCGCCCGTCGCATAGATGTATTGCGCGATGTCGGACGAGCCGACGAAGCCGATGGCGCGGACCCGCGGATCGGTCAGGATCGTATCGACCGCTTCCTTGTCGCCGTTGACGACATTGAGAATGCCCTCCGGCAATCCGGCTTCCAGAAACAGCTCGGCAATCCGCATCGGCACCGACGGATCGCGCTCCGACGGCTTGAGGATGAAGGCATTGCCGCAGGCGATCGCCGGCGCCGCCTTCCACAGGGGAATCATGGCCGGGAAGTTGAAGGGCGTGATACCGGCGACCACGCCGAGCGGCTGGCGCACGGAATAAAGATCAATACCGGGGCCGGCGCCTTCAGTGAACTCGCCCTTGAGCAGGTGCGGAATACCGCAGGCGAACTCGACCACCTCGACGCCGCGCTGGATGTCGCCTTTAGCGTCGGGAACGGTCTTGCCGTGTTCGGATGACAGCAGCCGGGCGAGGCTATCGTTTTCCTTGGCGATCAGTTCGAGGAATTTGAACATCACCCGCGCGCGGCGCTGCGGGTTGGTTGCGGCCCAGGCCGGCTGCGCCGCCGCCGCATTGGCAATGGCCTTTTCGACTTCGGCCTTGGATGCCAGCGCGACCTTGGCCTGCACTTCGCCGGTATTCGGATCGAAGACGTCGCCGGTCCGGCCGGAGCTGCCTTTGACGGTCTTGCCGCCGATGAAATGGCCGATCTCACGCATGGCGCCGCTTCCTCCGGGTTAATTCTTTTCTAACGGTCTGGGCCGCTGTGACCGCCATTGGATGACCTTTTGGCAAAGATTTCCAGAGTATTTGAATGACCGGCGCGTCACGAAAAACGACCCGCGTCGAAACGCGCTGCTGTGACCGTATTCCGGCGTTTCCGGTCGGTTAGCCTTTACTGGGTCTTAATAGCGACCGTCTAGGGTCGCGAAGTGCCCCCGATCGCCAGGGGCGCGGCGTCTTTTGTTGGGTGGAGCGTAAGATGGATATCACGACCGGCATCGGCATTGTGGCTGGTATAGCCGTCATCGCGACCCTCATCCTGATGGGCGGCGACTTCAGGATGTTCTACGACATCCACGCCATCATCATCATTTTCGGCGGCTCGCTCGCGGCGACCCTCATCCGCTTTCCGCTGGTGGCGATTGTGCATGGCCTGCCGCTCGGCATGAAGTTCGCTTTCACCATGCGCAACATCACCCAGCGCGACCTGGTTGACGAGATCGCCGGCCTTGCCGAGGTCATGCGTAAGGAAGGCCCGATCGGTCTGGAAAAGGCCGAGACGGAAGATCAGTTCCTTGCCAAAGGCATTCGTTTCGTCGCCGACGGCTACGACGCCGGCTTCATTCGCGACAATCTCGAGCGCGACCGCGACAACTTCCTCACCCATCTCGACGAGGGCCAGAAGATCTACCGCGCCATCGGGGATTGCGCCCCGGCCTTCGGCATGATCGGCACACTGATCGGCATGGTGCAAATGTTCTCCAACATGTCCGATCCATCCAAGCTTGGCCCGTTCATGGCGGTGGCGCTGCTCGCCACCTTGTACGGCGCGCTCGTCGCCAACCTGTTCTGTCTGCCGATCGCCGACAAGCTGCACGTCAAGCTGGTCGACGAGGAAATCAATCGCACGCTGATCATCGACGGCATCCTGATGATGCGCGAGGCCAAGAGCCCGGCGCTGGTGCGGGAAATGCTGCTGGCTTATCTGCCGGAGAAGCACCGGCACGCAGAGGAAGGGGCGGAGGCTGCTGCCGCGACCGCGTAAGGTCGGGGCAGGGGGTCTCTTTCAGAGTAGTAGCGTATGGCCAAGAAACGCGGCGGTCACGGTGGCGGTCACGGCTGGTTCGTCACCTTCGCGGACCTTATGGCCCTGCTGATGAGCTTTTTCGTGATGCTCGTCGCTTTCTCGACCCAGGATCAGGCCAAGCTTCAGGTCGTCGCCGGTTCCATGCGCGATGCCTTCGGTGTTCAGGACAAGGTTCGCTATTCCGGCGTTCTCGAAGTGATGGGCCTGCCGACGCGGCCGAAGCTCAAGAGCGTGGCCAATATCGATCCCAAGGATGCTTCGCCGACGCCGGCACCCGACGAGAAGGGCATGAACCGCAGCTACGGCGCGCGCATGCAGGAAGACCGCAAATTCGCGCTCGCCGCTGCGTCGCTGCGTCAGGCCTTGCAAAGCATGCCGGAGATCACCGAGGTCTCCAAGCATGTGATGGTCGAGGAGAACCGGCAGGGGCTCAATATCGAGATCACGGATCAGGATGGCCGCTCGATGTTCGCCGATGGCTCCAAGGAGCCTTACGAGCGCACCCGGCTCCTGATTCAGCGCATCGCCCCGTCGCTCAGGGCGATGCCGTTCCGGATCTCGATTGCCGGTCACACCGCCACCAGTTCGATCCCGCCACGGTCCGGCTACGGTCCCTGGGAACTCTCCGCCGACCGGGCCAATGCGGTGCGGCAGATTCTGGCCGCCGAAGGCGTGCCGGCCGGCCATTTCTACATGGTCGCCGGCAAGGCGGACACCGACCCCCTGTTTCCCGACAATCCCTCGCTGGCGCCCAACCGCCGCGTGACGATTACGCTGATCCGCGAAGAGCCGCCGATTCCGGCCGACCTGCGCCCCTGATCTGCGCCAGCCGGCTCGGCTCCCGGACCTAAGGCCATCAACAAGTCAAGTCCAAAGGCCCGTATTCTCTCCTGGGGCCCGGTGATATAAGCCCGCCTCCCGGTCCCGTCGCGGACCCGATTTGCGGTGAGAAACGGCGTGAACGACCCGGCAGCGTCGGCCGACCCGACGGCGACGGCCAATGGCGAGACGAAGGCCCCCAGCTTCTGGGCACTGGCTCTCGGTAGCGTTGGCGTCGTCTATGGCGACATCGGTACCAGTCCGCTTTACGCCTTCCGCGAGGCGGCGCTCGCGGCCAGCAATGAGCGCGGCGTCACACCGGATATTGTGCTCGGCGTTTTGTCGCTTATCGTATGGGCGCTGATCCTCACGGTGACCTTGAAGTACGTGTTGCTGTTGCTGCGCGCCGACAACAACGGCGAGGGCGGCACGCTGTCGCTGATGGCGCTGGCCACGCGCGCGGTTGGCCGGCGCACGCCGTTTATTCTGCTTCTCGGCGTGATCGGCGCCGCCATGTTTCTCGGCGACTCGGTGATTACCCCGGCGATCTCCGTGCTCTCCGCGGTGGAAGGTTTGAAGCTCGCCAACCCGGCTTTCAGCCACTACGTCGCGCCGCTGACAGTTTTGATTCTCATTCTTCTTTTCGCCGTGCAATCGCGCGGCACCGCCCGGGTCGCCGCATTTTTCGGACCGATTATGGTGGTATGGTTCGTGTCGATCGCGATCGCTGGCGCGCTGCACATTCACGACGATCCGCGCGTTCTGCTGGCGTTGAACCCGGCCTACGCAGTGTCATTCATGCTGAGCCACGGCCATATCGGCCTGATCACGCTTGGCGCGGTGTTCCTGGTGGTGACCGGCGGCGAGGCGCTCTATGCCGATCTTGGCCATTTTGGCCGCAAGCCGATCCAGTTGGCGTGGCTTGGTCTCGTGCTGCCGTCGCTGCTGATCAACTATTTCGGGCAGGGCGCGCTGGTTCTTGCCAATCCCTCGGCCATCGAAAATCCGTTCTATCGTCTGGTACCGGAGAGTTTTCTGGTACCGATGATCGTGATGGCGACGGCCGCCACCGTCATCGCCAGTCAGGCGGTGATCACCGGGGCCTATTCGCTGGTCCATCAGGCCATTCAGCTCGGCCTGCTGCCGCGCCTGACCATTCTGCACACTTCCGCCTCGCATGCCGGGCAGATCTACATTCCGCGCGTCACTCTTGCGCTGCTCATAGGCGTGCTGCTGCTGGTCGGGCTGTTTCGAACCTCCGGGTCGCTGGCGGCGGCTTACGGCATCGCGGTCGCCACCACGATGGTGGTCGACGCGACCCTGGGATTCTTCGTCTTCTGGAAGTTGTGGAAGCTCAAGGTGTGGCAGGCGGCGCTGCTGGTCGCGCCCTTCGTGTTCATCGACTCGGTGTTCTTTTCGGCCAACCTGCTCAAGGTGGGTGACGGCGCCTGGCTGCCGCTGCTGTTCGGCGCGACCGTCGTGATGGTCATTCTGACTTGGCGGCGCGGCACCGGAATCCTGCTCAACAAGACGCGCCGCGCCGAAGTGCCGATCGAGACGCTGCTGCGCAGCCTCGAGAAGAAGCCGCCGCATATGGTGCCGGGTACCGCGGTGTTCCTGACCAGCGATCCGGATTTCGCGCCGACCGCGTTGTTGCACAATCTCAAGCACAACAAGGTGCTGCACGAGCACAATGTCATTCTCACCATCGTTACGGGTGATACGCCGCGCGTGCCTGATTCGGAGCGCGTGCAATTCACGCCGCTGTCGGAACACTTCGCGCGCGTGACGCTGAAGTTCGGCTACATGGACAACCCCAACGTGCCGAAAGCGCTGGCGATCGCGCGCAAGCACGGCTGGCAGTTCGACATCATGTCGACGTCGTTCTTCCTGTCGCGGCGCACGCTTCGGCCATCGGCGCAGTCCGGCATGCCAAGCTGGCAGGATAGGCTGTTCATCGCGCTGGCGCGTTCGGCCAGCGATGCCACCGACTTCTTCCAGATCCCGACCGGGCGCGTGGTCGAAGTCGGTACCCAGGTGACGGTCTGATATCGTCACCTAAGGCATTGTTTTTATGGAAAAATATGAGATATCGGCTTGCGGTTTCGCGGCTGCCAGTCGCATGACTTGCGAAAACGCAAGGTGGCGGCGCAGGTCAGGTTGTTACAAAGTCGTCCACTCGCGTCCATGCCCAAGGCAGTGACAGCAGGATTCTCATCATGACCGAACCTTCCGCGTCCGCTGCTCCGGGCCAACTTGCTGACGGCACCCCTTTGCCTCACGCCGGGTTCTGGGCGCTGACGCTGGGCAGCATCGGCGTGGTCTACGGCGATATTGGCACCAGCCCGCTTTATGCCTTCCGCGAGTCCGTGCTGGCGGCGGCCGGGTCCGGCAATGCGGTAACCGAGGCGATCATTCTCGGCATCCTGTCGCTGATCATCTGGGCGCTGCTTCTGGTGGTGACGGCGAAATACGTGCTGATCCTTTTGCGAGCCGATAACAACGGCGAGGGTGGTACCTTGGCGCTAATGGCGCTGGCCTCGCGCGCGCTCGGACGATCGAGCGGCTTTGTTATTCTGCTGGGCATTACCAGCGGCGCTTTGTTCTACGGCGATGCCATCATCACGCCGGCCTTGTCGGTGCTGTCGGCGATCGAAGGTTTGAAAATCGTCACGCCGGCCTTCGAGCATTACATCGTACCGCTCACCGTGGTGATCCTGGTTGGGCTGTTCGCCGTGCAGTCGCGCGGCACCGCCAAGGTCGCGACCTTCTTCGGGCCGTTGACGCTGGTCTGGTTCGCGGCGCTCGCCGTCGCCGGCCTCGTTCACATCGCCGACAATCCACTGGTGCTGAAGGCCTTCAATCCCTACTACGGCCTCAACTTTCTCTTCCATCACGGCATCATCGGGTTCTTCACCCTCGGTGCGATATTCCTCGTGGTCACCGGCTCGGAAGCGCTTTACGCTGATCTTGGCCATTTCGGCCGCGGCCCGATCCGCTTTGCCTGGCTTGTGGTGGTGTTGCCGGCACTCACGATCAATTATCTGGGGCAGGGTGCCCTGGTGCTCGCCAACCCCAAGGCGATCGAAAGCCCGTTTTTCCTGATGTATCCGCAATGGGCGCTGCTGCCGATGGTGATCCTCGCCGCCATCGCCACCGTGATCGCCAGTCAGGCCGTGATCACAGGCGCTTATTCATTGACCCGCCAGGCCATTCAACTCGGTCTGTTGCCGCGCCTCGAAATCCGCCACACCTCGGAAGAGGTCTCCGGCCAGATCTATATGCCGCGCGTTAACCTGCTGCTCTTGATCGGCGTGCTGTTGCTGGTGGCGCTGTTCCGCTCATCGAGTGCGCTCGCCTCGGCCTACGGCATCGCCGTGACAGGCACCATGGTGGTCACCGCACTGATGGCGATCGTCGTTATCAACAAGGTCTGGCGCTGGCCGCTCGCGGCGGCGCTGGCGCTGATGTTGCCATTCCTCGTTATCGACCTGACCTTCCTGACCTCGAACATGCTGAAGATCGCCGAAGGCGGGTGGATGCCGCTGGCGCTCGGCGCCGTCGTCATGGTGCTGATGTATACATGGCGGCGCGGCAGCCGGCTGCTGATACAAAAGACCCGTAAGCTGGAAATCCCGCTCGATACACTCGTTGCGAGTCTGGAACGAAAGCCGCCCGCGCGTGTGCCGGGCACGGCGGTGTTCCTGACGGGCGATCCGGCTTTCGCACCGACCGCGCTGATGCACAGCCTGAAGCACTACAAGGTGCTGCACGAGAAGAACGTCATTCTCACCGTTGAGACGGCACAAACGCCGCGCGTCGATGTCGCCGGGCGCGTTCGCATCGAGCCGGTCGGCGAGACCTTCTCGCGCATCGTGTTGCGCTTTGGCTTCATGGAGCAGCCGAACATACCGAAGGCGCTGGCGGTCGCGCGCAAGCTTGGCTGGACGTTCGACATCATGTCGACATCGTTCTTCCTGTCGCGGCGCCTGCTCAAGCCGGCGGCGCAGTCCGGCATGCCGCGTTGGCAGGACCACCTGTTCATCTCACTGTCGCACACCGCCAACGACGCCACCGACTACTTCCAGATCCCGACCGGCCGCGTTGTCGAGGTCGGCACGCAGGTCACTATCTAGGCAACCGTCGCAGGCCTTAAAAAGTCGCGTGCGGCGGCCTGCGATCTTGGCTAAACAAGGCCGTTCGGATCGGAGGAGTTGCCATCATGGCCGATGAAATGCCGCGCGCGGACGAGGTGATCAATCTGACGCCGCAGGAGGTGGACGAGGGCGTGCGCGCCGGCCGTATCCTGCTCATCGACGTGCGCGAGCCCAACGAAGCCGCGGTTGAGAGCTATCCGGATGCGGTGCTGCTGCCGCTGTCCTCGTTCAATCCGGCGGATATTCCCGATCCGCAGGGCAAACAGGTGGTTTTTGCCTGCCGTTCGGGTCGCCGTTCGATCACGGCATCGGTCGCGGCGCAGGACGCCGGCTACCCCTACGATCATCATCTCGCCGGCGGCATACTCGGCTGGAAAGCCGCGGGGCTGCCGACGCGGACCTGAAAGGGGTCACCGCCAGCGGCGGTGCAGCCACAGCCACTGCTCGGGATGCTCGCGCACCCAGGATTCGATCACGCCGGTGATGACCTGCATGGTCGCGGCGATATCGACATCGCCTTTCGCGTCGCGCACCGGCTTGATCTCGTCGGTCAGCTCCGCGGTAAAGCGATTGCCCGGGAGGCGGATGACACGCACGCCGACGATCGGGCAATCGAAGTGCTGCGCCAGCCGCGCGATCAACGGATTGGCGTTGGTCTTGCGACCGAAGAACGTCACCTCGACGCCGCGCACATAATACTGATCGACCAGCATACCGATATGTGCGCCGCGCTTGAGCGCATCGGCAATGCGCACCGGTGCGTCGAGTCCTGTTGCGATCAGTTCGCCCATGTGGGCCGCGCGCGTCTTGCGCACCCAGCGGTCGATGGCGGCAATGTTGGGCCGGCGATACAGCGCCGCACTGTCGAGTTTCTGGCTCGCGGCGAACACCGCGGGCAATTCCCAGTTGGCCAAATGCGCGGTGAACACCAAAGCCGGCTTGCCATCATTGGCCAGCGCGAGAAATTTATCGAACAGCGACTTCGGAATTTCGAGACGTCCGCGTTCGGGATGGTCGCGGTTATAGTCGATGAGACGATCGAGCTGCGTGAACTCGGCGCCGACGCGGCCGAGATTGTCCCAGACGCCAAGCAGGATGCGGTCGATTTCTTCGGGCGTTTTCTCGGGGAAGGCGGCGGTGAGGTTGGCGCGGCCGATTTTGTGCTCGGGGAGCAGGGGGCCGATGGCGCGCATCACACGACCGGCGGCGTTTCCGACCGCGTCGGGGCGTGCCAGACGCATCAGGTTGATGACGCCGATCGCCACCGCGCCGGACACCGCATTGCCCGTGGCCTTGAGGCCGCGGCGCAGCCGCTGTTTCAGGCCCCTGAGTGGCATCAGAAATTGATAATGACTTTGCCGAAGACCTGACGGCCTTCCAGCCGCGCCAGACCCTTCTCGAAGTCGGTCAGGGCAAATTCGCTGTCGATGATGGTCGCCATGCCGCCCGCCATCTTGGCGAGGCTCTCATGGATGTTGCGGATGGTGCAGCCGAATGAGCCGAAAATCTTGTACTGCTGCTGGAAGAGCTGCATCAGGTTGATGGTCACGGTCGGGCCGGCGGTCGAGCCGCAAGTGACCAGACGGCCGCCGCGCTTGAGACAGAACAGCGAGGCGTTGAAGCCTTCGCCGCCGACATGCTCGAACACGACATCGACACCTTTCTTCTGCGTCAGCTTGCGCGTCACGCCTTCGAAGCGGTCGGTCTTGTAGTTGATGACGTGATCGGCACCCAACGCCTTGGCCTTCTCGGCCTTGGCGTCGTCGCCGACTGTGGTGATGATGGTGCAGCCGAGCGCCTTGGCCATTTTGATGGCGACCGAGCCGATGCCGGAGCCGGCGGCGTGAACGAGCACGGTCTCGCCGGCTTTCAGTTTGGCATTGTCGAACAGCATGTGCTGCGTGGTGCCGAAGGCAATCGGCGCACAGGCGGCATCGCGCAGGCTGACATTGTCCGGCACCGGCACCACGAGGCGCGCCGGCATGTTCATGAGATCGCGGGCGAAGCCGTCGATATGGAAACCGAACACGCCGCCGACATTTTCGCAAAGGTTGTCGCGGCCGTCGCGGCAGTTGGCGCAATGCCCGCAGGTTTGCGCGCCGTACATCGTGACCTTCTGGCCCGGCTTGAAGTTGGCGACGCCCGGGCCGACAGCGGCGATTTCTCCAGAGGCTTCGGCGCCGACGATCAGCGGCAGCTTGCGTTTGGCGAAGGCCATGCCGCGAAAGCCCCAGACGTCGAGGTGATTGAGGCCGACGGCCTTGATGCGAACCTGTACCTCGCCTTCTGCGGGCGCGGCGGGGTTGGGCAGGTCGACCAGTTCGAGGTGACGGTCGCCGATCAGTTGCAATGCACGCATGTTTTTATGAACTCGGCCGTGCGGCGAATTACGCCGTCGGCTCCAGGCCCATGATGAGCGACACGTTCTGTCCGCCGAAGCCGAACGAATTCGACATGGCGTGCGTGACGCGGGCCTCGCGGGCTTTGTTGGGCACGACGTCGAGCTGAATTGCCGGGTCGGGCACGTCGTAATTGATGGTGGGTGGAATACGCTGAGTCTGCAGCGTCAGCAGGGAGAACACTGCCTCGACCGCACCGGCGGCGGACAGGGTGTGACCGATCATCGACTTGTTGGATGAAATCGGCACCGTCTTCACACGCTCGCCAAGGGCGGCAGTGAGGCCGGTATATTCCATCTTGTCATTTTCCGGCGTCGAGGTGCCGTGCGCGTTGATGTAGTCGATGGCTTCGGCCTCGAGGCCGGCATCCTTGAGGGCATTCTTGATGCAGCCGATGATCGGCTTGCCGTCCGGGCTCGAGCGGGTGCGGTGGAAGGAATCGGCCATCTCGCCGCAGCCTTCCATGACGCCGAGGATGGTGGCGCCACGCGCTTTCGCCGAGTCGTAGCTTTCCAGCACCAGCGCGCCGGCGCCTTCGGCCATGATGAAACCGTCGCGGTTCTTGGCGAAGGGCTTCGATGCGCCTTGCGGGTTGTCGTTGGTGGTCGACAGCGCCGACAGCAGCGAGAAGCGGATCAGGGCTTCCGGATTGATTGAGCCGTCAGTTCCGATGCACAAGGCCGCGTCGGTATCGCCGCGGCGGATCGCTTCGACGCCAAGCTGGATGGCGCTGGCGCCGGAGGCGCAGGCGGTCGACAGCGAGATCGGCGATCCCTGGGTGCCGAACTTGTCGGCGATGTGATTGGCCACCGAACCGAACAGGAAACGCTCGTGATAGGCCGGAAATTGCGGTGCTGCGCGTAGCAGATCGTCATAAGTCAGCGCGGTATTGGCGCCGGATTTGGCACCCAGCTCCATGCGCTGCGGCCACTCGATTTCGATCGGGGGCACGGCGACGAACAACGGGCCGGGGAAATGGCCGAGCGAGCCCACGCCAGATTGCGCGACCGCTTCTTCGGCGGCGAGATCGGCAAAGCGTTCGGCAAGCGCTGCGGACGTCATCTCGCCCAGGAAATCGACCGTGCCGGCGATGCGGGTCTTCATGCCGTCGGTGGCGAAGCGGGTGATCTCACGGATGCCGGACTGGCCTGCGGTCAGCTTGGCCCAATTGTCTACTTTACCGGCGCCGAGCGAGGTGACGACGCCGAGGCCGGTGACGACGACGACGGGGCGGCCGTACTTATCTTTGCCGGAAGCCATGCTGCTCTCCCTCAGCCGACGCGCTCGACCAGCGCCATGCCTTCGCCGCGCCAGTGACCGACGCCGGTCACTACGACCTGGTCCAGAGAGCCGCTCATCGGCTTCTCCAGCCCGGTCTGATCGGACGGCGGGTAGAGGCTACCATGGGCAAGCGCCACGGTCGCCAGGGCCACATTCATCGCAAATTGTGGTTCCATCCCGTGACCGAGATAGGTGGCGGTGGCGCGCACGGCAAGCTCGCCATGTTGCTCCAGGAAAGCCCGTTCCTCGGCGGTCGCCTGGGTGGAGCCGGTGGCGCCCGACAGGATTGCCGTCTGGCCGCCTTTGACCTTGTCCTTGATCTTGTCCCAGAGCTTGCCAAGCGTTTCGGTAATGGTGCCGGGTTTGCGCGAGGCGCGATCGGCAACGACTGCCGACAACCGCGCCAGCGGCTTGGCGCCGCGTTTTTCCGCATGATCGCGCGCTTCGATGACGAGGAAGGCGCCGAGTGAGCCCAAGGCGAAGCCGCCTTTGTCACCGCGCTCCCATATCGGAGCGAACTTGTCCTTGAGGCACTGGCCGGCGAACTCATAGAGCATGAGCATTTCCGGCCGTTCGCCATTATGGGCGCCGCCGACAAGGGCGATGTCGCTCTGGCCTGCGGTGATACGCGACAGCGCAATGCGCACCGCATCGACGCCAGCGGCTTCCTCGCCCATGAAGGTGCGCGATGAGCCAGTCACGCCATGCACGATCGAGATGTTGCCGGCGAGAAGATTGGAGAGCTGCGCCAGGAAGAGGGTGGGGCGCAGGTCGCCCATCAGCCTCTCGTTGAGAAATGCTGCCGGATTGGCCGCCTGGGTGTAGCCGTTCAGGATCGTGGCATCGACATTGAGATCGCGCTCGCCGCCACCGGCCGCGACGATCATGTCCATCTGCGACAGGAGTTCGGGCTTGCCTTTAACGCCAGCGGAATCGAGAGCCAAGCCTGCAGCGTAAGTGCCGATGCGTTGCCAGTTTTCCATCTGACGCTGATCGCCCTTCTTGGGGATCTGGGCGTCGAAATTCAGCGGCGCCAGCGGATGGACGACGAAGGGCGCAAAGGTTGTCGTATCGGCGCCCGGTTGCGCGGCAGACAGCTTCTGCCAGTGCGCGTCGGCGCCTTCGCCGAGCGTGGAGACGATGCCGACACCCGTAATCCAGGCTTCGCGCTTCGCCTCAGGCATTGACCGCCGCCTCCGGGGTAAGGCCGACACGTGCGGCCATCTTGAGCATTTCGCCGGCGAGTTCCGGGTTCGGGAACTCCATCACGCGGAGCGTGATGGTGGCGTCACAAACTTGCTTGCCGTTGTTCTTCACCTTGGCATCGAGCACGGCATAGCCAGAGCCTTCGTGAACCAGCTTGGACTCTATGTTGAGCACGTAGCCCGGCAGGACGAAGGTGCGCAGCTTGGCTTCCTTCACCGAGGCGAGGAAAGACATGCGCTTGAAGTTGTTGAGCGAGGAGACCAGCCAGCCGGATGTCTGGGCCATGGCCTCGACCAGCAGCACGCCCGGCATCAGGGGGAAGCCGGGGAAGTGACCTTCAAAAACCGTCGAGACAGACGGCACCGTCGCCTCGCAGCTGATCCGACGATCGGCGAGATCAAGGTCGACAACCCGATCGATCAGCTGAAAATACTCGAGGCGCATAGGCTTTTGGCGTCAGGCCCCTTTGGCGGCGACGAGTTCGTCGATGCGAGCGGCCAAGTTCTTGAGGACGAAATACTGATCGGTCGTTGCCTTGCCGTCGGAAACCTCCTGGGTCCACTGCTCGAGCGGCAGCTTGATCCCGAAGGCCTTGTCGATGGCGAATGCGATATCGAGGAAATCCAGGCTGTCGATGCCCAGATCGTTAATGGCATGACTTTCGGGCGTAATGGAATCGCGCGGAATATCGCAGGTCTCGGCGATAATATTGGCAATCGTCTCGAAAGTGGATGACATATTAACTCTCTGATTTTATTGACATTATTGCGCCTGCCCGGTGTGGGGCGCAAAAACTGTCAGAACCGGCCGGTTAGGGTCGCGAGCCCGTATAGCGAAGCCTCACCCCAAGTTCAATGCCGGCGGCTGACCATAACCTCGGATTACCAAGGCCTTGGCGGGGATAATGAAGGGGTTTCGGAGACTTAATAGCGTTCCGGGGTGGGAACATCGATAGGGGTGCAGCCGCGCCGGCCGCTCAGGACGCAGTCCTGGTTCTTGCGCATGGTCGCCATGGTGTCGGCCAACCAGTAGCCGACCAGGGCGAGGCCCAGGACAAAGACGACGGCGACGGCATTGACCATCATGCGGTGCCGATAATCGTCCGGCGTTTCGTCGCGGTTGTATTTGGACAGGTCCTCGACGGCGTCGCGGTTCGGCCCGTTGTCTGGGCGTTGCGGCGGAGGCGCGCCGGGCCGCCGACGGAAATTGAGAATCCGCGCACCGGGGTCCGGTGCTTGGGGCTCATGGGACGACATAATACCGAAAGCTTAGCACGACCGGAGCAGACTTTCGACGGGGCGGTCATGGACGCTGCCGCCGCGAAACAATAATATGCGCGCAATGCGCAGATCCTCACCCGTTCGGCAATTGCTGGCATTGGCGGCAGCCTATGTCGTGGCGCTACAGCTCATACTGTTGCCGCTGACGGTTGCCGCGAGCAACGCGCCATCGGCGCCGCTCTGTTCGCAACTTAGCGATCCGGCCAAGTCCGCCCCGCTCAAGAGCGATACCGGCTGCGCCTGCGCGGCGGGTTGCGGCGTTCAGTGTTGTGCGCCGGGATATCCCGTGCCGTCGAGCGCCGCGGTATCGCTGCAGCGGGGGCAGGGCGATGTGCTGGCGCCGGCACAAGTGTTTCTCGCCTTCACGCTCGGTCAGGAGCGCGGGCCGCACAATCCGCGAGCGCCGCCGGCCGCCTAATAACGGACCGGTCTTTCATTCTGTTCAATCAGCAAGCTGCTTCGCGCTGGGTGCGCGTGCCGCTGCAACTTCAGGAGTCACTCAATGTTTCGTCTCGTCTCGGCGGCCGCGCTCGCCCTCATCCTCACGTCGCCAGCGTTGGCGGCCGATTTCACCGCCGGATCGCTCAAGATTTCCCAGCCCTGGGCCCGTGCGACTCCCAAGGGCGCGCAGGTCGGCGGTGGCTACATGACCATCACCAACACCGGCGCTGCGCCCGACCGCCTGGTCGGCGGAGCTTCCGGCGTCGCGGCGAGCTTTGAGGTCCATGAAATGAGCATGGACGGCGGCATTATGAAAATGCGCATGCTGAAAGATGGCCTTGAGATCAAACCGGGTGAGACCGTTGCGCTCAAGCCCGGCGGCTATCACGTCATGTTCGTGGGCCTGAAGGATCAACTCAAGCAGGGCGACATCTTCAAAGGCACGCTGCAGTTCGAAAAGGCCGGAAAGGTCGAGATCGAATACAAGATCGAAGGCATTGCCGCGACCGGGGGCGGCAGCCCGTCCGGCCACGGCGGCATGAACATGAAGCACTAAGAGCCTTGCGCGAAGGCCGTCGGCTACCAGCCGATGGCCTTCGGCAGCCAGGTGGCCAGTCCGGGAAAGGCGAAGACAAGCACAAGCGCCAAAAGCTGCATGCCAACGAACGGAACAACACCCCGGTAGATATCGCCAGTGGTGACTTCGGGCGGCGCGACACCGCGCAGGAAGAACAAGGCCCATCCGAACGGCGGCGTCAGAAATGACGTCTGCAGGTTGACGCAGATCAGCGTCGCCAGCCAGACCATATCGACATTCGCCGCCGTAAAGACCGGCAGAAACAGCGGCACGGCGATGTAGGAGATCTCGATCCATTCGATGAAGAAGCCGAGCACAAAAATGATGAACATCAGAAACCAGATGTCCGCATTGATGCCGCCCGGCAGGAACGCGAACAGATCGCGGACCAGATCTTCGCCTCTGAGGCCACGGAAGGACAAAGCGAAGATCTGCGCGCACATGAGGATGAACATCATCATGGCCGTGGTCTTCACGGTTGCCTGACCGGTTTCGCGCAGCACTTTCCAGGACAGGCGTCCGGTGATGGCGGTGATGAGGATCGCGCCAAGCGCTCCCATCGACGCCGCTTCTGAGGGAGCGGCGATGCCGGCGATGATCGAGCCGAGAACGGCGCCCACGAGTCCGATCGGCGGCGCGACCACCTTGATCAATTTGGCTGCCAGCGCGGCGCGCGACAGCAGGGCCCGTTCTTCGGCAGGTATGGCCGGAACCTGGTCCGGCCTGACGATGCCGAGAATTAAAATATATATGCAATAGATACCGGCGAGCATCAGGCCCGGAATAGCGGCGGCGGCGAACAGCGTGCCGACCGACTGATTGAGGATGTCGGCAAGCAGAATGAGGATCAGGCTTGGTGGGATGATCTGCCCGAGTGTCCCTGAGGCGCAGATGACACCGCTCGCCAGGCCTTTGTCATAGCCGCGGCGAAGCATGCCGGGCAGCGTCAGGAGGCCGAGCGTCACCACCGTCGCGCCGACGATGCCGGTGGTCGCGCCCATCAGAACACCGACAATAACAATACCGATGCCCAGGCCCCCGCGTAGCGACCCGGCGAGATGACCGATGACGTCCATCAGGTCTTCGGCGAGCTTGGATTTCTCCAGCATCATGCCCATGAAGACGAACAGGGGAATGGCCACCAGCGTCGAGTTCGTCACCACGCCGAACAGACGGTGCGGCAGCAGATTGAACAGCGTCATGCCGAAGCCGAGATAGCCGAAGAAGAAGCCGGAAACGGCCAATGTCAGCGCGACCGGAATGCCGGCCATCAGCAGCACGAAGAACGACAGCAGCATCAGAACGGCGAGAACTTCCAGTGACATCAGGCTCTCCGGTAGGCGATGTAGCTTTTGATCGCTTCGGAAAGCGATTGTAGGAAGTATAGTGCGAAGCCTAGCGGGATCAGGCCTTTGACGATGTAGCGATAATCGATGCCGCCGGGGTTAGCCGTGCCCTCGTTGATGCTCCAGGATTGATAGACGTAGGGAATGCACAGCTTGATCACGAGTACGCACAGGAGCATGCCGAGGATGGCGGTGATCACGTCGATCAGATGTTTGGTTTTGCCGCTGAAATACTGGAATAGGACGTCGACGCGGACGTGCTCGCCCTGCAGAAGCGCGTAGCTCATGCCGAACACGCAGATCGGCACCATGATGTGCCATTCCAACTCCTGCATCCAGATCGAGCCGATGGAGAAGCCGTAGCGTAACAGCACATTTGTGCCCATGATGAGCGCGAGCCCCAGCGCCAGCCAGGACGTCGCGCGGCCCACGCGATCGACAAGAATGTCGATTGCATGGGCCAGCCGCTCTGCCGTCATCAGGACGCCTTACGGATTTTCGTGTGGTAGACAGTCTCGCTCTTGTCAGCCCATTCGTCATATTTGGCCTTGTAGGCGAAGTATGAGTCATGGACCTTCTTGGTAACGGGGTCTTTTTCGACCGCCTCGGCGAGGATTTTTGTGGTGGCAACGCGCAGCGCCTTGACGACGTCATCGGGCAGGGGCCCGGCGATGACGCCCTGGTTCTTCACCAGGTCTTCGTAAGCCTCGGCATTGTTTTTCTGGCACCAGGCTTCGCTGATGACATTGCAGGCCGCGCAGGCGTTCTCGACGATCGCCTTGAGATCGGGCGGCAGGCTCTCCCACTTGGCTTTGTTGATGGTGAGCTCAGAGGTAGTCGCCATCTCGTGCCAGCCGGTCGTATAGTAGTACTTCGCGACCTTCTGCAGACCGAGCTGACGGTCGAGATAAGGGCCGACGAATTCGGCCGCATCGATGACGCCGCGTTCGAGGTTCGGAAAAATTTCGCCTGGCGCAATCAGGCGTGCATCGACACCGAGCTCCTTGTAAACGCGCCCGGCGAGTCCCGGGATGCGCATCTTGATGCCCTTGAGGTCCTCGACCTTTTCGATCGGCTTGCGGAACCAGCCGGTCATTTGCACGCCGGTATTGCCGCAGGCGAAGGGCACGAGATTGAACTTGTCGTAGACCTCGCGCCACAGCTCTTTGCCGCCGCCATCGTAATACCAGCCGTTGAAGCCCTGGAAATTCAGGCCGAAGGGCACGGCAGTGAAGTATTGCGCGGCAAAGCTCTTGCCGGTCCAGAAATACGAGTTGGCGTAGTTCATCTCGACGGTGCCGGACGAAACGGCATCGAAGCCTTCAGCGGCGGGAATCAACTCGCCGGCGCCATAGAATTGAATCTTCAGGCGGCCACCCGACATCTCCTCGATGCGCTTGCAGAGGTCCTTGGCGCTGCCCGGGCCTGTCGAATAGAAGGCGGCATTCGGCCCGTAGAAACTGGTCATCTTCCAGTTGAAGGCGGCCTGCGCGCGGACGACGGCCGGGGCCGCGATGGTGCCGGCAGTGCCTGCCAGCAGCAATTTCGAAAAATCACGGCGTCGCATTGTTGTAGCTCCTTCTGCGCCTTGGTTGTGGTCTCCACCAAGGCAGCAGGGAGCAAGCGACGTGCCAAATCGTATACAATTCATGTCGCAGCGGCGGAGGGCCGGTACCTACCCCAAGCCGGGACTTTTCAAGCCTCAATCAATGGCGGGCATCCGGTCGCCGCCATGCATTGCCTAGAATGTCATCACCGCGCGCAAGAAGAGGTCACTGTGGCTCGGCGAAAGCCAGCGGCGCGTCCTCGGGGGGCAGCATGGCGAAGACATTGAGCGTCATTGCCACCGATGCATAGTAGCCAAGAATGCCGACCAGTTCGACGACGCCTTTTTCGCCAAGGACAGCAAGGACGCGCTGATAGGTGCGCTCGCTCACACGTTTGGCTTTGTAAACTTCCTGGACGAAGTCGTAGACCGCACGCTCGTCCTTGGCCGCGGACTTCGGTGCGCGGCCAGCGCGCAAGTCGGCGATGGTCGTCGGCTTGACGCCTTCCTTCTCGGCGATGCTCGCGTGGACGTACCACTCGAACTGGGCGCGCCACAGGCGGGCGGTGCAGAGGATAGCGAATTCGGAGAGCCGCGCCGGCACGCTCGACTGATAACGGCAGAAGCCGCCGAGGGCCTGGGCTAATTGTCCATATTCCGGCGCATGGAGCCATACGGCAAATGGCCCCTGTGGCTTGAGAGCGGCGCCGCGTGGGCCTGACCGCATGGCCCGCAGGAGCGTGTGCTGGGCCTCATTCATGTCGGTCTCGGCGGGCGTGACCAGACGTGCGGAGGGCCGCTTGGCTGCTGTTCTTTTAGCGTTCTTTTTCGTGGTGGTTTTGCGCTTTGATGGCGGGCGCTTGGCGGGCATAACGATCCTCGGGAATCCGGATGAAGGAAGAGCCCGGATAGCACATCGGCGCCGGCGGCACAGCCGCGCTACTGAATCGCCGCCGTGACCTTGATCAGCCCGCGGCTTTCCATCTTCAGCGCTTGTGCGGCGGCGTAGGAAAGGTCGATGACGCGGCCCTTGATGAATGGTCCGCGATCATTGACGGTGACCGTGACGCTGCGCTTCGTCGCCTTGTCGACGACAAGCACCTTGGTGCCGAAAGGCAGTGTGCGGTGTGCCGCGGTGAACTTGGCGGGGTCGTAACGCACGCCCGAGGCGGTCTTGCCCGAATATCCTTTGCCGTAATGCGAGGCCATGCCGGAGAATTCCCGGGCGGCGCCCTTGGCCTCCTGCGCCACGGTCGCGCCGGGCGCGAGCGAGCCCCAGGCCGCAACAGCCGCGATCGCCAGCCAGGTCCTCATCGAATCCGCCTCCGAATTTGAAATTCTTTCGCCGGATAAAGAGTACTTGTGTCGAAATAACGAAAGCAGCTCTGCCGCGCGTTACGGGCGCTATGCCACGTTCTGGACGCTTCCTGTGCTTTTTGCATTGGCGGGCTTCGCGCGACTGGCCATTTGCCGGGCCGTCATTTCGGCGCGGGCGCGGCAATCCGCGTGCAATTTTTGGAGTTCCTCGTCGCTGAGGTCCTCGATCGTCGCAAATCTGTCCTCGGCGCCTTTCATGGCCAGCACCAGTTCCGACAGCTTGAGCTGCATCGAGAGCATGTCGCGGTTTTGGGTATTCTGGATCAGGAACACCATCAGAAATGTGACGATGGTCGTGCCGGTGTTGATGATGAGCTGCCAGGTATCGCTGAAGTGAAAGATGGGCCCGCTGACGATCCAGACCAGAATGGTGCCGGCCGCAATGAGGAATGCGACCGGATGGCCGGTCAGACTGGCGGTCTTCTGCGCAAACACGGCAAAGGCTTGCGATAAGGGGTGGCTATGCCGGCGAACGCCATGCTCGTTTACCGAGCTGATGGCGGCAGCCTCACAGAGTGTGGTCTTGTTGTCCGACATGTCCGAGCCATCCCAACGCCAGAGTTCCCAGAACGCGCGACAACGCGTCGCAGTTCCTGGTGCGTCGTGAGAATGTGCTCAGGCGTTCGGCAATTTTTGGCGGATGCGGCCGATGCCGGCCCAGGGATCCTGGCGTAGCCGTGCCAGACGGGCGCGGATGTTGAGCAGCGTATATTGGTCGGCGCCTTTGAGGCTGCCGAGTTCCGACCAGGTAATCGGCGTCGACACGGCCGCGCCCGGTCGCGCGCGGGTGGAATAGGGGGCCACCGCTGTGGCTTCGCGGCTGTTGCGCAGATAGTCGATGAAAATGCGGTTCTTGCGTTTGCTCTTGGTCGCCGTTGCGACATAGAGGTCGGGATCGTCTGCGGCCATGGCTTGTGCCAGCGCCTGGGCAAACTCCTTGGCTTTGTTCCAAGGCGTTGGCGCGACCGGCAGCACGATGTGCAGGCCCTTGCCGCCGGAAGTCTTGAGAAAATTTTTGAGCTTTAGCGCGTCGAGCCGCTCATGCACATCGCGTGCGGCGGCGACGACATCTTTCCAGGTGGTGCCGGGACCAGGGTCCAGGTCGAACACCAGACGGTCGGCATTCTCGCGGTCATCGACGGTGGTGCCGCGCGTATGCACCTCGAGCACGCCGGCCTGTACCAGCGACAAGAGACCGCCAAGATTGTCGACGGAAATAATCTTGTCGCCCTTTTCGGGAACGAGATGAAGATGTTCGGTGGCGATGCCGGCGGCGGCGTGCTTCTGGAAGAAACATTGGCCGCTGGCGCCTTCGGGGCAGCGCAACAGCGAGATCGGTCGGCCGGCGACGTGCGGCGCCATCCACGTCCAGACGTCCTTGTAATACTCGGCGAGGTCCCGCTTGGTGACGCCGGCGTCTTCCCAGTAAACGCGATCGGGATGAGACAGCGCGATGCCGCCGACGGTTGCGTTTTTACTGTCTTTCGATGCTCGTTTTTTCACCGGCGCGCTGCGCTTGCGCGCGGTGGTTCTGCTCTTGGCTGCAATGGTCTTGTTGGCCGGCTTGTCCTCGCGGACGACGTCGGCGGCGGTCTTGTCCTCGCGCAGGCCCTGATACGACGCCTGCCGGATGCGGTCGCCGTGGGTCCAGCCGTGGAAATCGACCTCGGCGACCAGTTTCGGCTCGACCCAGATCGGGGTGCGCACACCGCGCTCTTCCGCCGGAACGGTGGCGAAGGGCGTGCGCTCGCGCTTGAGCGTTTTGAGCTTCTTGTACAGCTCGCGCGAAGCAAGGTGTGTGAAGCCGGTTCCGGTGCGGCCGGCATAGACGAGCTTGCCCTTGTCGTGGAAGCCAAGTACCAGCGCGCCCACGGCGTAAGCGTCGGCAGTCGAGGGCACGAAACCGGCGATCACCAGTTCCTGCCGGCTCGTACACTTGGTCTTGATCCAGTCATGGCCGCGGCCCGAGTGATAAGCCGCATCGTCGCGCTTGGAGATAATGCCTTCGAGCCCGAGCTGGCAGGCATGTTTGAGCAGAATGGGTCCGCGCTCGGCAATGGATTCGCTGAAGCGCAGCGGCGACGAATTCGGCGCCCGCTTGATCAATTGCGCCAGCGCTTCCTTGCGATCCGAGAGCGGCAGGGGCCGCAGGTCGCGGCCGTCGAGATGGAGCAGATCGAAGACGTAATAGACGAGCTGGTTCTGCCGGCCTGATTTAAGTTCTTCCTGCAGCAGCGAGAAGCTGGTGACGCCGTCGTCACCTTCCACCACCAGTTCGCCATCGATCAGAGCGCTGTCGACATCGAGCTCGGCGATGGCATCCGCGATGGCGGTGAATTTACGGGTCCAGTCGAGGCCCTTGCGGGTCATCAGTTTGACCTTGCCGCGGCTGAGCCGAGCCTGCAGCCGATAGCCGTCGAACTTGATCTCATGAATCCAGTGTGCGCTGTCCGGCGCCTTGTCAGCGAGTGTGGCGAGGCAGGGCGCGACAAAGCCGGGCAGGGCCGCGCGTTTGGCACCTTTGAGCGGCGACGCTTTACGATCGGAAAGGGTGTCGTGCTTCTGGACCAACTGAGCCGATGCGGCCTTTGTGCGCGTCTTCTTCGCGCCTGGATTCTTCAGCGCCGCCATCTTCCTTTGGGTCGCCGTCAGGACCTTCTTCATTGTGGATTTTTCATTCGCGGTGGCGCGTTTGCCCTGCGCGATCTCATCCATCGAGCGGCCGGTCTTGATAGAGAAGTCTGCTTCCTTGAGGATATCCTTGTCGCGCGGCGCGCGCGCTTCCTCGTCGTCCGATTTGATCAGGAGCCAGTTGTTGCGCTTCTCGCCGGGGCGCTTGCGCAACCTCACCAGATGCCAGGCGCCGTGCAGTTTGGCACCCTCGAGGTCGAAAGCGAGGTGGCCCTTCTTGAGCCCCTTGTGCGGGTCGTCATGCGGCTGCCAGGTGCCACGATCCCATACCATTACGGTGCCGCCGCCATACTCGCCTTTGGGTATCGTGCCCTCGAATTTGTTGTAGTCGATGGGATGATCCTCGACCTCCACGGCGAGGCGTTTCTCGCTCGGCACCAAGCTCGGGCCGCGGGTCACTGCCCAGCTTTTCATGACGCCGTCGAGTTCGAGCCGCAGGTCGTAATGCAGGCGCGTGGCCGCATGCTTCTGAATGACATAGGCGTGGCCGCGCTTCCTGGCGACCTTGCCTTTCGGCTCAGCCGTGACGCCGAAGCGGCGCTTGCCGCGATAGGTCTTCAGCCCCGCCATCGCGCGCCGTCCATTTAGCTGGCCTTGCGCACCTTGCGCCGCGTCGTCGTCCGTTTCGTCCGCGTCGCGGTCTTGCGGCGTGAAGCCGACGCCGGCTTGCGGCGCTCACCCTGGGCGCTGCGGCGCAGCGCGTCCATGAGATTGATCACATTGCTTGGCTTCGGCTCCGCCACCGTGACCGGCTTCTTGCCGGCGCGTTTGGCCTTGATGAGATCCATCAGCGCAGTCTCGTAGCGGTCCTCGAATTTCGAGGGGTCGAACTTGCCCTTCTTGGTTTCAAGAATATGGGTCGCGAGTTTCAGCATATCCGGCGATACTTTGGTGTTCGGAATGTCGTCGAAGTAGTCGGCCTCTTTGCGCACTTCATTATTGTAGCGCAGCGTCGTCGCGAGCAATCCCTTGCCGCGCGGTCGCAATAGCAGCAGCCGCTCGCGGCGATAGACGACGACGCGAGCCAGCCCGGCGAGGTCTTCCTTGCGCATCGCCTCGCGGATCACGGCGAAGGCTTCCTGGGCGACGTCGTCCTGCGGCACAAGGTAATAGGACTCGTCGAGATAGATGCGGTCAACGTCCGCCATCGGGACGAATTCGTCGATGTCAATCGTGTGCGTGCTTTCCAGCGCGACATTGTCGAGCTCATCTTCCTCGAGCAGGACATATTGGCCTTTATCGACCTCGTAGCCTTTGATCCGGTCCTCTGGCGCGACCGGATCGCCGGTCTCGGCATCGATCACTTCGTTGCGGATACGGTTGCCGGTTTCGCGGTTGATAATGTTGAAGCGGATACGCTGGCTGGTGGAGGTCGCCGGGTAGAGCGCGACCGCGCATGACACCAGCGACAATTTGAGAAAGCCCTTCCAATTCGGACGCGGCGCCATAGCGATACTCCCTACACAACAAGATGAATTCGCTGACGGGACGGCAGTTCCAACCTAGCGCGTCCCGCCGGAACATTCATCCTGAGATCGGGTTGGAAATCGCATCAATCGGGTCAACAGAGGAGACACCCATGTTCGGTTGGGCACTGACCTTTCTGATCGTCGCGTTGATTGCGGCCATCCTCGGTTTCGGCGGTATCGCAGGCGTCGCCGTCGAGGCTGCCAAGATCGTGTTCTTCGTCGCCGTGGTGCTGTTCGCCATCTCGGCGGTTGTGCATCTGGTGCGTGGACGTTCGCCCACTGTGCCGTAAGCCGCTCGGTTGACGCTCCAACGGAAAAGCCCGCGTGGTTCAACCACGCGGGCTTTTTCTTACATCGGATTAACGATTACGGGGCAGGCTACTCGCCGCTTGCGAGCACAGCACGGGTTTGCTCGTCCGGACCGAAATCGTCACTGTCGCGGACATGGAGGAGTTCGGCCAGTCGGTTTCGGGCGCGGTTGACTCGCGACTTGATGGTGCCGATGGCGCATCCGCAGATCTGCGCGGCTTCCTCGTAGGAGAAGCCCGAGGCGCCGACCAGAATGAGCGCTTCGCGCTGATCGGTTGGCAGTTGCGACAGCGCCTCGCGGAATTCGCCAAACTCGATGTGGCCTTGCTGTTCCGGTTGCGATTTCAACGTGTCCGCATAGTGTCCGTCAGCATCCTCCACCTCACGGCGGCGTTTGCGATATTCGGATCGAAAGTGATTGCGAAGGATCGTGAACAGCCATGCCGGCATGTTCGTACCCGGCTGGAACGAGTCGATATTCGCGATCGCCCGCACCATCGTTTCCTGCACCAGATCGTCGGCACGATCCACGTTTCCGCAGAGCGAGATTGCGAAAGCGCGCAGGCTCGGGATGGCATCAAGGATTTGCTGTCGGACCACGTCGTCCATGGGCATTACTGCCTGTCCTTGTTGTCTTTGTTGTCGAGCTGGCTCAGCAGGTCGGCGAAGCGGTCCGGAACGCCCTGATTGACCACATCGTCGTACAGTGAACGCAGTTGTTGGCCGAGGCGGGCTTGAACCTCCCGTCCAAGCTTGGCGGATTTGGCGTCGTTCTTCCTGGCGCGGGCGACCCCGGTTTCCATTGGCTTTCGTTGTCCTGAAGCTTTGTCTCGATCGTCGTTCGTCATGTCATGGAACCCCGATGCCCCTTCCTCTGGGTCTAAAAACCCCCTCGGCGAAATTTGGTTCCATCCATCATGGAACTTTTTCGCGCTCGTAACGTTTTCGCCGGGTACGCTATTTGGGCCGCAGGCGGGTTACGCCCCGCCGGGCCTTCGGGCCAGACTGTTTCGGGAGGGATTTTTGTCGATATCTCAAATCGTTGCGCAGCATCTTCCATATCTGCGGCGCTATGCCCGCGCTTTGAGCGGAAGCCAGCAGTCAGGGGACGCCTATGTGGCCGCCACGCTCGAGGCGTTGGTCGAAGACCCCTCAATCCTCGACTTGGGCTCGTCTACGCGGGTAGGTCTATACCGTCTTTTCACCAAAATCTGGAATTCGGTCGGCATCAACGGCGTCACCGTCGAGGATAGCGGCGACCAACCCGTCGAGCGGCACCTGTCGCAGATCGCCCCGATGCCGCGTCAGGCGTTTCTCCTGATCGCGCTCGAAGGGCTTTCGGAAGACGAGGCCGCGAAGGTTCTCGATATCGAGGTGCCCGAACTGCGCGAACTGGTGGATCAGTCGGGCCGCGAGTTGGCGGCAGAGATCGCGACCGACGTGCTCATCATCGAGGATGAGACCTTTATTGCGCTCGACCTTGAGGCGCTTGTTGAAGGTCTGGGCCACAAAGTGCTGGGCGTCGCTCGCACGCACACCGAGGCAGTGACCTTGGCGCGGGCTAAACAGCCGGGCGTAATTCTCGCCGACATCCAGCTGGCCGACGGTTCTTCGGGTCTCGACGCGGTCAATGAGTTGCTGCGCTCGTTCGAAGTGCCGGTGATCTTCATTACCGCCTATCCGGAGCGGTTCCTTACCGGCGAGCGCCCTGAGCCGGCCTTCCTCATCGCCAAGCCGTTTCAGCCGGCCACTGTTTCGGCCGTTTTGAGCCAGGCATTGTTTTTTGCGCGCAAAGCGAAACGAAAAGAGCGCAAGGCGAGTTGATGTTCAAGACGGCGGCCGGAGGGGTACCGGCCGCCGGCTAGTTGGACGACTGACAGGCGGCGCTACGGTACGTTGACGGTGTGCGACGGGGGCGCAGAAATGGATTTGGACTGATGGCCAACAAAGCGCCGTCAGGGGAGGGCGCTTCTGGCAGCCTCCTGCTGGACGAACTTCAAGAAGAATGCCAGCGGCTGGAAGGGCAGGTCAATGCCCAGGCCATTGAGCTCAATCTGCTGCGCGCGAGATTTGCCCGTTATGAGACGGCGCTGCGCGGTTCGCAGGTTGTCGTCTATACGCAGGATCGCAGCCTGCGTTACACGTCCATTAGCCAGCCGATGCTTGGGCACTCGGTGGCGGATCTTCTCGGCCGTGCCGACGAGGACGTTCTGCCGGAGAGCGTGCGCGACTCCATCGTTGCCATCAAACGTGAAGCCGTTTCGTCGGGGCAGTCGCAACGTATCGAGTTTTCACTGGAAGAGAGCGGTGCGCTGCGTTGGTACGACTTGCATGTCGAGGCTCTGCGCAACGATGCCGGCGATATTGTCGGCATTACCTGTGCATCTGTCGATGTGACCGAGCGCAAGGAAGGCGAGGCGCATTTGCGCCTGCTTCTGCGCGAACTCACGCACCGCTCCAAGAATCTGCTGGCAGTGATCCAGGCCATGGCGCGCCAGACCGCACGCCATGCCGGCTCGATCGATTCATTCCTCACCCAGTTCGGTGCACGCTTACAGGCGTTGGCCGCATCGCATGACCTATTAATTCGCGAGAGCTGGCACGGCGCCTCGCTCGACGAACTGGTCCGCTCGCAACTCGTCGGCTACCTCGACGGCGCGGCGCAGCAGGTGACGATTGAAGGCCCGCAGATCGCGCTCAAGCCGGAAGCGGCGCAGAATCTGGGCCTCGCGCTGCATGAGCTGAGCGCCAATGCCACGCGCTTTGGGGCGTTGTCGACGTCGGAAGGCCGCGTGTCGATTGAATGGCGCCGCAGCGACGGGCCGGATGGACCGGTGGAGTTCTCCTGGCGCGAATCCCTGGGGCCCCGCGTCAAGCCGCGGCGCAAACGCGGCTTCGGTACCATGGTCATTGAAACGAATCTTACGCGCGCCATCGACGCCAAGGTTGATATGGCTTTCGATCCGGAAGGGCTGCAGTGTCGGGTGGTAATCCCGGCAAACCAGTTGATCGCCGCGCTGGATCGTGACGGAACCAGCCCGCCGGCCTCGCGTTGAGAGGTCAGGAATTTCCCGATTGAGGAGACGAATATGAATAAGCCACTGACTGCGCTTGCCGCCATGGCAATCGCTGCTGCCGTCGCCGCGCCCGTCGGCGCTCAGGCTCAGGATCGCACCAAGGTTGGCGCGCTGACCTGCGATATTTCGGGCGGCATCGGCATGATCATCGCGTCAAAGAAACAAGTGACCTGCCTGTTCACGCCGTCGGCGCCGAACGCGGCGCGCGAGGTCTACACCGGTTCGATCACCAAGTTCGGCCTCGACATCGGTGCCACGTCCGGCGGCGAGATGATCTGGTCGGTGTTCGCGCCGAGCGATCGGAAGTTCGGCGCGCTGGCCGGCAATTATGGTGGCGCCAGTGCGGAAGCCACGGTTGGCGTCGGGGCCGGCGCCAACGTGCTGGTTGGCGGCTCGAACCGCACGGTCACGCTGCAGCCGGTGTCGGTGCAGGGCCAGACAGGCCTCAATCTGGCGGTCGGCGTCTCGGGGCTGGAATTGCACCCGGCCCGCTAAGCGACACCCGTACTGAACATCTGAAAAGCGCTGGCGCAAGCCGGCGCTTTTTTTTGCGGCGTGGGGTGGTGGGCTAGCCGGTGGGGCTTTCACCTAGCCGCAGCTCCGCCTGTGGCGCAGCCGCCGTGACCAGAATTCCGTCGGAGCCGCGCCAGCCCCCGGGCAGTCCGCATTTCAGGCGCTGACACGCCCTCGGTCGTGCACAGGACGTTCGTATCGACCGCACTCTGGTTGACTGTCATAATATAAAAGAATACATTCTTTCGAAAATTAGGAGAGGCGTATGCTGAAGCTTCAGGCATTCAAGGCAGCGGCCGTTCAGGCATCGCCGGTCTTCCTGAATACGGATGCCACGATCGACAAAGCCATTGCGCTGATCCGCGAAGCGGCTGGCAACGGCGCCAAGCTTGTCGCCTTTCCGGAAGTCTTTGTGCCCGGGTACCCGTACTGGAGCTGGATCACGGACCCGGTGACCGGCAGTGCCTGGTTCGAGAAGCTCGCCCGGGCGGCAATCCTGTTGAACGGTCCGGAAGTCGAGCGGTTGCGCCGGGCCGCCCACGACAATGCCATTTACGTCGTGATCGGGATCAACGAGCGCAGCCCCCACTCTCTCGGCAGCATTTACAACACGCTGTTGTTCATCGGCCCGGAGGGCGAGTTGATCGGCCGCCACCGCAAGCTGGTCCCCACCTGGGCCGAAAAGCTCACTTGGGCACCGGGCGATGGCGCGGGCCTGCGCGTCTACGACACCAAACTGGGGCCGCTTGGCGGCTTGGCCTGCGGCGAGAACACCAACACTTTGGCGCGCTTCACGCTGTTGGCGCAGGGTGAGTTGATCCACGTCGCCAGCTACATCTCGTTGCCGGTGGCGCCGCCGGATTACGACATGGCTGAGGCCATCAAGCTTCGCGCGATCGCCCATTCCTTCGAAGGAAAATTGTTCACGATCGTCTCGTGCTCCACCGTCTCGGAAGAAATCATCCAGCAGATGGAGACGGTGACGCCGGACGCGCGTGCCAAGCTGGAGCGTAAATCGAGTGCCTTCTCCGGTGTCATCGGTCCGGACGGGCGGATTGTCGGCGATGCGCTGATCGATGACGAAGGTATTGTCTACGCCGACATCGATCTTGGTCGCTGCATTCAGCCCAAGCAGATGCATGACATCGTCGGACACTACAATCGATTTGACGTATTCGACCTGCGCGTCAATCGCCGGCCTCTTGCGCCGGTTTCGTTGTTTGACGCTCCGGCCGAGCGTAGTGAGCCCGAGGAAATACAAAGCAGTGGTGATGCGCACCCTTAGTGGGGCAGACGCAAGGGTTGGAAGAGGAGAGTGGTCGTGCGTGAAGATGTTATCGGACGCGCCAATGTCGAGGATACGCCGGAGCTCGAGGCGTATTATCGCGACCTCGAAAGGTACGAGGCCGGCGCCCTTTGGACCGTCGCCAACAAGATCGAGCCATGGCAGCCCAAATCGCAGTCCGTTCCGGTGCTCTGGCGCTATGACGATTTGCGTTCGCACGTCCTTCGCTCGGTCGAGCTTGTAAGCCCCGAAAAGGCCGGCCGTCGCGTCATCTATCTCAACAACCCGGGCCGTCGCGAAGTGTCCGCTGCGGTCGGCTGGCTCTATTCGGGCCTGCAGGTCATGAATCCAGGCGAGGTCGCGTCGGCGCACGCGCACTCGGCTTCGGCGCTTCGCTTCATCATGGAAGGCCGCGGCGCTTACACGATCGTGGACGGCCACAAGATGCCGCTCGGCGCTAATGATTTTGTGCTCACGCCGAACGGGACGTGGCATGAGCATGGCGTCGAGGCGTCGGGTTTGCCCTGCATCTGGCAGGATGGCCTTGATATCCCCTTCGTGAACGCGATGGAGGCCAATTTCTATGCGGTTCATCCGGACCTGTCGCAGGCCGTTGCATATCCGGTTGACGACACCACCCATGCCTGGGGTGCTCCCGGTCTGCGGCCCGCCGGAGACAAATGGTCGAAGCAATATTCGCCACTGTTCAAGTATCAGTGGGGCCCGACCTACGAAGCGCTGAGCAAATACGCGAAATCGACGGCAGGCTCGCCCTTCGACGGCGTGATGATGAACTACGTCAACCCCGTCACCGGTGGTCCGGTGATGCAGACGATTGGCGCCACCATGCAGATGCTGCGCGCGGGCGAACGGACCAAGGCGCACCGGCATACCGGCAGTTTCATCTATCAGGTGGCCAAGGGCAAAGGTTACTCCATCATCGATGGCAAGCGCTTCGACTGGAAGGAGCGCGACATCTTCTGCGTGCCGTCATGGTCGTGGCATGAACATGGCAACGCGTCGAACAGCGAAGATGCCTGCCTGTTTTCCTTCAACGACATGCCCGTCATCGGCACGCTCGGCCTCTACCGCGAAGAGGCATTTGGAGACAACGACGGTTACCAGTTGAACTGATCGCGCGGCCACACTTCAGAAACGGAGGGCCTGGCGCAGGCATTCACCCTTGGCAGCCGGCAGGCCCATTCACGGATTGATCTCGAGGACTCTCATGAAGCAAGCAACCTACCGCATCGGCCAGATCGTCCCGTCGTCCAACACGACGATGGAGACGGAGATACCGGCCTTGTTGAGAGCGCGTGAGACGATTCTTCCTGAGCGTTTCACGTTTCACTCGAGTCGCATGCGCATGAAGAAAGTCGTGAAGGAAGAGCTTGAGGCGATGGATCGCGACAGCGATCGCTGTGCGATTGAGCTCTCCGACGCCCGCATGGATGTGATCGGCTACGCGTGTCTCGTCGCCATCATGAGCATGGGTAAAGGCTATCACCGCGTCTCGGAAAAGCGTCTACACGGCCGAACCGTTGAAAATAATGCGCCGGCTCCGGTCGTGACGAGCGCCGGTGCGCTTGTCGACGGTCTGCAGGTGCTGGGTGCAAAGACGATCTCGGTCATTTGCCCTTACATGAAGCCGCTGACGCAACTTGTCGTCGATTACATCGAGAGCGAAGGCATCAAGGTCAAGGACTTCGTGGCCCTTGAAATTCCCGACAACATCGAAGTCGGCCGCCACAACCCGAAAAAACTGCTCGACATCTATAAAAGCGTCGATTGCAAGGGAATCGATGTCCTCGTGACATCAGCCTGCGTGCAGATGCCATCCCTGTCGATCATCGACCGGATGGAGCAGCAAAGCGGGCTGCCCGTCGTGAGCGCCGCCGTATGCACCACATACCAAATGCTCAAGAGCCTTGGACTTTCGGCGCAGGCCCCTATCGGTGGCGTGCTGATGTCGGGCAAGTATTGAAATCAGTAAGAGGAACTCATGAAGGTCATTATTGTCGGTGGCGGCATCGGAGGGCTGACCGCGGCCCTGATGTTGCATTCGCGAGGCATTGAAACGACTGTCTATGAGCAGGCGGCCGAGATCCGCGAATTGGGCGTTGGCATCAATGCGCTGCCCCAGGCGATCAATGAACTGGCGTATATCGGGTTGCTCGATGAGCTCGATCGGGTCGCGATTCGAACGAACAAGCTCTACTATCTCAATCACCTTGGCCAGGAAGTATGGGTCGAGCAACGCGGCATGGCCGCTGGCCACCCCGTTCCCCAGCTTTCGATCCACCGCGGGCGGTTGCAGAACGTGTTGCTGCAGGCCGCTCTCAGCCGGCTTCCGGCCGGCAGCATTCTAACGGATCACAAACTCGTCGCGTTCGCTCAGGCGGAGGCGAGTGTCACGGCAAAATTCGCGCGCACCGACGGGACGATCGTCGAGAGCCACGGCGACGTTTTGATCGGAGCGGACGGAATTCATTCGTTCGTGCGAAGTCAACTCGTCCCGAATGAAGGCCCGCCGGTCTGGACCGGATTGATGAATTGGCGCGGCGCGCTCGATTGGCCGGTTTTTCTCGATGGCCGTTCGATGATCGTGGCGGGCGGGCTGGAGTCGAAGATCGTCGCATATCCCATCGCGCCGGGCGAAACGCCGGACACCCGACTGACCAACTGGGGCGTCATCAGCCGAGCGGGCGCACCGGGCTTGCCGCCCCCGCGTCGCGAGAACTGGTCGCGCGCCGGATCCTGGGACGATCTCTGGCCGCGCATCAATCACTTTCAGGTCAAGGAAGCAGATTTGATCGGTCTCATTCGCAACTCGCCATCCATACTTGAATGGCCGTTGTGCGATCGCGATCCGCTCGAGCGCTGGTCGTTCGGCAACGTCACGTTGCTCGGCGATGCCGCGCATCCAATGTATCCGGTCGGTTCGAATGGTGCTTCGCAGGCCATTCTCGATGCGCGGGCGCTTGCAGATTGCCTGGCGTCGGCACGGTCGCCGGTCGAAGCGTTGCAGGCCTACGACGCCATGCGCCGCCCGCCGACATCCGAGATTGTACTCAACAACCGCCTCGGGGGTCCGGAGGGCGTCATTGACGCCGTAGAGGCCCTGGCGCCGAACGGCTTCAGCGACGTCGACGCAGTGCTTCCTCGTGCCAAGCGTGAAGCCATTGTGCGAAGCCGCGCTGGCGCGGCAGCTGTGCGCGACAGGGCCAATGAGGTTCAGCAACCGACGACGGCGTCGTAACGGCGTCCGTGACAATAAACATTGCATGAATATCCCTGACTTCAGGCCAGGTGCGGCTCTTTCTCAATAAAGGTCATCCAAATGCGTTTGGTCACGTATCGTGCTTCTGTCGAAGACGCGGCGCAGCTCGGCGTCATCGAGGATCAGATGGTCGTCGATGTGGCGCGTCTCGGCGCGTCATGTGGCGTGGAGTTGCCAAACTCCATGCTCGATTTCATTGATCTTTCCTCTCCCGGCATCGAGGTGCTGAAGGAACTGCTCGAGGCCAAGCGTTCGCGCTGGCCGACGGGTACCGCCCGGGCACTCGACGACGTCAAGTTGCTGGCGCCGATTCCGCGTCCCCGCAAGAATATCTTCGGCATCGGACTCAACTACGTAGAGCACGTCGAGGAATCCAGCCGTACGCTGGATACTTCGAAGGATCTACCGAAACAGCCGGTCATTTTCTCGAAGCCGCCGACCGCGGTCATTGGGCCCGGCGACGCGATCGAGCACAACAAGAACATCACGCAACAGCTCGACTGGGAGGTCGAACTTGCGGTCATCATCGGACGCACCGCCAAGCGCGTTCCCGTAGACCGGGCTCTCAACTATGTCTTCGGCTACAGCGTGATGAACGACATCAGCGCGCGCGACAACCGGCGCGCGGGCCAGTGGATTTACTCCAAGGGACAGGACACGTTCGCGCCGTTTGGGCCTTGCATCGTAACCGCCGATGAAATTCCCGATCCGCACGATCTCGATCTATGGCTTCGCGTGAATGGTGTCGAGAAGCAGCGCTCCAACACGCGTCATTTGCTCTTCAACATCCCGACGCTGATCGCGGATATTTCGGCGGCCATGACGCTGGAGCCGGGCGACATCATTGCCTCGGGTACGCCTGCAGGCGTCGGCGCCGGACGGGTGCCGCAGGAATGGATGTGGCCTGGCGATGTGGTCGAGGCCTGTGTGGACAAGATCGGACTCCTGCGTAACCCCATCGTCGCCGTCTAGGGCTAAAGCATCGCCGCGCGCGGCGCCGGTGCGGCGAACGCCGCGCTTACGGGGCCTTAAGTCGTAACGGCGAGGGACTGGCGTCGTTGTTAAGCCGGACGAGTTTTTTCAACAGATACATGAATATCGCCTGCTCGCCCTCCGAAAGCGGGGCGAGCACGTCGATCTGGGATTGCGGCATCAGCGCGTCCATCGCCTGCAAGAGAGAGACGCCGGTTTCGGTCAACGTGAGGCAACGTATCCTCTTGTCCGTCGGGCTGGCCTCTCTTGCCACGCAGCCTTTTTCCTCAAGCCGGAGGATGACCTCGCCGATGGTGGACCGGTCCAGTGCGACAAGGTCGGCCAGGGCGCGTTGCGAGATGCCGGGGTTGTTTTGCAGGACGGCCAGGACGGCATACTGCACCGGCGTCAGGGCACAGGACTTGGTTGCCTGCGAAAACAAGCCAACGGCGATCTGATGGAGCCGGCGAATGAGGTGGCCCGGCATTTCGTGAATGCGGTGCGTTGAAACCTGATCAGCCGGTAGCTGCTCGGTCATCCCCAACCTCAATTGTATGTCTACTTACGATTATAAGGTGCTTGTCCGCCAGAGGAAAGCTGGCTTGATGAGGTTTTTGACGAAAAAACCCTGATTTTCTAAGAGGAAGGCAATATCGGTAGTAATTTTCCGCTCAGGAATTGACAGTTATCATACTATCGACAAAAATCGAAATCGTCGAAAACCTTCCGCACCCTTTCACTCTTGCGGGCGCAGCGCAGACCGAGACGCCGATGAAAATGGCCCCCAGCTATGACGTCGATTTCTACTCGGATGAATTTATCCAGAACCCGTGGCCGCATTACGCGACGATGCGTGAGCTCGGGCCGGTGGTTTGGCTGCCTCAGCACGACAACTTCGCGCTGACCCGTCACAACGAGGTCGGTAAGGCGCTTCGCGATCACGACACGTTCATCAGCGGGAAGGGGGTTGCCGCCGATCCCAAAGCGAATGAACTGACACGCGGGAATTCTGCAGGGTCGGACGGCGAGCGACATAGCGCCATTCGCGCTGCGACCTCCGCGCCGCTTTTGCCCGGCGCCTTGACGAAAATTCGCGGTCTCCTGGATGCGACGGCCGAAGGCTTGATCGAGCGCCTGATCGCCAGCGGTCAGTTTGACGCGGTAAAGGATTTGTCGACCTTCCTGCCTCTGACCATTGTCCGCGACCTTGTCGGTCTGCCGGATTCGGGCCGCGAGAACATGCTCCGGTGGGCTGCCGCAACCTTTGACCTTCTCGGTGCTCAGAACGCGCGCGGCAAGGCCGCAGTGGACGTTTTCCTCGAACAGCGCAAGTTTGCACAAAGCCAGTCAAATCCCGAGAACCTCAAGCCGGGCAGCTGGACCCGGAGACTGTTCGATCTTGTCGAACAGGGTCTGCTGGCGGCGGATCTCGCGCCTGTCGCCATGCGCGACTACCTCAATCCCAGTCTCGACACCACGATCTCTGCGACGGGACAGTTGATCTATCAATTGGGTACCAATCCCGATCAATGGGCCCTGTTGCGCGACAAGCCTGAGCTGGCACGCAACGCCGTGAACGAAGCGGTGCGCATGGGCTCGCCGGTGCGGAGCTTCGTCCGCCACACATCGCGGGCGGTTCAAATCGACGATGTCACCATCCCCGAGAACGCGCGCGTCATGATGCTGTACGCATCGGCGAACCGTGACGAGCGTGTTTATCCCAATCCGGACAAGTTCGACATCACCCGTAATCCGCGCCAGCATCTGGGCTTCGGCAGCGGCATCCACATGTGCGTCGGCATGCATCTGGCGCAGATGGAGATGATCGCGCTGATTGAAGCCATGATTCCTCGCGTCAAGGCGATCGAGGTCGGCAAGCCGACCATCGCGCTGAACAATACGATTTACGGCCTGGCGTCTCTGGACGCCCGCTTCATTCCAGTGCCGGATTTCGCATCGCTTGTTAAATCCAAGGCGGCATCGAATGATGTGGCGGTGGCCGAACCGAATACGCTGGCCGGCATTGTCGCCACGCGCGACGAGATCGCCGACGGCATTATCAGCCTGCTGATCGAACCCCGTGACGGTGTTCAGTTTCCGGGCTGGACTCCGGGCGCGCACGTCGATTTGCACGTGACTGATGGATTGACCCGTCAGTACTCCCTCACCGGGCGAGCGGAGAAGGGGCGCTATCAGATCGCCGTGCAACGTGATCCGAACTCGAAGGGTGGGTCCGAGGCTGTTCACAGATGGATCAAATCGGGCACTCCGGTTCTGATCTCGAAGCCGCGCAATCATTTTCCGCTGGCGGAAAGCGCCGCGCATCACGTGCTGTTGTCCGGCGGCATTGGCCTCACGCCGCATTACGCGATGGCATGGCATCTTCATGAGCGGGGCGGCAGCTTCGAATGGCACGTTTCGGTACGCAGCCGTGCCAAGCTGGCCTGGGCGAATGAGCTTGAGGCCGCGCCATTCCGCGACAAGATCAAGCTTCATTTCGACGATGGGCCGTCGGCGCAAATGCTCAATGTCGCGGCGGTCTTGGCCACAGCGCCGGCGGAAACCCATATTTATATATGCGGACCGCGCGGCTATATGGAACACGTTCAAATGGCGGCATCGGCGGCCGGCTTGGCAGCCGGTCAGATCCACCAAGAACACTTCGGCGCCGAAATCGATGTGAATGGCGATCCGTTCACCGTAGTCGCCAAACGCTCGGGCAAGTCCGTCGAAGTGGCGGCGGACGAGACCATCCTTCAGGCTCTGGGCCGTGCCGGCGTCAAGATTGAAACGTCATGCCGCAACGGTGTCTGCGGCAGCTGCCTCACGCGGGTTCTGGAAGGGCGGCCCGATCACCGGGACATGGTACAGACAGCGGCCGAAAAGGCGAACAACGATCGGATCGCGGTCTGTTGTTCGCGCTCGCAGACAGCCGCACTCGTGCTGGATGTCTGACGAACGAGGAGGTCGGGCAGGCGAGTCTAGCCAGCGGCGGAGCGAACCGGCTCTTCAATGTAACCGCTCTTGCCGAGATGCTCTTCGATCATCGTGCCTGTTCTGCGGAAATGCTGCTCCAGCAAGAACGCGGCACTGTTGGCATTCCGGGCGATTGCCGCTTCCATGATCGCGCGATGTTCGGCTTCGATGTCGCGTGTGGGGAGTGTCGTGCTCTGGCTTTGCATCATCGGCCGACGATAACGTTCGGTTTGAGCATAAAGCTGCAGTGAGAAATCAATGAGCCATCGAGAGCCGCATTGCGAGACCAGCGACAAGTGAAAATCCCGGTGACGTCCTTCAAGCTCTTCGTCTTCTTCAACTGTTCGCTCTCGTTTGAGTTGGGCGAGGCGTGCCGCGCAACGAGACAGGGCGTGGAAAGCCGCGACAACCGCGGCTTCCCAGTCGTCGTCGCCGCGGGCGATTGAGCGGCGGAGACCTTCGACGTCGATGAGAACACGGGTTTCGATCGCATCGCGCATCTCTGCCAAGGAAAATTCGGACACACGGAAGCCCCGCAGCGCCGAGGAAACAACCAGCCGCTCGGCGTGCAGACGGTTGAGTGCTTCTCGAAGCGGCGAGAAGCTCAAGCCGTAACGGTCTTTGAGCGCCTCGAGACGAAGCGGGCTGCCGGGTTTGAAGGTGCCGCCAATAATGTCGGTCCGGAGCCGGCGATACGCTTCGTCGGTCAAGGTTCCGCTTCGGGCGACAGCCGGGGCGGCCTCCGCGGGGGCGCGGAGTTGTGAGACCGCTGACTTGGACGTCGCGCGTTTCATTTCATAATCCCCAAAAGGCATGTCGCCGCAGCTCTTTATATAGGCAATGTCCCGCTCAAATAGCAATCAGCCGAATTCTCGCAAACATATCAAATCGTCGAAAATATGATTGACAACGAGATGACCCATGGAGTTTGCTAAAGAAAGGCGGACCGGTGTGGCTGCCGATATTCTGGTGGCAAAGCTGTGCGCATTTATTCGGATGCCGATCGCGAGTTCTTGGACCGGGAATACGACGCCCGGTTGCTCTCCGCCGGCTTCGACAAGGCGGCCATCTACCAACGCGAGAGCGCGCGCGTTTTGGGTACAATCGAGCG
The DNA here is from genome assembly GCF_003367195.1 of Undibacter mobilis. Classification (NCBI taxonomy): domain Bacteria; kingdom Pseudomonadati; phylum Pseudomonadota; class Alphaproteobacteria; order Hyphomicrobiales; family Nitrobacteraceae; genus Undibacter; species Undibacter mobilis. Next base: position 158,909 of record NZ_QRGO01000002.1, on the reverse strand, counting down.
CATCCCCGATATCGTCTACGACCCCACGTCGGGCGAGACGCTGGACCTTTACCCTGCGGCCAAGGGTGGTCCGCTATTCGTTTGGATCCACGGCGGCTATTGGCGCTCTTCGAACAAGACCGAGAACGCCTTCGTCGCGCCGGCCTTCCTGAAGGCCGGGGTCAGCGTGGCGAGCATCGATTACACGCTGGCGCCGGCGGTCTCTCTGGATGAAATCGTCAGGCAAGTCCGCGCCAGCATCGCCTGGCTCTACACCAACGCCGCAGCCTACGGGTTTGATGGAAGACGGATTCATATCGGCGGTCATTCGGCCGGCGGTCAGCTCGTCGGCATGCTGCTCGCCGATGGCTGGCGGCAGTCGTTTGGTTTGCCCGAGGGTGTCTTCGGCGCCGCGCTGAGCGTGAGCGGCCTCCATGATCTGCATCCGCTCGTGCATAATTTCGTCAACGAGCCGCTGTCGCTCGATCACGCGTCAGCCAGTCGCAACAGCCCGCTCGAACATTTACCGGCGCGCAGCACGGCGCATCTGATCGGCACGTGCGGCGGTCTGGAATCGTCGGAGTTCAAGCGACAGACCCGCGATTACGTCGACGCCTGGAAGGCGAGGGGTTTCGGCGGCGAAGAAATCGCGATGCCGGGCTTCCACCACTTCGACATCATCCTTGAGCTTGAGAAGTCGGAAAGTCCGTTGTTTGCCCGGACCATCCAGCGCATTCGCGAATACACCAATTGATCAACGCAGGAATATTGACATGAAGATCACGTCCGGTGTGCGGCCAGCGAACGAAGGTATCGAAGGCAAGTCGTGGAATATCCTGGGCCAAACTTATGTGCCCAAGCAGGTGACGGAGTCGTCTTTCACCTGGCACGCCACGCTGCCGCCGGACAGCTTCGTGCCGCGGCACATTCACGACACGCAAGACGAGTTCATCTATCTGATTGAAGGAAATCTTGAATTCGTCATCGGTGCTGACGAGGCCAAAGGCGGGCCCGGCGACCTTGTTTCCTTACCCAAGGGCATTCCCCACAGCATCCATAACCGCTCGGGAAAGACCGTGAAATGCGTGTTCTGGGTGTCACCCACGCGCATGCTCTACGACTATTTCGGCAAAATTTCCGGCCTGACAGATCCGGCCGAGGTCGAGCGGCTGGCTGGTGAGCACGAAGTGCCGTTCGTCAAATGATCTAAGGACGTCGTTTCAATTACGAGAGTCAAAACAGGAGGGAATATGAAAATTGCATCGTTGTGGGCAGGTGTCGCGCTTGCCGTCTGTACCGGCGTGGCTGGGCCCGCGGCTGCGCAGGAGAAGATCAAGATCGGTCTTATTCTGACACTTTCGACCCCGGTTGCCGCCAACGGCGTGCAGTCCAAGAATGGTTTCGATCTGGCGCTCAAGGAACTTGGCGGCAAGATCGGCGGACGCGAAGTCGAAGTATTTGTGGCTGACGACGAGGCCAAGCCGGATGTTGCGGCCACCAAGGTCAAGGGGCTCATCGATCGCGACAAGGTGAATTTTGTCGTCGGCCCGATCCTGTCGAACGTTCTCGGCGCGATCATCAAGCCGGTCGCCGACTCGCAGACCATCCTCATCAGCCCGAACGCCGGTTCGTCGGCACTCGCCGGCAAGTCCTGCAGCCCGTATTTCTTCTCGACCTCGTACCAGAACGACCAGGTCCATCAGATTTCCGGCAAGGTTGCACAGAGCCGCGGCTACAAGAAGATGTACCTGATGGCGCCCAACTATCAGGCCGGCAAGGATGCGATCGCCGGTTTCAAGATTGATTACAAGGGCGAGATTCTCGAAGAGAACTACGTTCCGCTCAACACGCTCGATTTCCAGTCCGAACTGACAAAGATCGCTGACATGAAGCCCGATGCGGTTTTCGTGTTCCTCGCCGGCGGCATGGGCGTCAACTTCGTCAAGCAATACACCCAGGCCGGACTCGCCTCGCGTATTCCGGTGCTGTCGTCCTTCACCGTGGATGAGGCGACTCTGCCGGCGCAAGGTGAGGCTGCGTTGGGCATGCAGGCCGGCTCGAACTGGGCGCCGGACCTCAAAACGCCGCAGAACCAGAAGTTCGTCGATGCTTACGTAAAGGCCTACAACGCGGTGCCGGCGACCTACGCCATGCAGGCTTATGACGCCATCATGCTGATCGATTCCGCGGTGAAGGCGGTGAAGGGCGATCTGAGCAACAAGGCTGCCCTGCAGGCTGCGCTGCGCAAGGCGGATTTCGTGTCGCTGCGCGGACCGTTCAAGATCAACCGCAACGGCTTCCCGATTCAGGACTTCTACCTTACGAAGGTCGGCAAGCGTGCCGACGGCAAGTTCGAGACGCAGATCGTTGAGAAGGTGTTCGAGAATTATGCCGACCGCTACGTCGGCGAATGCCCTCTCTGATCCGACCCGGCGACTGCATGCCCTTAGGCGTGCAGTCGCTTCTTTTTTCCGGAGTGCCGAATGTCGCCAACACTTGCCGCGGTACAGCTGCTGAACGGCATTCAGCTTGGCCTGATTCTATTTCTAATTGCCGCGGGCCTGACGCTGGTTTTCGGCGTCATGGACTTTCTCAATTTGGCGCACGGCGTTCAGTACATGATCGGCGCATATCTTCTGGCGACGATCGCGGCGGCTACGGGTTCATATGTGGTGGGGCTACTCCTGGCGCTGCCGGCGGCGCTGCTGCTGGGGCTGGCCCTCGAGCTGTTGATATTCCGGCATCTATATTCGCGGTCGCATCTTGATCAGGTTCTGGCCACTTTCGGCGTCATCATCTTTCTGTCCGAGGCGGTGCGGATGATCTGGGGCGTCTCGCCGATCTCGGTCGACATTCCGCCGGCGCTGTCGGGCGCCATCGAGCTGTTCGATGGCTTGAACTATCCTGTGTGGCGCATCGTCATCATTTCCTCCGGCCTTGCCGTGGCAGCGTTGCTGTATGTCGTGGTCGGCCATACGCGGCTTGGCATGCTGATCCGCGCCGGATCGACCAGTGCCGATATGGTCTCGGCTCTTGGCGTGAACATCAAGCTGCTGTTCAGATTGGTGTTCGGCTTTGGCGCCATGCTGGCGGGGTTTGCCGGCGCCATCATCGCGCCGCTGCTCAGCGTCGAGCCCGGCATGGGCGACAACGTATTGATTCTCGCTTTCGTCGTGATTGTGGTTGGCGGTATCGGTTCGATCCGCGGGGCTTTCATTGCCGCGATCCTTGTCGGGATTGTCGAAACGCTGGGCCGCTCCATCGCCGTGCCTCTGCTGAAGCTCATGCTCGATCCGGCTGCGGCGAGCCAGAGCGGCCGGGCCGTGGCGCCGATGCTGGTCTACATCCTCATGGCGGCTACACTCGCGGTACGGCCCGCAGGCCTTTTCCCGGTGCGCCGATGAGCCTTGTAACAGAGGAAAAAGCCGCGTCCGCGGCAAGCGATGCCACGCTGCTCCGCCGGAAGGCGGATGTCATTCTGCCGATTCTGATCTTTGGTTGTCTGCTGTGCGTTCCCTTCATTGCGCGCCTCGGAAGCGAGAGCTACGTGCTGTCGCTCATGACGCGCGTGGTTATTCTTGCCACCGCCGCGATCGCGCTGGATCTGCTGATCGGGCAGGCGGGCATGATCAGCCTGGGGCACGCCGCCTATCTCGGCATCGGCACTTACGCGGTCGGGATCCTCGCGGCGCATGGCATTACCAATATCGCCATCATCGTGCCGCTGGCGCTCGTTGCTGGAGTCATCTTCAGTTTTGCGACCGGGATTATCGCCATCCGGTCGCAGGGCGCGTATTTCATCATGATCACGCTGGCCTTCGGTCAGATGCTGTTCTTCGTCGTTACCGCACTGGCGCAATATGGCGGAGACGACGGTATGACCTTGTCCGCGCGGAGTGACCTGTTCGGGATCGAAATCTTCAAATCCGACCGGTCTCTGTACTTCGTCGCGTTCGGCTTTCTGTTGGCGATGTACCTGCTGCTGCGACGAATCGTGCATTCGCATTTCGGACGTGTGCTCGCGGGCACGCGGGAGAACGAAGTGCGCATGCAGGCCATCGGTTTCAAACCGATGCAGTATCGGCTGTGCGCCTACGTGATTGCCGGCACGGTGACGGCTCTGGCGGGTGTGCTGCTCGCCAACCAGGCCAATTTCGTCAGCCCGTCGACAATGACGTGGCAGCGCTCGGCGGAGCTCATGTTCATCGTCGTGCTTGGCGGTGTCGGCAGTCTGCATGGGGTTATTCTGGGCGCCGCGGTCTTTCTCATTGGTGAGGAATACCTGGCTCAATGGACCGAGCATTGGCCGATTGTGTTCGGGCCGCTGCTGATCCTGACGGTTTTCTTTGCCCGCAACGGCCTGATCGCACTGTTCCCCGGCTCCGGGAGGCGCTTGTGAAGCCGCTTCTGTCCGTCCAGCAACTCTCGAAGAGCTATGGGGCCCTCAAGGTCACCAACGACATCAGCTTCGACATCGCTGAAGGTGAGCTGTTCGCCATCATCGGGCCGAACGGCGCCGGCAAGACGACGCTCATTCACCAGCTGTCCGGCATGTTGTCTGCGGATTCCGGCCAGATCCTGTTCAATGGCGTCGACGTGACGCAGCAATCGATGCCGGACCGCGTCAAGGCCGGATTGGCCCGATCCTTTCAGATCACGTCCATCCTCCCGCGTTTCACAGCGTTGGAGAATGTCGCGACCGCGATCCAGGCGCGGCGGCATTCGAGTTTCCGCTTCTTCGACCGAGTGGCAAATGACGAAGGTCTCAATGAACCCGCCCGTGCCATTCTGAACGAGGTCGGGCTTGACGGCCGTCATCACGTGCCGGCCGACAGCCTGTCCCACGGCGAGAAGCGTCAGCTCGAAGTTGCCATTGCGCTGGCGACGCAGCCCAAACTGCTGCTGCTGGATGAACCGCTGGCCGGCACCAGCCACGACGAGTCGCGGAACATCACCAACCTTCTGCGGGCCTTGAAGGGCAGGATCACCATCGCGCTGATTGAGCACGACATGGAGGCGGTATTCGCCTTGGCCGATCGCGTGGGCGTGCTGGTCTATGGCCGGATGATCGCGGCGGGCGCGCCGGCCGACATCCGCGCCAATGCCGAAGTGCGTGCGGCCTATCTCGGGGAGGAGACGCATGCCTGAGACGCTTTTGCAGGTCCATGGTCTCAAGGCCTCCTACGGCGCGGCGCAGGTCCTGTTCGACATCTCCTTCGAAGTCGCGGCGGGCGAGGTCGTCACGTTGCTCGGCCGCAACGGCATGGGAAAAACCACGACCGTTCGCTCGATCATCGGATTGCAGGAGCAGCGCGCGGGGCTGATCCGGTTTGACGGCCAGAATTTCACGGCGTCGCATCCGCCGTACCGGATAGCGCAGGCCGGCATCGGCCTCGTGCCGGAAGGCCGGCGGATTTTCCCCACGCTGACCGTGCGGGAAAATCTGGTGGCCACGGCGGCCTCGCGCGCTGGCCGGGCCCGCTGGTCGGTGCCCGAAGTCTACAAGCTGTTTCCCCGGCTTCAGGAACGGCAAGGAAATCTTGGCAGTCAACTATCCGGTGGCGAGCAGCAGATGCTGGCGATCGGCCGCGCGCTGCTGACAAATCCGAAGCTGCTTGTTCTCGACGAAGCAACCGAAGGCCTGGCACCGCTTATCCGCCAGGAAATCTGGCGCGTTCTCCGACTGCTTAAATCCGAAGGCCAGTCGATCATCGTCATCGACAAGAATGTCGATGCGCTCGCCGACTTTGCCGACCGGCATTTCGTCATCGAAAAGGGACGGGTGGTCTGGAGCGGCGACAGCGCCGCACTGAGATCGACCCCCGACATCAAGGATAAATTCCTGCACGTCTGATGTGTGCGGCTGCGCGCGGAGTTTCGGAATACCGAAGCCACCGAATGCGGCTGCCGACGTGCTGTTTCCAAGAACTGCGCGAGTGCCCGGAGAGGCTGGCTGGGGAACTAGGATTCGAACCTAGACAAACAGAGTCAGAGTCTGTTGTGCTACCGTTACACCATTCCCCAGCAGGGGCGGGCGGGGACCTTTGCGAGGCCGCCCAGCGGGTAAGAAACCCGCGCGCCGCGCCTTCACATGGGACAATTCGGCCGATTTGACAAGCCCGCGCTCGCGCCGAATTGCAAAATCCTTAAGCCAGCGTTGTCAGGGACTTATGCGGCCTCCCGGGGCCGCTTCGGCAGCGTCGTCACGGTCAGGATGGCGATCAGGGCGGCGGCCGCCACAACGACGAACACCAGCCGCGGGTTGCCGGCGTCCATCAGCGCACCGAAAATTACCGGCGCGACGATGCCGCCGAGATTGAAGCCGGTGGTGACGAAGCCGAACACCTTGCCGAAGGAGCCTTCCGGGGTGGCGTCGCGCACGATCATGTCGCGCGACGGCGCGATGATGCCGGTCGAGAAGCCCTGCGCAGCCATCACCGCAATCAGCAGCAGAGTGCCGAAGTCGAACGTGGCGATCAGGGCCGCCGCGACGGCGGCGCCGGCGATGCCGAGCGCGGCCACGGTCGAATGCAGCGCCGTACGGGTCACCAGCAGGCCGCCGGCGAGCACGCCGATGGCCGAGAGCGTCAGCATCGCGGTAAGCGCCGTATTGGCAATCGTCACCGGCGTTCCGTACAGCGCGCCGAGCGCGACCACCGAGTAATTGCTCATGCCGCTGTTCATCACGGCAATCAGGATGAAGAACACAAGATTGAGCAGGATCGGCGGTGACAGCAGCAGGTCCCAGCTCGCCGACTTGCCGTCGCGCGCCGCGCCAGGCTTCGGTGTGGCCGGCGTGGCAGACGCCTGTTCCCGCACCATCAGCACCGCCAAAGCGACAACGAGGCCCATGATGCCGGCGCCGATGAAAGCGCCGCGCCAGCCCCATGCGCTCTGCATCAGCAGCAGCGTCGGCGGCGCCACCGCCGAACCGAGGACGCCGGAAAAGGTGTGTATCGAGAAGGCCTGGCCGATGCGCTGCGCCGGGACGTGCCGCGACAGCAGCGCATAATCGGCCGGGTGATAGACGGTGTTGCCGATGCCGGCGAGGGCGAACATCGCCACCAGAAACCAGAACGAGTTGACGAAGCCGGCGAGCAGAAAGGCCATGCTGCCGAGCACCAGCCCTGCGACCAGCAGGAGGCGCGCGCCGAGGCGGTCGATCAGAAAGCCGGCGGGCGTCTGCAGCAGCGTGGAGACGATGTTGAAGGTGGTGAGCGCCAGGCCGATCTCGGTGTAACTGACGTTATACTCGGCGCGCACGAAAGGCAGCAGCGGCGCCAGGATGATGATGAAGTAGTGCGACATGAAATGCGCGGCACACACCACGCCGATCATGCGCAGCGGCGAGGCGGGCGCGCCCCGCGTCGGCGGCGCGTCGGTCAGTTGGGTCATCGGCGTTTCTTCCCGGCAGTTCTTATGATTTATCGCGGCCCGAACCGTCAATCAAACGTCTTTCGGGCAGGGTGTCTATGCAGCGTGGGGCAAGAAGGTCGCGGAGCTTGCGCTTATCCCTCCCCGAAGACGGGGAGGGATAAGAGACTGTGCCGGTAACCCGGGGGAGCGGAGCCTAAGCCGGGAGCGGGCGCTTACGCCACCTTCGCGCTCTTCGCCTTTTCGATCGCTTCCCAGATCTTCGACGACGTCATCGGCATGTCGAGATGCTTGATGCCGAATTCGGCGAGCGCGTCGATCACCGCATTCGCGACGGCGGGCAGGCCGCCCGACGTGCCGGCTTCGCCGCAGCCCTTGGAGCCGAGCGGGTTGGTCTTGGTCGGTACCGGACGGTTATCGACGGCGATCATCGGCGCGTCGTGGGCACGCGGCATGGCGTAGTCCATAAAAGAACCGGTGACGAGCTGGCCCGCATCGTCATAGACGACGCCTTCGAGCAGGACCTGACCGAGACCCTGCACGATGCCGCCCTGCACCTGGCCTTCGACCAGCAGCGGGTTGAGCACGGTACCGAAATCGTTGACCGCGTTGTACTTCACCACGCGCGTCAAGCCTGTGTCGGTTTCGATCTCGACCTCGACGACATGCACGCCGTTCGGATAGGTGCCCGGCACCGCTTCGGTGACATGGGAGATGTCGAGCGTTGTCGGCACGCCATCGGGCAGCTTGAGGCCGCCGCGCAATTGCGCCGCCAGATCCATGATGCCGACCGAACGGTCGGTGCCGGCGATGGTAAAGGTGCCGGCCTTGAACTCGATGTCGCCGGCTGACGCTTCCAGCACATGTGCGGCGATCTGCTTGCCGTTCTCGATGACCTTGTCGGATGCCTGCACGACCGCGGTGCCGGACAGCATCGCCGAACGCGAGCCGCCCGAGCCGCCGCCGGCGATGAGCTGGTCGCTGTCGCCCTGCAGCAGATTGATCTGGTCAAACGGAATGCCGAGCTTGGCGCTAAGCACCTGCGCGAAAGCCGAGGCGTGGCCCTGGCCGTAATCGAGCGTGCCGGTGATGATGGTGACGGTGCCGTCGGCATTGAAACGGATGCCGCCCATTTCCTGCGTCATCGCCGCCGTGGTTTCGACATAGCAGGCGACGCCGAGACCGCGCAGCTTGCCGGCCTTCTTTGAGGCGCGCTTGCGCGCGGCAAAGCCCTTGACGTCACCGACGTCGAGCGCCTGCTTGAACAGGCCGGGGAAGTCGCCGCAGTCATAGGTCGTGCCGGCCGGCGTCGCGAACGGCATTTCCTTGGGCTTGATGAAGTTGCGGCGGCGCAATTCGAAGCGATCGATGCCGAGTTCGCCCGCGGCGATGTCGATGCAACGTTCGATTGACAGTGCGCCTTCGGGGCGGCCCGCGCCGCGATAGGCGGAGACAATAGTTGTGTTCGAGTAGACGCACTGCGTCGACACTTCGAGCAACGGCGTCTTGTACATGCCGATGATGTTCTTGGTGACGTTCAGCGTCGGCAGTAGAGGGCCGAAATTGGCGCACCAGGCGCCGAGATTGCCGTAGCCGGTCATTCGGATCGCCTGGATGTGGCCTTCCTTGTCGAAGCCGACTTCGACGGTCATGTCGAAGTCGCGGCCCTGATGGTCGGACACGAAGCTGCCGGAGCGGTCGTCGGTCCACTTCACCGGGCGGCCGAGTACCTTCGAGGCGTGTAGAATGCAGACATATTCCGGATAGGGCGTCGCCTTCATGCCGAAGGAGCCGCCGACATTGCCGGTGAGGATGCGCACCTTTTCCGCCGGCGCCTTGAGGATGTCTTTCAGCAGATTCTTCATGCCGAAGACGCCCTGGCTCGACGAGTGCAGCGTCCAGTGGTCGTTCTTGCCGTCATATTCGCCGATCGCCGAGCGCGGTTCCATGGCAGCCACCATGATGCGCTGGTTGACGAGCGGCAGGCGCACCACATGCGCCGAATTCTTCAGGGCTTCGCCGACCTTGGCCGGATCGCCGTGCTGGAAGTCGAGCGCGATATTGTTCGGGATGTCGTCATAGAGCAGCGGCGCGCCGGGCTTGGCGGCTTCGCGCGCCGAGGTGACAGCAGGCAATGGCTCGATATCGAGCGAGACGGCCTCGGCGGCGTCTTTGGCCTGGGCGACGGTCTCGGCGATGACACAGGCGATCGGATCGCCGACGAAGCGCACCTTGTCGGTCGCGAGCGCCGGGCGCGGAACGTGGCGGATCGGCGAGCCGTCGCGGCTCTTGATCGGCAGGTAGCACTTGAGGCCATTGTAAGCCGTAAGGTCTTCGCCAGTGAGCACGGCGAGCACGCCGGGCATGGCCTTGGCGGCTTCGGTATCGATGCCGCGGATGATGCCGTGCGGCTCCGAGGAGCGGACCATCCAGGCGTAAACCTGCTTCGGCAGGTTGATGTCGTCGTTATAGCGCCCCTTGCCCTGAACGAGGGTGGGATCTTCCTTGCGGGTCACCGGCTGGCCGATACCGAATTTGGTCAAGGAAAGGGCGGTCTCGGTCGTTCTGTCGTCCATGGTCGCGCTTTTCGGGCTTGAATGTCGGGGCGGGGTACCGTCCTGAGATAGTCTACCGGGCCCCGCCGGACAACTATGGCTTTCGGGACCGAGGGTTGCGTGTCCCACTGGCGCTGTTACACTTTTATGGACAGTGGAAAAACAGCGCCGTTCCCCGCGGGGTAGGCGGGCGGGAAACGGCTGAGAGGTTGACGATATGAGCGGCGGGGCCGGGGATGACCCAGGTCTCGACCCCGCTTTTGGCCGGGTGTCCCAGGTTCCTCCTGGTGGGCAGCCCCGGTGGGGTCGGCGGTCGCCAGGAAGCGGAGAAAGCGAACGCGAGGCTGCCAATGGCAGCGATCGCGGGGGCCCGACCTATGCCGCGCTCGATCTCGGCACCAACAACTGCCGCCTACTGGTTGCGCGTCCCAGCGGCGACAGTTTCCGCGTTATCGACGCTTTTTCCCGAATCGTCCGGCTCGGCGAAGGCATTTCTGCCTCCGGCCGCCTGAGCGAGGCAGCGATCGGCCGCTCGCTGGAAGCCCTGGAGATCTGCCGCAACAAGATGCGCAACCGCGGCGTGACCCGCGCGCGGCTGGTGGCGACCGAAGCGTGCCGCGCTGCGGTGAACGGGGAGGAATTCCGCAACCGCGTCGCCGAGCTGCTCGGGTTGGAGCTCGAGGTCATCAACCGCGAAACCGAGGCGGAGCTGGCGGCGACGAGCTGTACGCCGCTGATCGATCCCGATGCCGCGGGGGTAGTTTTGTTCGACATTGGTGGCGGCTCGTCCGAGCTGGTGCGGCTCGATCGCTCCCCCACCGATGGGCGCGGGCCGCCGCCGCCGCGTATCCGTGGCTGGGTGTCGCTGCCGCATGGTGTGGTGACCCTGGCTGAACGCCACGGCGGGCTTCAGGTGACGCGCGACATCTATGAAGCGATGGTGGCCGAGGTCGCGGCGCTGATCGAGCCGTTTGCCCGCGAGCATGGTGGCGGCGATCTCGGCGGCGTCCACATGCTCGGCACGTCGGGCACGGTGACGACGATTGCCGGCGTGCATCTCGATCTGAAGCGGTACGACCGCAACCGCATCGACGGCTGCTGGCTCGGGGCCGACGAGATTGACGCGGTGCTCGAGCGCTTGCTGGCCATGTCCTACGAAGAGCGCGTGGCGAGCCCCTGTATCGGCGCCGATCGCGCCGATCTGGTGCTGGCGGGCTGCGCCATTCTGGAAGCGATCCGCCGCGCTTTTCCATGCCCGCGCCTGCGCGTCGCCGACCGCGGCCTGCGCGAAGGCATGCTGGTGCAGATGATGCGCGAGGACGGCGCCTGGGGCGGGCCGGCGGCCGCTTCATGAAATTCCTGCATCATTCCGGGCTCGTGTGCATCGTGCGTCGAAGACGTGCGTAAACGCGCTATTGCGCACACGCCCCGGAATGACGGATAGAGTTTCGCCATGACCAAGAAGCCATCCAGCGGCGCGCGCGACCTCAAGGTGCGGGTGAAGACCGCCCGCAAGCGCAGCAACTCGTCGACGATGTGGCTGCAGCGGCAGCTCAACGATCCTTATGTGGCGCGGGCCAAACGCGAGGGCATGCGCTCGCGTGCGGCCTTCAAGCTGATCGAAATCGACGACAAGGCGCGCTTCCTCAAGAAAGGCGCGCGCGTGGTCGATCTCGGCGCCGCGCCGGGCGGCTGGTCGCAGGTGGCGGTGAAGCGCGTCGGTCCGCAAGGCAAGGTGATCGGCATCGATCTTCTCGACATCGAGCCGATCACGGGCGTCGATTTTCGTGTGTTCGATTTTCTCGATCCGGGTGCGCCGGACCTGCTGAAGGAGATGCTCGGCGGGCCTGCGGATGTCGTGCTGTCCGACATGGCCGCGAATGCCACCGGCCACCGCAAGACCGATCAGATCAAGATCGTGGCGCTGGTCGAGGCCGCGGCCGAGTTTGCCCGCGACGTGCTGGCGCCAGGCGGAACGTTTCTCGCCAAGGTGATCCAGGGCGGCCTTGAGGGCACGCTGCTGGCGACGTTGAAGAAAGACTTTGCCAAGGTGCAGCACATCAAGCCGCCGGCCAGCCGCTCGGATTCAGCGGAGCTATATCTGCTGGCAACCGGCTTCAGGGGCGAGAACTAGGCTCCGACAGGGCGCATGGCGGATTACCGCCACACGTCCGTGAAGCGTACGCCGCGCTTCCTGGCCTGCATTTGCTGGAAATACAGCTCCCGCTTTTCGCGTTCGCTCAGCGCGCGCGGTTGCGGCGTTTCGCGGACGATGCGGGTGGCGCGCGACTGACGCTCGGCCGCCTTGCGTTCGGCCATGCGCTCGGCCTGTTCGCGCAATTTGCGCTCGCGCGCGGTCTCGCGCTTCGGCTCGGGCTTTTTGTCGGCCTTCTTGTTCGGTTTGCTCTTGTGCTTGGGCGTCGAGGCGGTGACGTCCTCGTCGTCGGCGCGCGGGTTCTTCGGCGGTGTCGCGACCGCGACCGTTTCGTTCTTCGCCACGGGCGACGCTTCTTCCTGCGCCGTCTTCTTGCCCTTGCCGGCCTTCTTCAACTCGGCCTCGCGCTTGGCGTTATCCGCCTCGCGCTTCCTGGCTTCGGCTTCGCGCGCGGCAGCTTCCTGCTCGCGCTTGATATCGCTTTCGATCGACGCCAGCGCCTGCTTGGCGCTCGCCATGCGGTCGTTGAGCGATATGGCCTTCTTGAAGTCGGCCATGGCGCGGTCGCGGTCACGCGCGGCGACATGGAGGGTGCCGCGTTCATAGTAAGCCTGGAAGTTGTTCGGCTCGCGCGCGATCACGATGCCGTAGTCGGCGAGCGCGCCGGCGGCATCGCCGTTTTCGGCGCGCAAACTGGCGCGTTCGAGATAGGGCGCGGCCGGCTTACCGTCGAGCGCGATGGCCTGATCGAGATCGGCCAGCGCCTTGGCGCGGTTGCCCTTGCTGCGCTGAATTTCGGCGCGGGCGCGGTAGATCGCCGGGTTTGAAACCTTCAACTCAATGGCGCGGTTGAAATCCGCGAGCGCCTTGTCGTTGTCGGCCTTGGACGCGTAGATGCGGCCGCGCTCGGCGAAAGCGAGCGCGTTATTGGTGTCGGCGGCGACTGCCTTGTCGAGATCGGGCAGGGCGCGGGCATAGTCCTTCTTCTTCGCGAAGGCGAGGCCGCGCAGCGCCGCGGCATCCGTATTGTCCGGCTCGATCTTGAGCATGAACTCGGCGTCTTTCAACGCGCCGTCGGCATCGCCGTCGTCGAGCTTGAGGTTGCCGCGCACCCGCAGGCCATTGACGGTCCACTGCGACTTCAGCGCCTTGCCGATATCGGCATAAGCGCGCTTTCTGTCGCCCTTGTCGCGCCAGGCTTCGGCGCGCATGCGCAGGACCAGCGATTGATTGTCGTCGATCGTCAGCGCGCGGTCGAGCACAGCGATGGTGCGGGCAAGATCGCCCTTCTTGCGCCAAACCGCGGCTTGCGCCGTCAGCGCGGTGACGCTCTTGGGATCCTGCCGGAAGGTTTCGTCATAGTCGCGGATGGCGCCGTCGAGATCGTTGGAGGCTTCGCGCGCCTGGGCGCGCAGCATCAGGTTGTTGGCATCGGGCTCGAGGCGAACCGCGCTGTTGAAGTCATCGAGGGCGCGGGCGTAGTTGTTCTGCCGCATATAGAGCTGGCCCCGGCCGCTGAAAGCGTTGGCGTGGTTCGGCCGCAGCGCGATGGCCTTCTGATAATCTTCCAGCGCGCCGTCATTGTAGCCGAGGTCGCGCTTGACCGCCGCTCGGTTGATGTAAGGCGAGGCCGAGCTTGGATCGAGCGCGATCGCCTTGTCGTAATCGGCGATGGCCTGGCCGAAATTGCCGCGCGCATACCAGGCATTGCCGCGGTTCTGGTAGGCGGGGGCGAAGTCCGGCGCGAGATCGATGGCGCGGTTGAAGTCGCCGATGGCATGGGCGATGTCGTGGCGGTCGAGATAAGCGAGGCCGCGCAGCGCATAGGCGACGCCGAGCGCTTCGCCCTTCAGTTTGCCGGTGCCGATGATCCCGGTGCAGGACGTGATGCGGTAGGGCGCGAGATTTTCCGTCTGCGTTGCGCAAATGCGGGCATCGCTGCCGCGCGGGCGCGGCGGCAGATCCTTCGGCATCGCCTGTTTGATGTCGCTGTGTTGGGCGACCGGCAGGCCGCTCAGCGCATTGGTGCCGGCCGGTCGGCGCTCGTAGCGCGCGGCAAAGGCCTGCGCGCCATCGCTGTCGGCGCGCATTTCAAAAGTCTGGCCGTTGAGATCGCGATAGAAAATGCGCGCCTGTGCGTCCGCTTCGTCGGCGGAATAAACACCGAGCGCGAAGGCGAGGGACGCGACAAGGCCAGCGCCAAACGCGCCTTGTGCAAGCCTGATCGATCGCCCTGAACGCATAACGCCGCCTTGCCGCAATTAACCATATTGCCGGTGCAAATCTGTCAGTGCTTCAATGCGTTGTCCATCGCATGGGTCCGTATTCGTTAACCAGTTTGCTTCCATGGTTAACGTCTAAAATTTGAATCAAATTTTCGCGTCGGGATCTTTCGTGGTGATGGAGGCGCGGCCGGACAATTCGGCGCCGGCGTCGAGCGGCAATCGCACGAAGATCAGCACCGACAGCACGGAGATGCCGGCGACGATGACGAAGGCCGGCGGGAAGTCGGCAGCGATCAATTGCGTATGGCCGTGCCAGGCGGCGGTGAGGTCCACCGCCAGCGCGCCGATGGCAACGCCGGTCGACATCGACAATTGCTGGGCGACGCTGACCAGCGAGGTGGCGCGCGACACTCGTGCAGGCTCGATGTCGGCATAGGCGAGCGTATTGATCGAGGTGAACTGCAGCGAGCGGCAGAAGCCGCCGACGAACAGTAGAGCGATCATGATCGCGGGCGGCGTCGCCTCGGTGAACAGGGCGCAGACCGCGAGGAAGGCGGCGCTGATGAAAGTGTTGATCAGGAGAATGTTGCGGAAGCCGAAGCGCCGCAGCAGGCCGGCCGTTGCCGCTTTCATGCCCATCGCGCCAGCCGCGGCGGCGAAGGTGATGAGGCCGGAATGAAACGGCGTCAGGCCGAAGCCGAGTTGCAGCATTAGGGGCAGGAGGAATGGCAGTGCGCCGATGCCGACGCGGAAGATGAAACCGCCAACGACGCTGGCGCGAAAGGTCGGGATGCGAAACAGGGTGAGATCCAGTGCCGGCACCGGCGTGCGTTTGGCATGGATGAGATAGGCGGCAACGAAGATGGCGCCACCGACCACCAGGCCGATGACGATACTCCACGGCAGGAAGTTCAGCCCGGCGACCGACAGGCCGAAGGCGATTCCGGCGATCCCGAGCCCGGCATAGATCATGCCGACGACGTCGAAGCGCTCATGCGTCTCGGCGCGGACATTCTCGATATAACGGCTGGCGAGGAGGATGCCGGCAATGCCGATCGGGATATTGATGAGGAAGATCCAGTGCCAGCTGAAGTAGGTGGTGATGAAGCCGCCGACCGGCGGGCCGATCACCGGGCCGATCAAGGCCGGCATGGTCACCCAGGCCATGGCGCTGACCAGTTCGCGCTTGGAGATGGTGCGCACCAGCACGATGCGGCCGACCGGCGTCATCATGGCGCCGCCCATACCCTGCAGGATGCGGGCGAAGACGAAATCGGTGAGCGAGGATGACAGCGCGCAGCCGATCGAGCCGACCATGAACACGGCAATGGCGGCACGGAACACGACCGAGGCGCCGAAGCGGTCGGCGGTCCAGCCGGAGGCGGGAATAAAGACCGCCAGCGAGAGAAGATAGGAGGTGACGGCGAGCTTGAGCGCCAGCGGGTTGGTGCCGATATCGGCCGCGATCGCCGGCAGCGACGTCGCGATCACCGTAGAATCCATGTTCTCCATGAACAGCGCGACCGCGATGATCAGCGGGACGATGCGGTCTCGGCGCATGGGGACTTCGATCCGGCGGGAAAGGCGCGGCGGGCGGCTGTCTGCAAGCCGTTCAACCGCAAAGCGGGCCGCAAGGAAAGTCCCAAAACCGTGACCGCCCTGTGGCTGTGGGGTTTCATGGCGGCGTTGCGGAAATCGCCTAGGAATCGCCCGGCGAACCTGCTACGGACCCACGCCAACCCAAAAGCGGGCTTCGATGACGGTGGGGATGTTTCCCCGCGGGGGCTGATCTATATCCAGCCCTCCGGTTTTGCCTCTCGGCGCCGGGCCCGGCCGCTTTTGATAACGCGCCCTTTTTGGGCAG
The DNA here is from genome assembly GCF_003367195.1 of Undibacter mobilis. Lineage (NCBI taxonomy): Bacteria > Pseudomonadati > Pseudomonadota > Alphaproteobacteria > Hyphomicrobiales > Nitrobacteraceae > Undibacter > Undibacter mobilis. Next base: position 142,757 of record NZ_QRGO01000002.1, on the reverse strand, counting down.
GACGGAGTTGGCGAATGGCCGCAAACAAGCTTATCGAAGCGCTTACTTTCGATGACGTGTTGATCAGGCCCGGCCTGTCCACGGTGATGCCCTCCGACGTCGATATTCGCAGCCGCGTCACCGCCTCGATCCCGCTCAACCTGCCGCTGATCGCTTCGGCCATGGATACGGTCACCGAGTCGGCCATGGCGATCGCCATGGCGCAGTCGGGCGGCATGGGCGTCATCCACCGCAATCTCGAGCCCGAGCAGCAGGCCGCCGAAGTCCGGCAGGTCAAGAAATTCGAAAGCGGCATGGTGGTGAACCCGCTTACCATTGCCCCGACCGCGAAGCTGCAGGAAGCGCTCGACCTGATGAAGGCCAACCGCATCTCCGGCATTCCGGTGGTGGAAGGCGGCGGCAATGGTCGCGCCGGCAAGCTGGTCGGCATTCTCACCAACCGCGACGTGCGCTTCGCCAACGATCCGCGTCAGCCGGTCTCCGAACTGATGACCAAGGACAAGCTGATCACGGTGAAGGATGGTGTCAGCCAGTCCGAGGCCAAGAAGCTGCTGCACCAGCACCGTATCGAGAAGCTGCTGGTGGTTGACGAGCAGTATCGCTGCGTTGGCCTCATCACCGTCAAGGATATCGAGAAGGCGGTCGCCAATCCGAGCGCCTGCAAGGATGAGCAGGGCCGTCTGCGCGTCGCCGCCGCGACCACGGTCGGCGACAAGGGCTTTTCCCGCACCGAGGCGCTGATCGCCGCCGGTGTCGATCTCATCGTCGTCGACACGGCGCACGGCCATTCGCAGCATGTGCTCGACGCCGTCAGCCGCATCAAGCGGCTGTCGAACAAGGTTCAGGTGGTGGCCGGCAATATTGCGACCACCGAAGGCGCGCAGGCGCTGATCGACTCTGGCGCCGACGCCATCAAGGTCGGCATCGGTCCAGGCTCGATCTGCACCACGCGCATCGTCGCCGGTGTCGGCGTGCCGCAGCTCACCGCCATCATGGAAGCGGTGGAAGCTGCGAAGAAACACAACATCCCGGTGATCGCCGACGGCGGCATCAAATATTCCGGCGACTTCGCCAAGGCGCTGGCTGCCGGCGCCGATGTCGCGATGGTGGGCTCGCTGCTCGCCGGCACCGACGAGACGCCGGGCGAGGTGTTCCTCTATCAGGGCCGCTCCTACAAGAGCTACCGTGGCATGGGCTCGGTGTCGGCGATGGCGCGCGGCTCGGCCGATCGCTATTTCCAGCAGGACATCAACGACACCATGAAGCTGGTGCCGGAAGGCATCGAGGGGCAGGTGGGTTACAAGGGCCCGGTTTCGGGCGTACTGCATCAGCTAGCTGGGGGCCTGCGCGCCGCGATGGGCTATGTCGGCGCCAAGGATCTCGACGAACTGCACGACAAGGCGCGCTTCGTGCGCATCACCGGTTCGGGTCTCCGCGAAAGCCACGTTCATGACGTGACCATCACGCGCGAAAGCCCGAACTATCCGAGCCAGGTGTAATAACAAAGCGCAGTGTAGCCGCCTGCTGTCGCGTGTGAGCACGCCCTCACGAACGGATCAGGCGCGCCGGTCGGTGTCTCTCACGCGGAGCGCTTCTGAGGCGCGATCGCAACAGCCGAGTGATCGGTCGCCGGGTCTATTGCTTTGCCGGCCGCCTTCCGTTCCGAATAACGGTCGACGAGATGCGCCGCGTGAGGGCGGGTGAGGACGGTGAAGCGGACCAGTTCCTCCATCACGTCCACGATACGCTCGTAATAGCTCGACGGCTTCATCCGCCCACCCTCGTCGAACTCCCGATAGGCTTGGGCAACGCTGGACTGGTTGGGGATCGTGATCATCCTCATCCAGCGGCCCAGAAGCCGCAGCGTATTGACTGCGTTAAAGCTCTGCGAGCCGCCCGACACCTGCATCACCGCAAGGGTGCGTCCCTGGGTCGGGCGCATGCCGCCCATGTTGAGCGGCAGGTTGTCGATCTGGGCTTTCATGAGACCCGTGATCGTTCCGTGCCGCTCGGGGCTGCACCAGACCATGCCTTCGGACCACATGGCGTGCTCGCGCAATTCATGGATCGCCGGGTGGTCGTCGCCATCGATCTGGTCCGGAAACGGCATCTCCGAGGGGTCAAAGATGCGGACCTCGGCGCCGAACAGGCGCAACAGCCGCGCAGCTTCCTCGGTGGCGAGTCGGGAGTAGGAGCGCGGCCGCAGCGATCCATAGAGCATCAGGATGCGCGGCTTGGGCTCCTCCGGTCCAAGTCCGAGTCCGGGACGCTCCACGACAAAGCGTTTGTCGAGCGCCGGCAGAAAGTCCGGGTCGGGTAGGGTACGCAAACGCATGATGACGTTCCTAAGGCCGGCTGGCCGTCACCGGCGCGACGTCCGGTGACGAGCCGCGGAAATATCGGCTGCTGAGCCAGAGCGCGACGTGCACCAGCAAAATGAGAACCGGGACTTCGACGAGCGGCCCGATGACCGCGGCGAAAGCCACCGGCGAAGCAAGCCCAAAGGCCGCGATCGCGACGGCGATGGCCAGTTCGAAATTATTGCCGGCTGCCGTGAAGGCGACTGCGGTCGTGCGCGGATAGTCCGCCGCGATCAACTTGCCCATGGCGAAGCTGACCAGGAACTGGACGACGAAGTAGATCACCAGCGGCACCGCGATCAGGAGCGCGTCGAATGGCAGCCGCACTACGTCGCCGCCTTTGAGGCTGAACATGGCGGCGATCGTGAAGAGCAGCGCGACCAGGGTGATCGGACTGATCTTGGGGAGGAAGACGTCGCGGTACCACTCCGCGCCTTTTCGCGCGATCAGGATATGACGGGTAAGATAGCCCGCCGCGAACGGAATGCCGAGATAGATCAGAACCGCCTCGGTGATAGTCCAGAATCCGACATCGACCACGCTACCTTCCAGCCCGAACAAAGGGGGCAGGACCGACAGAAAGAACCAAGCGTAGGTCGAAAAGAACAGAATCTGGAAGATCGAATTGAAAGCCACCAGACCGGCGACATACTGATTGTCGCCTTCCGCCAACTGATTCCAGACCAGCACCATCGCGATGCAGCGGGCAAGACCGATCAGGATCACGCCAGTCATGTACTCGGGGTGATCGCGCAGGAAAATTACGGCCAGCGCAAACATGAGTACCGGCCCGGTGATCCAGTTCTGCACCAGCGAAAGAACCAGCACGCGCTTGTCGGCGAAGACGCGATGCAGTTCCTCGTATCTGACTTTGGCGAGGGGCGGGTACATCATCAGGATCAGGCCGACGGCGATCGGGAGGTTCGTCGTGCCGACCGACATTGCATCGAGCGCCACGGGAAGACCGGCGAACGTGGTTCCGAGGAATATTCCAAACGCCATCGCCGCGAATATCCAGACGGTCAGATAGCGGTCGAGGAAGGACAGACGGCGCGCCGGCTGCTGCATGTTGGACATTCGAAATTCCCTACGATCTTAGATGAGCCTGTTGCCCGTGGCGTCGATTACGCGCTCGCCGTCTTCCTTGGCGAAGGCGCTTCTCTGGGGCGGCAGCAGGTCAAGGACGGTTTGAGAGGGACGGCACAGTTTCACGCCCTTCGGTGTGACCACGATGGGTCGATTGATCAGGATCGGATGGCTCTCTATGGCATCGAGCAACTGGTCGTCGGTCAGTTCGGGAGCGCCGAGGCCGAGTTCCGCGTAGGGCGTGCCTTTCTGGCGCAGGATGTCCCGAACGGAAGCACCCATCCTCTCGATGAGATTCTGCAACAGAGCACGCGAAGGCGGAGTTTTGAGATACTCGATGACATGCGGTTCAAGCCCGGAATTTCGGATCATGGCCAGCGCGTTGCGCGACGTCCCGCAATCGGGGTTGTGATAGATGATGACGTCGGTGTCGTCCGTGCTCATGCCCGCGGCCTTCGCTTGCTCCAGGCGGGGGCCGATGATTTCACGGCGGCGGGCTCAATTGCGCACGCGCTGGTCTCTCCACCGCAGCAATTCTCTGTGAGATAAGCCAGCAGTTCGCTCATGGCCGCGAAGTTCGCCGTATAGATCAACGACCGTCCATCACGGCGGAAGGTAACGAGACCGGCCTGCTTGAGCTGATTCAAGTGAAACGACAACGTTGCCGAGGGGAGGCCGAGCTTCTCGCCGATATGACCGACTGGGCGCCCTTCGACGCCAGCCTGCACGAGCAGCCGGAAAATATCGAGCCGGGAACCCTGTGCGAGAGCCGACAAGCCAGTAACGACCTGTATCTTTTCCATATCTCCAGTATAATGGAGATATGGAAAAATGCAAGGTGCCGGATGTGTCACGTGGGCAACGTCGCTCGTTGCGGAGTCGTGACTTGCAGTATTGTCAGCCTGCCGAGATTTGGCCGCAACGGAATTCGCGTCTTCTGCCCTAGCATGTAGATGTACTGACGCTGAGGTCATTGTCGCTTGCCAGCGAGCGCGGTTCAGCCTAACGCAAGCGCGCTATTGGAGTGAAATGCCCATGTCGATCAAGATGATCCTGCTGCCGCTATTCATTCAGGTGGCGCTGACCTTCGTCATTCTGTTCTGGATGGCGCGCTCGCGCATCGGTGCGCTCAAGGCGGGTCAAGTCAAAATGGGCGACGTGGCGCTCGGCCAGACCGCATGGCCGACGCACGCGCAGCAGGTTTCCAACAACTATCACAGCCAGCTTCAGCTGCCGGTTCTGTTCTATGTTTTGACGCTGCTCGCCATTGCTACGCGGCAGGCCGATCTGCTGTTTGTGGTGATGGCCTGGCTGTTCGTTGTGTCCCGTCTGGCGCATGCTTATGTTCACACCACCACCAACTATATGCGCCACCGCTTCAACGCCTTCGCGGCGGGCGTGTTCATTCTGCTGGCCATGTGGGTGATCTTCGCCGTTCGCATTCTTCTGGCGACAGCATGACCCCTTCGGCGCGGCTTGAGGCCGCCATCGAGATTTTGACATCCATCATCAGCGAACGGCGCCCGGCGCCGGATGCGCTGAAAGGCTGGGGCCAGGCACATCGCTTCGCCGGCTCGGGCGACCGCGCGGCGATCGGCGGGCTCGTATACGACGCGCTGCGCCGCAAGGCTTCGAGTGCGTATCTGATGGGTGCGGACACGCCGCGCGCGGTCGTGCTCGGCATGCTCAAGCGCGAGCGCGGGCTGGACGGTGAGGCCATCGCCAGGCTGGCGAGCGGCGGGCAATATGCGCCGGCGGCGCTCAGCGACGACGAGCGCGCGCGGCTCGATGGCGCAAGCCTCGACGGCGCCCCGGCTCATATCGCGGGCGACTATCCCGACTGGCTCGATGACGCCTTCGCGCAGAGCTTTGGCGATCAGCGGGCGGAAGAGGGCGCGGCCTTGGCCTCGCGCGCGCCGCTCGATCTGCGCGTCAATACGCTGAAAGCGGACCGCGAAAAAGCGGCGGCGATGCTGGCCGATCTCAAGCCCGAAGTGACGCCGTGGTCGCCCTGGGGGTTGCGCATCGCGCTGGCAGCCGACGCCAAGGCGCCGCCGATCCATGCCGAGCCGGCTTTCATCAAAGGTTTCGTCGAGGTGCAGGACGAAGGCTCGCAGCTTGCCGCCTTGTTCTCGGGCGCCAAGCCCGGCGAGCAGGCGCTCGATTTGTGCGCCGGCGCCGGCGGCAAGACTTTGGCGCTGGCGGCGATGATGGAGAACAAGGGCCAGCTCTTTGCCACCGACGACGACAAAAGGCGGCTGGCGCCCATTCATGAGCGGCTGACGCGCTCGGGGGCCCGGAATGTGCAGGTCAGGACACCGAAGTCGGTTCACACCGAGATCGACGACCTCCAGGGCCGCATGGACCTGGTACTGATCGACGCGCCCTGCACCGGAACCGGCGCCTGGCGGCGCAATCCGGACGCCAAGTGGCGGATGCGGCCCGGCGCGCTCGAACAGCGGGTGAAGGAACAGGCCGATATCCTCGATCGCGCGGTCGGATTTCTCAAGCCGGGCGGGCGGATCGTCTACATCACCTGTTCGCTGCTCGATGCCGAGAATGGCGCCCAGGTGCGCGGCTTCCTGGCCCGGCATACGGATTTTACTGCCGCGGCACCGGGCGAGGGCGTTGTCCCCGGCGCGCGGCGCTCGGCCGAGGGCGTGCTGCTGACGCCGCAGACGACCGGGACCGACGGCTTTTTCGTTTCGGTGCTCCGCCATTCGTGACCGCGGGGCGTGTTTCGGGAAATGACCGGGGGTGTATTTCCGGAATTCATGGCCGGAGGCCGTGTTTCCGGAATTCATGACCGAAGGTCATGTTTGGGGAATTCCTCGATTGCGCCGCAATCCCGGCCAAAAAACCTCGGGAAGATTCTGTGTGGTCGGAACCGATCACAGGCATATCGGCGGGGATTAGACGTGACCATGGCGGCAAGACGTGAGCCCACTTTTCACAGCGTCGGACGGGCTGACGATCATCATGCGCCGGTCGGGGCCGTCCATCTGGGGCAACCGATCAAGTCGGGCTCGCACTTCACCCGCTTCATCTCAGGCTTCCAGGCGATCAGCACCTTGATCGGCGTGCCGCTGGCGCTCGCCTCCGGCTACACCCTGTATCGCACCAATTACGCGCCGGAGACCGGCTGCGCCAACCTGCGGGCCTCGATCGTGTCGATGCTCGACAAGAATGTCGACCCGGCGACTCGGCGCATGCTGGTCAAGCGCGACGTCGAAGCCTTCGAGCAGCGCTGCGGCGGCTTCGATCCCGACGCGCAGGCGGCATTCAAGGCGCTGCTTGCGACTGAAAAGGGCGTGGCACAAGTGGCCCCGACCGCGAAGGTTGCGCCGAAGCCAGCAGCGCCCGTCATAAAAGAGGCGGCCAAGGAGCCGCCGAAAGAAATCGCAAAGGAAGCCACGAAGGTGGAGCTGCGTCCGACGATTGTCGACAAGAAGCCGGTGGCTGTGGTGGCCCAGCCCGAGCCGGTGGCTCAGGACGCGCCGATGACCGATGCGCGCTGGCTCGACGCCGTGAGAAATGCGCTGACCGATCAAACGGCGGATGCCGGCGAGCGGCCGCGCAAGGCGGCGCCGCCGGAACCCCTGCTTCAGCCGAACTGGAGCGTCAGTGCGCCGGCCGCACAGCCGATAGCGCAGAGTGCCGTCGCGCCGCTGCCGCCGGCCGTCGCAGTCAGCGATGTCCAGCGGACGACGCCGGCCGATCCCAACCGTCCGGTGCCGCCAGCGTCAATTCCGGCGGCTCAATATGCCAATGGCGGCGCTAATAGCGGATCTTGGGTCGCCCAGATCCCGTTCGTCGGCCGGATGATCGACCGCAGCGGTAACTGAGCCGGACGCGGCGGGGCGGCTTTTCAGTTTTGACGTGGAAGGCCGCGCCGCCCAGTTGCGGCGCGGGCATGACTTGCTTATTTCAAAGTATGAACCCAGCCGCCCCCAAGTCCGCCGCCAGCCCCGTCAACATGACCCTCGGTCATGAATCTGCCGATCATGACAAGGTCCTGATCGTCGATTTCGGCTCGCAGGTCACCCAGCTCATCGCCCGCCGCGTGCGCGAGGAGGGCGTCTACAGCGAAATCGTGCCGTTCCAGAAGGCCGAAGAGGCTTTCCGCACCATGCGGCCGAAAGCCGTCATCCTGTCCGGCGGCCCGGCCTCCGTGCTCGATGCCAGCGCGCCGCTGGCGCCGCAGGCGATCTACGAGGCCGGCGTGCCGGTGCTCGGCATCTGCTACGGCGAGCAGGCGATGGCCCAGCAGCTCGGCGGCAAGGTCGAGGCCGGTCACCACCGCGAATTCGGCCGCGCCGAAGTCGAGATCACGGCGGACTCGCCGTTCTTCGAAGGCGTCTGGGTCAAGGGCGAGAAATACCCGGTCTGGATGAGCCACGGCGACCGCGTCACCGAACTGCCGGAAGGCTTCCGCGTGCTCGGCAAGGCGCCCGGTTCGCCGATCTCGATCATCGGCGACGACGCGCGCCGCTTCTACGCCATGCAATTCCACCCCGAAGTGGTTCACACGCCGCACGGCGCGGCGCTGCTGCGCAACTTCGTGCGCAAGATCGCCGGCCTCACCGGCGACTGGACCATGCGCGCCTTCCGCGAAGAGGCGATCGAAAAGATCCGCGCCCAGGTCGGCAAGGGCCGCGTTATTTGCGGCCTGTCCGGCGGCGTCGACAGCGCGGTGGCGGCGGTGCTGCTGCACGAGGCGATCGGCGATCAGCTCACCTGCGTGCTGGTCGATCACGGCCTCATGCGCCTCGCCGAGGCCAAGAAAGTCGTCGCCATGTTCCGCGACAGCTACAACATTCCGCTGGTGCATGTGGACGCGAGCGACACCTTCCTCAAGGCGCTTGAGGGCGTCGACGATCCGGAGGTCAAGCGCAAGACCATCGGCAAATTGTTTATCGATGTGTTCGAGGCCGAGGCGAAGAAAGTCGGCGGCGCGGATTTCCTGGCGCAGGGCACGCTCTATCCCGACGTGATCGAGAGCGTGTCGTTCACCGGCGGGCCGTCGGTGACCATCAAGTCGCATCACAATGTCGGCGGGCTGCCCGCGCGCATGAACATGAAGCTGGTCGAGCCCTTGCGCGAACTGTTCAAGGACGAGGTGCGCGCGCTCGGTCGCGAGCTGGGTCTGCCGGACATGTTCGTCGGCCGCCATCCGTTCCCGGGGCCGGGGCTCGCCATCCGCGTGCCCGGCGCGATCACCAAAGAGAAGCTCGATATCCTGCGGCTGGCCGACGAAATCTATATCGAGGAAATCCGCCGCTGCGGTTTGTACGACGACATCTGGCAGGCCTTCGCCGTGCTGCTCCCGGTGAAGACCGTCGGCGTGATGGGCGATGGCCGCACTTATGAGTATGTCGTTGGCCTGCGTGCCGTGACCTCGGTCGACGGCATGACCGCCGACTTCTATCCCTTCGATATGCGCTTCCTCGGCATGGTGGCGACGCGCATCATCAACGAGGTGAAGGGCGTCAACCGCGTCGTCTACGACGTGACCAGCAAGCCGCCGGGCACGATTGAGTGGGAGTAGGCGACCGGAAAGTGCTCGCGAGAGATTGATTAATATCTGAGTTTGTCGCCTTATTGGGCCTTTCGTGGCTATTCATAAAAGCCGAGCTGTTGCATGGCGCCCAAGTATCTCGTTCATTTTCCAAAGCCACTTTTAGAAGACCTTGTGAATGGCCGGTGGTTGCCGGTCGTCGGTGCGGGAATGTCGCTTAACGCGAAGCTGCCGCCGCCTGCAAAGATGCCCCTATGGTCGGAACTCGGTAAGAGCTTCGCAGAAGAACTGGCGGACTATTCGCCAACTAGCGTGCTCGATGGCATTTCTGCCTACGAGCATGAATTTGGACGCGCCCGTCTCATTGAGCGGCTGGTGAGCTTGCTGCATCTTGATCGAGTGCAGCCGGGTCCTGCACACAAGGAGTTCTGCAGCCTCCCGTTTGATATCGTTTGCACTACAAATTTCGATTTCTTGCTGGAAAAACAATATGACATGGAACGGCAGGACAATCGGACGGTCTACCCGGTGGTGGATGAAGATCAGCTCTCCGTTAATGTCGGAGCGGCCGGGACGCTTCTGTTAAAGCTGCATGGTGATGTGCGCCACCCCAAGCGACTTGTGGTTACAGAGGCCGACTATGACGGCTTTCTTACGAACTATCCGCTGATCGCGACCTTTCTCTCAAGTTTGTTAATTACAAAAACGGCTGTCTTTGTCGGCTACAGTCTAGAAGACCCTGACTTCCGGCAGATTTGGCAGGTGGTAGCGAGCCGCCTGGGCAAAACTAGGCGCATGGCGTATGCCATCCTGGTAAATGCGAAGCCCGGCGACATAGCTCGCTTTGAGCGTCGGGGCGTTAAGGTAGTCAACCTGCCGGGTACACGTGATCGGTATGGTGCTGTGCTTGCCGAGGCCTTTGTTGAGTTGCGAGAATATCGGCGTGAGAACGCAGGGCCTACGCTGAAGGCCACGGAGGAGCGTCCGCTAGAGCAGCTTCTCCTTCCGCGCGATGCTATGAGTCGGCTTTGTCTATTTGCAACGCCTCTCGATGTGCTCCCATTCTACCGTGAGAATGTATTTCCGCTCGCAGAGGCTGCGGGTTTTGTTCCTGTAACGGCCGCTGATGTCGTCAATCTCGGCGATAGCGTTAGTGCAAAGATCGATACGCTTATTGACCGTGCTGCGGTTATGGTTGTTGATGCTACTTCAGCTAACACGCAATTCGAGCTTGGCTTGGCCTTGTCGCGCGCGCAGGAGACGGGCGAGCGGCCCAACCGCCGGCCGTTGAAGGTTATCCCGATCGTTACGGAATTCTCTCAGTTGCCTATCCCAACCTTTGGGTACCATGTGATTGAGCGGCCTGCGGTTCTGGCTGAAGATAGTCCGTTTGTGCAGGCGCTCGGTATATACCTGCAACGCTTGGCGGACGAAATGGGTCTAGTGCAACGCCTAGAGCCGGGACGCCTTTTTGAAGCTAAAGAATATCGCGCGGCTGTGATTTCAGCGATGACGCTGCTCGAGACAACATTACGCCGTCGCTTAGACAAGGCTCCGCGCGATGCAGTACGAAGGCCAATGTCCGTGCGGCAACTAGTCGATCTTGCAAGAGAGCGGGAACTTGTCCACGAGAATTTCGGACGTATCTCCGAGTGGACAAAGATCCGTAACGACGCAGTGCATTCGGGAAAGCCTGTCACACGTAGTGAAGCCAAATCGATCGTTGACGGCGTCGCGCAGATTGTTGATCGATTTATTGTGTCTGGATGAAGACGTCTCATGCTTGGTTCTTGTCGATGAAAAACTACGCCATTGTTGTTTCCTGGTCGGACGAGGATCAGGTCTGGATCGCGGAAGCGCCGGACCTTGAGCCATGTTCCGCGCATGGCGATACGCGTGAGGGCGCCGTCGCGGAGCTGAGTGTCACGATGCAGGCATGGCTCGACGTCGCCCGCGAGAAGGGTTTGCCGATTCTCGAGCCGCGTTACCGGCCCGGGACGGTTGCTGCGGAGTAGCCGGGCCCGGCACGGCGGCGCAATACGCTTTGCTATTGCGCCCTAGAGGTCCAGCAAGTAGCCCGGGTGAGCGCAGCGAACCCGGGGCTGCTTCACTGTCGTTCCCAGGTTGCGCTTTCGCCCGCCCGGGCCACGCTCGCGAAGCCCGCCCTCGGAGTTCAGCCATGCCCCGCTTTCTCGCCGTCTACACCATGAAGCCCGAAAACGTCGTCCGCTTTCGCGCGATGTCAAAAGCGGAGCAGGAGGCCGTCGACGCCGCCGGCCTTCCGCAGTGGGTGGCATGGGAGAAGGCCAACGCCGCGTCGTTTGCCGACAAGGGTGGCATGGTCGGCAAGACCAAGCGCGTGACGAAGCACGGCGTCACTAACGCGCAGAACGACATCTGCGGCTATGTCGTCGTCGAGGCCGAGACCATCGACGCCGCGGCCAAGCTGTTCGAAAACCATCCGCACTTCAGCATCTTTCCCGGCGACGGCGTTGACATCATGCCATTCGTGACGGGGCCGGAGGGCTAGCGCTCCCCCTAGGCTTCGGCGTGCAAAAAAACACCGTTGCGCTTTGAGATTGCGTTCGCTAGCGTATAATACGAATGGTTGCGGCTCGCTGTGGGGGAGGGGCGCATGGTTCGGGCATCCGTCGGGCACTTCCTGTTGTTGGTTCTCGCGGCGTCATTCGTCGCGTCCGGTGCTTCAGCGCAAACGGCCGGCACGCCGCTCGCGCAGGCCTGCAAGCAAACCGGCATTTATCTCAAGCCCTATTCGTTCGACACACTCATGGACAAGCCGTTCAAGCTCAAGCTTGAAACCTGCGTGGATGGGACGGCCTGGTCGAACCTGTTTAATTTCAAGCTTCGGTTCGCCGGCCGGCTGGACGAGGTCAGCAAAAGCGTCGATGCTTTCGTCAACAAGCCGACGGCGCCTTGTGCCGACGGCAGCAACAATTACGTAAAGATCACATCGTTGACCGTCAGGACCGAGCCGGCGGTGGGAACCCAGCAGCCGGTTTATCTCGACGCTCTTGCCGATGTGACAAATTGCAAGCCGGTGTCCTTCGATGCAGACATGACCGTAAAGGTCAAGTTCTCGCTCAATATCAATAACCTGAAGATGATCAATTACGATCCGGAAATTTCGGTGAAGCCGAAGAACGTTGACAGTGGTTGGCTTCGAAACATTCAGAACAAGTTCTGGGTCAATCTGCTCAGGAGCTCAATTGTTGATAAGACTAAAAGTGAACTTGAGAAAGTCCTGAGCGCGTACCGAAACGTTTTGGCCGACTACAGAGAAGAAATTACGCTGTTCAAGCCAGTCGTCCGGTCGCTCGAATTTCGTACCGATGGTGATGCTATACTGTCCGATCTCAGAATTGATGCCCGTTTGCCTCAGCAGGTCATCGAGAAGCAGTCGATTCATCTGATCAATATGTTGCAACTCAAGTAGTTGCGCTTCTGTCATTTGGCATGTCGCGGTCATGCTTTGGCGCGGCATCGTAAAGTTATTTATAAACAAGAGCCTTGTCGACGGACGTGGTCGCGGGCGCCGGTGTGCGGCGCGTCATAAATATAAATATCTGCGAATAAATTATTCGGTGGATTAGTTTGTATAGAGCGTGCGCGTATTTGATCTGAATGCAACTTCATAAATGATTGATTGTTTAAAAATTCGAGAACCAAATGGGGGTTTGGATGAGAAAGTCGGCATGTGTTCTGGCCGTCGTCGCGGCGGCATTTCTTTTCGGCTCAAGCGGTGCGGCATTGTCCGAGGAACCGCTGGGCCGCGGCGGCTACGAAACGGCGCCAACCGTCAGAAAGACGGAGCCGATGACGCGGCGGCAGAAGCAAGTGCAGCGGGGCATCAAGAGCGGGGATGTCATCATTCTGTCCCTGCCGCAGTACTTGAAAATCCAGTTTTCCGATCCGGAGCTGGCATCGGCGCTCATGTCCAGCATGAGATCGAACGCCTATCCGAAGCTGTCCGCCGAGCGGCGCAAGCTCGTGCGCGACATGAGCATGGAAACCTATGACAAGATCAAGGCCGGTGCGGTGCCGATGCTGGGCGCGCAGGCATTCGCCGAGGAGCCCAAGCAGGTCGATCCGATGACGACAATGGTGGCATGTCTGGGCGCCGTGGCGGGCGCTGCGGCCATCAAGCCGCCGGCGAACTATTTCGTCATGTCGGCCATCGCGTCGGGATGTCTGGTTGTCTTCCTGATGAAAGAAAAGGTTCTGCCTATTTAACTTGAGGCGCGAGAACCTGCCGTGCGCCATAGCCTGATGGCCGTCGCGCTATTGCTGCTTGGGGTCTTGCCGGCCCCAGGCAGCACTGCGGTCGTTCCGGTTCCGTGGGTGGGGCAGAAAGGTTCTCGGGATTGCGGCCATGCCGTCCTGGCGATGCTGATCGCCTGGCGCAAGGGCGACGCAGACGGTGGAGCGGCGGCCTATAAGGGCTTGAAGCTTGCCCGCAACCGAATGTTGGCGCTGGAAGACCTGAGGCGCGTGGCTGCGGCGCATGGAATGAGTCTGGATTTTGTGGCGCCGGACCGGGTTTACATTCTCGGTATGTCGCCTGATGCCTCGCTTCTCGATGAATTCCGCAATGTGCTGAGCGGCCCCGAGCCGAGGCCGATTATCGTCGCCATTAAGGAGCAGGAGCTTCCGCACTACATTATTCTGGTCGGCGCAACGGGCGCTGAGTTTCTGGCGCGCGACCCCAACCCGGCCACCAAGGGCCGGCTCAGGAACTTGTCCAACGCCGAATTGATGCGCCTCATGACAGGATTTGGCGGCATCAGCCTCAAGGTGTCGAGGCGTTAATCCGGCGCGGGCGCTTTAATCGCAAGGTCGGCCGGCGTCCGCCTCGCCGAGTCTCCCGCCTATCCTCTCATCACCTTCTCGAACCTGAAAAACTCGCCGCCGCCGGGCAGGGCGTCATGGGGTGGCTTGTCGGGCAACGGATGATGCTCATGGTAGAAGTCGACAATCTTGAAGCCGCATTTATTGACGTAGAAGTGAATGTTGCGTTTTTCGAAATAGGGCGTGTGTGTCTCCCAGACCTTCGTGTCGGGATACATCGCTTCGATCGCCGCCCACGCTTTCGTGCCGATGCCGTGGCCGTGGCTCGCTGCGGATATGAAGAAGAGATCGAGCGCGTTGTGTTGCGTCGCTTCATCGATGCTCACCACCGCCCCGCCGACCTTCTTGCCGTCGGAGAGGATATGATAGACGGCGGACCCGGGAGCGGCGAAGGAACTGTCGACATCGTCATCGGACGGGATCGTTCCATCGCCGACCGCACCGAAGGCTTCAATCACGGCCACGGAAAAAGAGTCCCGCAGCTCCTTCTTGAATTCAGGCAGATCCGCCTTGTCCACACGTGCGAGTGTGACGCGGCTCGCTTCGCTCTCCGTCTTCAAGGTCGTAACTCCGTGCCGAAAGCCCACAATGCCGTGGGCTCGTCATGTCTGCCGCCGCGCCGCCGAGCGGCGGCTGCGGACATCGCGATTGAGAAAATCTTGATGGCTTTGTGAGGGCAGTGCCAACCGGCGGCGTCGAAGCCTAGCGTGCAGGGGCTTTCGGGCCGCCGGCCAGTCGCAGCGCGAGATAGCCCAGCGCGCCGGCCGCGAACGATCCGGCGAGAATGCCGATTTTCACCTGATCGAGCAGGGCGGCATTGTCGCCGAAGGCGAGCAGGCCGATGAACAGGCTCATGGTGAAACCGATGCCGCAAAGCAGGGACACACCGAGCAGGTGCTGCCAGCGTGCGTGCAGGGGCATGGCGGCGAGCCCGAGGCGGATCGCCAGTACGCTGGCCCCGAACACGCCGACAAGTTTGCCGAACAGCAAGCCGAAGGCGATGCCCGCCGGCAGCGCGCTGAGCATCGTGTCGAGCCCGACGCCGGCAAAGGACACGCCGGCATTGGCGAAACCGAAGATCGGCACGACGATGAAAGCGACCGGCTTGCTCAGCGCGTGTTCGAGTGCGTGCAGCGGCGAGCGCCGCGCGTCGTCCGGCGCGCCGCGCTTGTGCCTGAGCGGAATCGTCATCGCCAGCAGCACGCCGGCGACCGTCGCATGGACCCCGGAGCGCAGCACCAGAAACCACAGCAATGCACCGAGAATGAGATAAGGCAGCAGGCGGACAATGCCGGCTTTGTTCAGGGCGAACAGCGCGCCAAAAGTAACGGCCGCGAGGCCGAGATAAAGCGCCGAGATGTTCGCGGTATAGAAGATGGCGATGATGACGACGGCGCCGAGGTCGTCGATGATGGCAAGCGCGGCGAGGAACACCTTCATCGACGCCGGCACGCGGCTGCCGAGCAGTGACAACACGCCGAGGGCGAAGGCGATATCGGTCGCGGTTGGCACCGCCCAGCCGCGCAAGGTCTCAGGCGACTGGATGTTGAAAGCGACGTAGATGGCGGCTGGAACCGCCATGCCGCCCAGTGCGCCGAGGCCGGGCAGCATTCGGTTCGACCAGGTGGCCAGTTGGCCGTCGAGAATTTCGCGTTTGATCTCGAGCCCGACGAGCAGGAAGAACACCGCCATCAGGCCGTCATTGATCCAGTGAGCGACGCTCAAGGGGCCGATATAGGCGTGCAGCACCGCCTGATAGGCGCCAGCGGCGATCGAATTGGCGATGATGAGGGCCAGCGCGGCTGCCGCCATGAGAACCAGGCCACCAGCCGCCTCGCTGTCGAGAAAGCGGCGCAATGTAGAGGCGGGGCGGGGGGCTTCAAGGCGCGCAGTCATCGGCACAAGTCTCCGGCACAGACTTTGGGCGCTGGCGGCCCGACCAGCGCTCGATCCTGCCCGGCGGAGACGGACACCCTCATGGCTTCTATGACACTGCCTCGGGCCGCCCGCAACCTGCGACAAAGTGGTCTGCGCGGGTTACGCTTTCGCTTCCGCCGCAAGCGCGTTGCCGATGGCGTCGTAGATTCGCGGATGCGCCATCTGCGCGACGTTGAAGCGCAGAAACGACGATGCGGTTTGTGAAGCGCTGAACACATTGCCCGGCGCCAGCACGACTTGGTCTTGCAGGCAGCGCTGGGCCATCGATGTGGAGTCGCAGCCCTCAGGCAAGCGGCACCACAAATAGAAGCCGCCGCGCGGGACGATCCACGGCACGAGGCCGAGCGGCGCGAGTTTGTCGATCGCTTTTTGCCGCGCGCGGGTGAGCCGCCGGCGCACGTCTTCCATGTGCTTGCGGTAGGTGCCGCCGACGAGAACGCGTGCGATCGTTTCGGCCGCGATGGGGCTGGGGCCGCCGAAACTGGTGGCGATTTGCAAATCGACCAGGCTCTCGATCCAGTCCTTGCGGGCGGCGATATAGCCGCAGCGCAACGATGCCGACAGCGTCTTCGAGAAACTGCCGATCCTGATGACGCGATCGAGGCCATCGAGCAAGGCCAGCCGCGGCGACAATGTTGGCTCGAAATCGGCGAAGATGTCATCTTCGACGATGATCATGCCATGGGCCGCCGCGGTGCCGAGCACACGATGTGCGGTCTGCGCCGAGATGGTGGCGCCGGTCGGGTTATGCAGGGCGGAATTGGTGATGTAGAGGCGGGGCCTTTCCGTCGCGACAGTTTGCTCGAATGCTGCGACATCGGGCCCCGATGGCGTAAACGGCACGCTGACGATCCTGGCTTGATGCGCGCGCAGCAAAGACTGGAAATTGAAGTAGCAGGGATCGTCCACCAGCACTGCATCGCCGGGCTGCAGCAGCAGACGGCAGACGAGATCGATCGCGTGGGTGCCCGAATTCGTCAGCATCAGCTGGTCGGCGGATGCGGGCATGCCTTCATCGGCAAAACGGGCGAGCAGCATCCGGCGCAGGTTGAGCGAGCCGCGCGTGTTGCCATAGTCGGCCAGCAACGCGTCATCGGCGCGGCTGATGGTGCGCAGGCTCTTGCGCAAGGCGGCGTGCGGCATCCAGTCGGCGGGCAACCAGCCGCAACCGGGTTTGAGCGTCGAGGCTTCGGCATCGAGCGACTGGCGCGCCACCCAGAACGGATCGACGCCGCGCTCGCGCGGCGGGCCCATCTCCGCCAAAGCGAGCGGCGGCAGATCAGCTCCGGTCACATAAAAGCCCGAGCCGCGCTTGGCCCTGATCACGCCTTCCGCGGCGAGCCGGTCGTAGGCCTCGACCACGGTGGAGGGCGACACGCCCATGGTCCGGGCAAAACTGCGCACCGAGGGCAGGCGGTCGCCGGGGCGCAATGACCGCCGCGCGACCCGGTCGCGGATCGCGCTCATCAGGCTTTCGGTGCGTGTCGCGGCGCCGGCGGTCATCACAGTCTGTCCCGAAGTGTATGGCTATATGGACCAGTACGGATTGTTGAAATTGTACTGAACTGTGGCTGGCCGCGCCAGCCCAGGCCGGATAGTCAGCCGCCACAGACGGAGGTTCAGATGCAAGGCTCGATGGCAGGATGGGGCAGCGGCCTGCTCGGCGTCATTATTTTCAGCGGCTCGTTGCCGGCCACGCGCGTCGGCGTCGCCGCATTCTCGCCGATGTTCCTGACGTCGGCGCGCGCCGCCATCGCAGCCGCACTTGGCGCTGCTTTCCTCTACGGCTTGCGCCAGGCGCGCCCCGCGCGCGCCGACATCGTCCCGCTCTTCATCGTCGCCATTGGCGTGGTGGTCGGCTTTCCGCTGTGTACCGCACTGGCGCTGCAGCACATCACCGCGGCGCATTCCATCGTTTACGTTGGCCTCTTGCCGCTCGCGACCGCGATGTTCGGCGTAGTGCGCGGCGGCGAGCGGCCGAAGCCGGCGTTCTGGCTGTTCTCGGTCCTTGGCGCTGCCGTGGTTGCCGGCTTCGCGCTGCGCAACAGCGACGGGGCGTCGGTAGCGGGCGACTTTTTGATGGTGGCCGCGATTTTATTGTGCGGGCTCGGCTATGCCGAAGGCGCGACCTTGTCGCGCCGGCTCGGCGGCTGGCAGGTGATTTCCTGGGCGCTTCTGATGTCGCTGCCGGCGATGGCCGCGATCGCATTTGCCACGATGCCGGAGACATGGGGCGGCGTCGGCGTACCGGCGTGGCTGGCGCTGGGCTATGTGTCGGTCTTCAGCATGCTGGTCGGCTTCATCTTCTGGTATCGCGGGCTGGCACGGGGCGGTATCGCCGCAGTGGGACAGTTGCAATTGCTGCAGCCCTTCTTCGGCCTGATGCTGGCGGCGCTGCTGCTGCATGAGGCGGTGGCATGGAGCATGATCGCCTCGACGGCCATCGTCGTTCTGTGCGTGGCGGGGGCCAAACGTTTTGCCTGATGGTTCCGCGCCTGCGGCAACGGGCTCGCTTCGCGCCGCCGTGGGAACATGGCAGGACGGGCGCCGTTTAATCGGCATAGGGAGCTCGTCATGGAAACCATGGAAATTCACCGCGGCCGCCTGATCGATCACATCCAGCTCGTGGTCGACGATCTTGCCGCGGCGCGCCGTTTCTACGAAGCGGTGTTCAAGGTGCTGGACATTCCGCTGGGCGGAAGTGCCGACGATTATTTCTGGGCCGATGAATTGTTCGTCTCGACGCCGGGCAGTGAGGCCGCGCTCGGCAAGACGACCGGGCGGCATCATCTCGCCTTTCAGGCCAAAGATGAGGCGACGGTCGAGGCATTCTACAAAGCCGCGCTCGCCGCAGGCGGCAAGGACAACGGCGCGCCGGGCAAACGCAAGTATCATCCCGGCTACTACGCTGCTTTCGTGCTCGATCCCGCCGGCAATAATATTGAGGCCGTCTATCACGGCCCGGCGAAACGCTCGGCGCCGAGCGTGAAGTTCGAGTTCGAGATGTAGAAAGAGGCCGCCGCGCGAGGAAAGCGCGGGGGGCTGGCTTTTTGGATCGCTGGAGAAGCGGTTGACGATGCGGCCGTCGCGGGCGCGATCCCTTGAGGATCGCCAACGAAGGCTGTAGAACGCCGCTCGCGTACCATCACAGCCGCGCGACGCGCTGCAATCGAGACCACCTGATTGGGGCGACGTGAATGCGGCTCTGGGCTGAGATCGCCGCTCTGGGTGTCACCCAGATCATCGGCTACGGCACGCTTTATTACAGCTTCAGTATTCTCGAGCCGTCAATTTCGCGGGACTTCGGCTGGTCGTCCGAATGGATGTTCGGCGCTTTTTCCGGCGCCTTGCTGATCGGCGGGCTGGTCGCGCCGCTGACTGGACGGGCGATCGACCGCTTCGGCGCCGGGAGAGTCATGGCCGGCGGATCGCTGGTTGCAGCGCTGGCGCTGGTTGGCTGTGCGCTGGCGCCGTCCGGAGCCGCTTTCGTGCCGGCGCTGTTCGCGATCGAGATCGCCTCGACGCTGGTGCAATATGGCGCGGCATTCTCGCTTCTGGTGCAGCGCCATCACGACAGGGCCCAGCGCAGCATCGTCTATCTGACGCTCATAGCCGGCTTTGCCTCGACGATGTTCTGGCCGCTGACGACGTGGCTTCACCACGTGCTGACGTGGCAGCAGGTCTATCTCATCTTTGCCGCTTCGCATCTGATACTGTGCCTGCCGATCCACGCATGGCTGTCGCGACCGGTCGCGGACGCTTCACCGAAGGAAGAGGAGGTCAGGGCGGAAGCGTCCGGCGCGATACAATCGGCCGACGGCCTGCTGCTGCCGGCGGCGCGGCGCAAAGGCCTTGTGCTGACGGCGGGGGCCTTCGCCTTCGAGAGCTTCATCAGTTCTGCCATTCTGGTTCACATGTTGCCGATGCTGCAGGCGCTGGGGCTTGGGCTTGCCGGTGTCGTGGTCAGCACCGTGTTCGGGCCGTCGCAGGTGGCGAGCCGCTTCATCAACATGGTGTTCGGAAAGGGGATCTCCCAGCTCACTTTGGCAATCATCTCGGCTGCGCTTCTGCCGGGCGCGTTGATCGTGTTGTCGGCCAGTGCGCCGTCATTGGTAGGAGCTGTGCTGTTCGCAATTCTCTTCGGCATGGGCAGCGGTCTTTACAGCATCGTCGGCGGTACTTTGCCGCTGGAGCTGTTCGGTCGGCGTGGCTACGGCACGCTTCAGGGCCAGATTACGTCGGTACGCCTGATTGTCGGATCGGCGGCGCCGTTCGCCTTCGCGGTGATGATGGATCGTACCAGTCCCGCGGGCGCGGTGGTGATGTCAGCCGTTCTCGGCAGCGGCGCCGTTTTGATGCTGCTTGCGATCAAGCGGCTGATGAGCGAGCCTTCGCCTGACGTCTAGCGGACAGACATTGGACGCGGCTTGGCGCCGTCACTTTGTCGCCGCGCTGATCCCGAGCTTCGCCGCGGCGCGGCGTGCCTCGGCCGCAAGTTCCTCGAAATGGCGCTTGCGCCCGCTGGTATCGCGAAAATAGAGACCGACGGCGCGAGTCTCCCGCCAATCCTCGATCTCGAGCAGCCGCACGTCTTCCGCATGGCGAAACTCGGCGCGTGCGTAGAGTTCGGGGAACAGCGAGCAGCCCATGCCGATCGACACCATTTGCCTGATGGCGTCGAGGCTGGTGCCTTCATAGTCGTCGACGACGATCGCGCCGCTGGCTTCCGCCAGATGGCGAACATTGTCCAGAAGCCGGTTGCCGCTGCCCAGCGCCAGCAGACGTTCGCCCTTGAGGTCGGAAACGTGCGCGGCCGATTTCGACGCGAGACGGTGGTCGGCGGGCACGCCGAGAAAGAACCGCTCGGTGCCGATGCGCATGAACGCAAGTCCCGGCCGTTCGCACCCCGGCCCGATACCGCAATCGAGCAGGCCTTCGGCGACCGATGCCTCGATCGCGGCTGGGCGGTCCTCGGCGATGTAGATCTTGAGATCGGGATAGGTGCGATGGATCGGTGGCAGGAAAGTCGGGAGGAAGTAGGGGCCGAAGCTCGGCGGCGTGCCAAGCCGCACCGCGCCGCCCAGCGCGCGCGTATCGCTCGCCACCGAATCCAAGAGGTCGTTCATGGCGGCGAGCGTCAGGCGGGCGCCGTGAACGACCTTTTCCCCGGCAGGCGTTATCAGTACGGAGGTCGGCGTGCGCTCGAACAGCTGGACGCCCAGACCTTCCTCGACCAGCCCGATCTGCACCGAAAGGGTCGGCTGTGAGGCGTGGCAACGGCGGGCGGCCTTGCCGAAATGGGCGTATTCGGCCAGTGCGACCACATATTCCAGCTGGCGAAGGGTAGGGCGGAAGGGCATCTGGTCCGATAGCTAAAAGCTAATACAAGTATTGCCATAATCAATTTGAACTATCAACGGGTCCGCCCTAAGTTCCTCTCGATGAAGCCGTGGCCATTGCCCCTCAGGCCAGCTGCGGCGGCCCCGCTCACTGTCCGGGCCCCTCTGGCGAGAGACACCGGTCCTCTCGCGATGTCGGACGTCAGGTTCGGAAATCGGGCCGGTTGGAGACCTTCGTGGACTTGTCGTTTCTGTTCGCCGACTGGCTGGGCACGCCGGTCTGGATGTGGCTTGGCTTTATCGCCGTCGTCATCGCCTTGCTTGTGTTCGACCTCGGCGTTCTTCACCGCGACCATCGCGAGATCGAGGCGCGCGAGAGCCTGGTCCTGTCGGCGGGCTATATAGGCCTTGGCCTCGCCTTTGGTGGCTGGGTCTGGTGGCAACTCGGCGCCGAACCTGGCATGAACTACCTGACCGGCTTCGTCGTCGAAAAGACTTTGGCGCTCGACAATGTCTTCGTCATCGCGCTGATCTTCTCGTTCTTCGCGGTGCCGAGGAAGTATCAGCACAGGGTGTTGTTCTGGGGCATTCTCGGCGTGATCGTGCTGCGCGCCATCATGATCGGATTAGGCGCGGCGCTGGTCTCGCAGTTCGGTTGGGTGCTCTATATCTTCGCTGCCTTCCTGATCCTGACCGGCATCAAGATGCTGTGGATGGGCGACAAGGAGCCCGAAATCGGCAACAATCCCGTGATTGGCTTCCTTCGGCAGCGCTTCAAGGTCACGGACGAGCATCACGGGCCGAATTTCTTCGTCAGGAAGCTCGATCCGCAGACCGGCAAGATGGTTCGCTACATCACGCCGTTGTTTATGGCGCTGGTCATGGTCGAGATCGCCGACGTGATCTTCGCGGTGGATTCGGTGCCGGCGATCTTCGCCATCACCACGGACCCGTTCATCGTCTACACCTCCAACATCTTCGCCATCCTCGGCCTGCGTGCGTTGTATTTCGCGCTCGCCGCGATGATCCACCGCTTCACTTACCTGAAGCCGGCGCTGGCGGTTGTGTTGCTCTTCATCGGTGGCAAGATCTTTGTCGCCGATCTGCTGGGCCTCGAGAAGGTCCCCGCGGCGCTGTCGCTCGGCGTTACCTTTGCGATCATCGCTGCCGGCATCATCTGGAGTCTCATCAAGACGCGGCGCTCTGCGGCGTCGGTCAAAGAGGCGGGTGCATAGTTGCCTTCGCGGTGATGATGGATCGTACCAGTCCCGCGGGCGCGGTGGTGATGTCAGCCGTTCTCGGCAGCGGCGCCGTTTTGATGCTGCTTGCGATCAAGCGGCTGATGCGCGAGCAGATCCCCGATGCCTAGGCGGGCATCGGGCACGGCCCGGCGGGACGCTCGGCGCCGAGCCTGAAATTCGAATTCGAGATGTAGAGGGGCCGCCGCGCGAGGAAAGCGCGGCGGCCTTCTATCGGCGCTTATGCCTTTACGATTTTGTCCTGCGTCTTCGTGTCGAAGTCGCCGGCGTCATGGCGTTCGTGGAGCTGGCTCTTGGGATCGCCGGAGATGCGGTTGACGATACGGCCGCGATTGACGGCGGGCCGCTTCGCGAGCTGCTCGGCCCAGCGCAGCACGTTTTTGTATTCGTGGGCGCTCAGGAAGGTGGCGGAGTCGCCATAGAGCCAGCCTTTCACGAGTCCGCCGTACCATGGGAAGATGGCGATGTCGGCGATCGTATAGTCGGGCCCGGCGATGTACTCGTTGTCGGCGAGACGCTTGTCGAGCACGTCGAGCTGGCGCTTGGTCTCCATCGCGAAGCGATCGATCGCGTATTCGATCTTGGTCGGCGCATAGGCATAGAAGTGACCGAAGCCGCCGCCGAGATAGGGCGCGCTGCCCATTTGCCAGAACAGCCAGGAGAAGCATTCGGCGCGCGCGGCCGGATCGGTCGGCAGCAGGGCACCGAACTTTTCGGCGAGATAAGTGAGGATGGCGCCGGATTCGAAGACGCGGATCGGCTTTGCGCCGCTGCGATCCATCAAGGCCGGGATCTTCGAATTCGGATTGACGGCAACGAAACCGGAGCCGAACTGCTCGCCGTCGCCGATCTTGATCAGCCAGGCGTCGTATTCCGCGCCCTTGTGCCCGAGGGCAAGCAATTCCTCGAGCATGATCGTCACCTTCTGGCCGTTAGGCGTGGCCAGAGAATAAAGTTGCAGCGGATGTTTGCCGACCGGCAGTTCTTTTTCATGAGTCGGCCCCGAAACGGGACGGTTGATGTTGGCGAACTGGCCGCCTGAGGGCTTGTTCACCCAAACCTTGGGCGGCGTGTAATCGTTCGTCTCGGTCATGTTCCTGATCTCCTGATGTCGTCGGTATATGAGTTGCGGACCTAGCCGAACAAGCCCTCAAGCTGGGGTTGGCGCTGGGAAGGCTCGATTTCAATGATCTCGGGCACGACAATGCCGTGGGTGACGAATGGATCGTCGTTAACCCGGGCCTCAAGGGCTTCGCGTGACGTGTTGTGCGCCATGATGCCGCCGCCGAGTTGCGGCTTGAGGCTGCCGGACATCAGAAAAATGCCGTCGTCGAAGCCGCGTTTCAGCCAGGCCTTGTGGCCGTCCATGAACTGACCGGCTTTTGCTTTGTTATCCGAAAATTTGAGCAGTACAATGAACATCCGATCCTCTTTTGACGATGCTAGTGTTGTCTTCGGCGGTTGTCGGGTCTGGGCGTTGCATGGGCGACGGCCGCGGTCAGCCATTCTTCCATCAGGGCAACTTCCCGGCGGATGAAGCGGTCGTCGCCAAATGCATTGGCAAGCGTGGCGACGCCCTGACTGCGCGCCAGCAGATGCATCGCGAGCCGGTCGGCGTCTGCGCCGCAACCGAGGGCGCGGAATTGCGTTCCGAGCCAGGCGCGGAAGAGACCGAATAGCTTGTTGGCGTCCTCACGTGCGACGTGGTCGAGCTTGGCCATCTCGGTCACGAGCGTGCCGACCGGGCAGCCGTAACGTTTGATAGCGGCGCGGTTCGCGATCATCATGTGCATGAAGCGGCGAATGCGTGCCTCGGGATTGGGCGCTTCGCGCTCCCAACCCTCGATCATCGTCTTCGTATGAGCGAGTCGAGCGGCAATGACAGCGGTCAGTATCTCGTCCTTTGCCTTGAAGTGATAATAGAAATTGCCGCGCGAGATATTTACGGCTGCTGCAATGTCGGCAAACGACGTGTGTTCGTAACCGTTCTCATAGAACAGACGGTCGGCGGTCGTGACGATTTGCTCGCGGGTTGTGAGGGCGGTCATGTTCGGCGGAAGCCCCGTGACGATTCATACGCTTGTCCTAATTAATAGGACAAGCGTCCAATACAGTCAAGTTCGCGGCGCGCCGGCGCGGGATCGGCCGGTCTACTGGCTGATGTCGGTCAAGATTTGATGGGGCATCAAGGATTGCTGGAAGCGCTTCGCGAATCCGGTTTTAATCTCCGGCATTATCGAGCGGCACCGGGGGGCGCCGCCATATATTCGACACCTCCGGTGTTGCGATCGGCGCTGTTTCCGGAGCGGCGGCCGTGCGGCCGGTTGGACGATTTTTCAGGCGGCGGCGTCGAGGGATTGAGGGAAATTTCCTCGCAATCCTTCAATTGAGGTCGTGCGAAGTCTTGATTTGCGGCGCGAATGGCGTCGCTGTCTGCAATGCGTGCAGAAGGAGATTTGTCGAATGCAACAGATCGCAGTGATCACCTTGGGAGTCGCCGAGCTGGCTCGCTCGCGGCGGTTCTACACCGAAGGCTTTGGCTGGACGCCGGTCTTCGAGAACGATGAGGTGATCTTCTATCAGATGAATGGTTTGGTGCTGGCGACCTGGCTCACGGCGGCGCTTGCGAATGACATGGCCCGCGGCAACCTGCTGCGACCCGGCGCCTTCGCCCTCGCGCACAATGTCCGCGAAAAGGAGCAGGTGGCGCCGTTGATCGAGCGCCTGGCCGCGGCTGGCGGCAATCTGCTGCGGCTGCCTGACGAACCGGCGCATGGCGGCTTTCGCGGCTATATTGCCGACCCCGACACGCACGCTTGGGAGATCGCGTGGAATCCGGCGTGGCCGATTGACGACCATGGCCATGTGAAATTCGCGTCTGGCTGACGGAAAGATCGCGCGCGGTCTTCAGCGAAACTTAAGCGGTTTGAGCGAGCGTCGCGTCATGTTGTCCTCGGAGGTCCCGATGCCCTTTGCACGTCGATTGCTGGCCATTGTCATATTTGCGCTGGGTTTGGCAGCCCAGCCTGCGGCAGCGCAGGGCAGTGGTGCCATTCAGGTCGCCGCGGGGGTGACCTATGAATTTATCGGCCGCTGGGATGCCGACAAACTCAACAAGGTGCTGACCGAGGACACGCCTAAGTTTTTCGGCGTCACCGTCAAATACAGCGCGGCGAAGAACGCGGTGAAACTGTACCGTGTGACTTATAATTCCGTGGTGCCGGAGCGCGGCAACAAGCCGATCGTGGCGACCGGGCTCATCGCCATTCCCGATATCGCAGGTACGTCGTTCCCGTTGGTCTCGTATCAGCACGGAACGGTCTACGAAAAGACGCAAGTACCGTCTTATCCGGATCAATCGCCGGAGACGCAGCTGATGCTCGCGCAGTTCGGTGGCCAGGGCTACATCGTCATCGGCGCCGACTATTTCGGCATGGGCGCATCGAAAGAGCCGGAAGGCTACATGGTCAAGGCCAGCCACCAGCAGGCGTCCTATGACATGCTGATCGCCAGCCGTGCCGTGCTGGCCCACATGAAGCTGGAGAGCCCGAAGCTGTTCATTGCCGGCTGGTCGCAAGGCGGCTTCGTCACCATGGCATTCCTGGAGAAGCTGGAAGCGGCCGGTGTGAAGGTCGATGCCGCGGCCACGGCCAGTGCGCCGGTCGACATCTTCGTCGCGCTCAATGGCTTCCTCAGCTTTCCGCGCAAGATCGACGCCGACTGGGTGAACTCGCTGTTTATCCTGTCGTCGTTTTCGTTCGAGAATTACTATGGCGTGCCGGGACTGGCGCGATCGCTGATCGCCGACGCCTACTACGACGTCGCGCGCAAAGCTTACCTGCGCGAGCCGTTCAATCCCGCCGACGTGCCGACCGATCTGCGTAAATTGCTGAAGCCGGATTATTTCAATCCGCAGTTCTTCGCCGAGTCGGCGTATGGGAAGCTCGTGGCGCAGACCGCCGCCTATCGCTGGATCGTCAAGTCGCCGACGCGCAATTACTACGGCGAGACGGACGAGGCGATCTCGATCGGTCTCGGCCAGCTCGCAGCGACCTACCAGCACGCCATCGGCAATGGTAATACACAGGTTCAGGCAGTCTCGACCGGGCCGACCTCGCATCGCGGCACCTATGCGACTGCCGTGCCGCAATGGAAGATCTGGTTCGACGGACTTTGAATGTGACAGACGATCCGCCGCGCGCGCTGATAACCGACCCCGAGGAGCCGCTCTGCGGTGAATTCAGGCCGGGCAACGGCAATCGCGGCGAGCGGCTGCAGAACGAGTTCAACGCGGTGGAGGAGGTGCTGGGCCGCTGGCGCATCCGCTCGACCATCGTGGTGTTCGGCTCGGCGCGCGTGCGCGAAGACGGGCCGGGGCGTCATCCGTTCTGGTACCAGCAGGCGCGCGCCTTTGCCCGCATCGCCTCGGAGCAGGGCGGCGCCTTGCGGCCGCGCGGCCAGGTTCATGACAACGTCATCGCCACGGGCGGCGGCCCCGGCATCATGGAAGCGGCGAACCGCGGCGCGCACGATGCCGGCGCGCCGTCGATTGGATTCAACATCGAACTGCCGTTCGAGCAGAGGCCCAACCCCTACACGACGGCGGATCTGACGTTCCAGTTTCACTATTTCTCGATCCGCAAGATGCATCTGGCCATGCGTGCCAATGCGCTGGTGGTTTTTCCCGGCGGCTTCGGCACGCTGGACGAACTGTTCGAGATCCTGAATCTGCGCGTTACGCGCAAGGCGCCGCCGGTGACGACAATCATGGTCGATCGCGCGTTCTGGAAGTCGGTCATCAATTTCGAGCAACTGGCGACCGCCGGCATGGTCGATCCGGCCGAGTTCAGCGCGTTCGATTTCGCCGACGACGCCGGGGAGGTCTGGGCCAAGCTTGCCGCTACCGATCTGACGTCGCGTTACGACAACGTGCCGGTGGTGCCGACGGCAAAATAGGCCGCGCTGAACTCAGGCGAGAGGCGGGGCATCGCTCACACGAACGCATTTTTGTCGTGGCATCAATGGCCTGAAACGGCGGCAAAAACCATTCAACCATATGGTTGACTAATTATCCGGACCGTCTATATTCAACCACATGGTTGAATTATTGACGCCCCAGCTCGACACCGTTTTTCACGCCCTCGGCGATGCCACGCGCCGGCAGATGCTGCGTGACCTCGCTGCCGGCGAGCGCTCGGTCGGTCAACTGGCCGAACCGTTCTCGATCTCGCTCGCGGCCGCTTCCAAGCACATCAAGGTGCTGGAAGGCGCCGGGCTTATCCGCCGCGAAGTGAAGGGGAGGACGCATATGTGCCGCCTCGAACCCGGCCCGCTCGCCAGCGCGCATGAATGGCTCGGACACTACGAGCGCTTCTGGGCCGGCCGCCTCGACATTCTCGAAAGCCTGTTGCGTGCTGACGATGCGCGCAAGCTTTCCGCCACCAAGAAGCCAAGCATCAAGAAGAAGGGACCGCGTCAATGACCGACATCATGACTTCAGGCAGCTACGGTGAGGTGATCGAACCAGCGACGCTGAAGATCGAACGCGTATTGCCCGGGCCTATCGAGCGCGTCTGGGACTATCTGACGAAAAGCGATCTGCGCCGTCAGTGGCTCGCCTCGGGGGACATGGCCAAGAAGGCCGGTAGCGAATTCGAACTCACCTGGCGCAACGATGAACTCACCAATCCGCCGGGCCAGCGGCCCGAAGGTTTCGGCGAGCAGCACACCGCGGTCTGCCAGCTTCTCGAATACGATCCGCCGCACATTCTGTCTTACACCTTCGGCAAGCACGGCGAGGTAACATTCACTCTCACGCCGAAAGGCAACGAGGTGCTGCTGACGCTCGTTCACCGCCGCATGCCGGATCCCGGCATCATGGCCATGGTCGGCCCCGGCTGGCACGCCCATCTCGACGTCCTGGTGGCGAAGATGCGCGGGCTGAAGACCGTCCCGTTCTGGGATAGCTGGGTCAAACTCAAGGCCGAATACGCCAAGCGTCTGCCGATCTGACACGCGATCGCAGGCGAGAATGGAGAGAATCATGAGTGAACACACCGTCGCATCGCGCGAAGACTGGTTGAAGCAGCGCCTCGCTCTGCTCGAGGAGGAGAAGGAGCTGACGCGGCATGGCGATCGTGTCGCGCAGTTGCGACGAAAATTGCCCTGGGTCAAGATCGAGAAGAATTACGTCTTCGAAGGACGGGACGGCCACGAGAGCCTTGCCGAACTGTTCGAAGGCCGCCGCCAGCTTATGGTACAGCACTTCATGCTGGCGCCGGGCTGGGAGGAGGGTTGCAAGAGCTGCTCCTACATGGCCGATCATAGCGACGGCATGATTCCTCATCTTGCGCAGCGGGACACCACCTTTGTCGCCATCTCGCGTGCGCCTTACGATGAGATCGTGCGCTTCAAGCGACGCATGGGCTGGAAGTTCAAGTGGCTGTCGTCGAGCGGCACCAGCTTCAACTACGACTTCCGCGTCAGCTTCACGCCTGGCGAGGTCGCCAAGGGTGCGCCGGTGTACAATTACGGGACCTCACCTTTTGTCCGCGACGAATTGCCGGGCGTCAGCGTGTTCTTCAAGGATGAGACGGGCGACGTCTTCCACACCTATTCGACCTATGGCCGCGGTGTCGAGGTGATGATGGGGACGTACCGGATGCTCGATCTCACGCCGAACGGCCGTGACGAGCACGACCTGCCGTTCACGATGGCATGGGTGCGTCACCACGACCGTTACGAGTCCGGTACGGCGAACGCCGCATCGTGCTGTGGCGCGCTGGCGCGCGGGTGACGCCATGGACCGCGCGGCCGGGGATCGGATCCTGCGCGACCGGATCGGGAGCGACGATGCCGCTCCCGCGCTGGTCAGGGCTCTTGGTTACGCAGCCGCGCCGGTCTTCGCGTTGATGGCATTGTGGACCGGCGCGTTCGGCGGACCAGCCGGCATGCTGTGCACATCGCTATATGGCGGTTCGCCCCTCGCAGGCATGGGCGTGATGTATGCGCTGATGAGTCTGTTCCACGCCGGGCCTTGGCTGCGGCTCGTTCGGCGTTGATCGTCACGCCGGCTAACGCCTTGAGCCAGCGTCGAGCTTGTCGCACAGCGTCCGGTGAATCTTCTGGAGCTGGCGGTTGAGGCTCGCGAGTTGGCTTTCGCTGACGCCCGCATTCTCGATCAGCGTATCGCCGAGACATTGGCACTTTGTGAGCAACGTGCGGCCGGCAACGGTGAGCTGCACGGTCACCTGCCGTTCGTCGGTAGTGCTACGCTTGCGCTGAACGAAACCCGCTTGTTCCAGCCGCTTCACTGGCGGTGTCACCGTGCTCGACTCGAGCCCTAGCCGGGCGGCGATGGCGCCGATGGTCATTCCGTTTTGCTCGGCCAGCGCCGTCAGCATCAGATACTGCGGATAGGTGATGCCGAGGTCGTCGAGCATCGGTTTATAGGTTCGCGTGATCGCCATACTGGTGGCGTAAAGCGTGAAGCAGAAGTGTTTGTCGAGCGGACGGTGCACGGCCGGCGGTTCCCTTTGCGCGGCGCGGAGCGGCCGCTTGCGACGAAGGTATGACAGTCTGTGGCTCCGCGCAAATAGATATCGCGATAAATATTATCTTGACTGGTGCGGCGATGCGCGCTAGAAAAAGATATCGCGATAATGAATATCGCCAAACAAAAATGGAGAGTGTTATGAGCGAGACCAATGCGGGCGGCGGCTTCATAACCATCAAGGACGGCGCGCGGATCTTCTACAAGGACTGGGGCTCGAAGACGGCGCAGCCGATCGTGTTCCACCACGGTTGGCCGCTGAGCGCCGACGACTGGGACGCCCAGGTGCTGTTTTTCCTCGGCGAAGGCTATCGCGTCATCGCCCACGACCGCCGCGGCCACGGCCGCTCCAGCCAGACCGACACCGGCAATGAAATGGACACCTATGCCGCCGACGTCGACGCGCTGGCCGCGCATCTGGGCCTGAAGAACGCCATCCATGTCGGCCATTCGACCGGAGGCGGCGAAGTCGCGCGTTACGTCGCGCAGTACGGCGGCAATGGCCGCGTCGCCAAGGCCGCGCTGCTCGGCGCCGTGCCGCCGATCATGCTCAAGACCGCCGCCAATCCGGGCGGCTTGCCGCTCGAAGTGTTCGACGGTTTCCGCGCCGCGACCGCGAGCAACCGCGCGCAATTTTTCCGCGACGTTCCGGCCGGCCCGTTCTACGGCTTCAACCGTCCGGGCGCAGTGGTGTCGCAGGGAGTGATCGACAACTGGTGGCGGCAGGGCATGATGGGTGGCGCCAAGGCGCATTACGACTGTATCAAGGCCTTCTCGGAAACCGACTTCACCGACGACCTCAAGAAAATTGAGGTGCCGACCTTGGTGATGCATGGCGAAGACGACCAGATCGTGCCGATCGCCGACTCGGCCTTGCTTGCGGTCAAGTTGCTGAAGAAGGGCGAGCTCAAGACCTACAAGGGTTTCCCGCACGGCATGGCGACGACGCACGCCGACGTCATCAACAAGGACCTGCTGGCGTTCTTCAAGGCCTGACGTCCAATGCTCGACAAAGGGAGACACCCGCCGCACGCGGGCGTCTCTTTCTCCGGCGCGCGACGCGGGTCTCCGCTACAGATCGTGTCCCGGGCGCAAATTCCTTTTGACAGCTTCGCTTATGATGTGGCCAACCAGCACGCGTGCAAGCTACTCTTCGTCAAGAACCAAAGCAGACATCGAGAGCGTGCTCCGACCATGCCCATCACCATTTACGGCATCAAGAACTGCGACACGATGAAGAAGGCGCGCGCCTTTCTCGACAAAAAGGGCGTCGACTACGCTTTCCACGACTACAAGACGGCGGGCATCGACAAGGACAAGCTTGCTGCCTGGGCGAAGAAGGTCGGCTGGGAGACCTTGCTCAACAAGGCCGGCACCACTTTCAAGAAGCTGCCCGAGCAAGACAAGGAAGGGCTCACCGAAGCCAAGGCCATCAAACTGATGCTGGCGCAGCCGTCGATGATCAAGCGTCCGGTGCTGGAGATCGGTGGCGGCAAGATCCTGGTCGGCTTCAAGCCGGAGGACTACGCCAAGGTTGGCGGCTGAGGCTCAGCGACTCTTGCGCTTTGAAGCGAGCGGGAGCGGCGTTTCGCGGCCGTCCGCCGCCATCGTGAGTAATTCGCGTTCGGCCTGGCTGACCCAGCGCTCGCGGTGGCGTACGGCGTAGAACTGCCGCTTGGGCAAGACAAAGTTCAGCGCAGTCAGCGCGCCTGAGGCCAGCGCGTCGCTGACGGCCAGCTTCGACAAGGCTGCGGCGCCAGCGCCGTGCTCGACGGCGGCGCGTACCGCTTCGTTGCTCGGCAATTCGAGCACGATATCGAGAGTGTCGGGATCGACGCCGAGTACGGCGAGCGCATCCTCGAAGATTGACCGTGTCGCCGAGCCGCGCTCGCGAAACACCCAGCGCATGGCCTTGAGATCGACGGCGCCTAGAGGCTGGCGGTTTTTTGGCTGGCGATGTTCCATCGCCCTGTCGGCACGAGTGACGACGATGAGCTGGTCGTCGGCTACCGGAATCGCGGTCAGCGCCGGCTCGTCAATCTCACCTTCGACAAAGCCGAGATCGACCGTGCCCTCGCGCACCATGGCGGCGACCGTTTCGGTGTTGCCGACGATGAGGGAGAGGGCGATGCCGGGATATTTTTCGCGATACCGTGCCATCAAAGGCGGCAGCCAGTAGCTCGCGACGGTCTGGCTGGCGGCGAGGCTGAGCGAGCCGCGCTTGAGGCCGGCAAGATCGGTGAGTACGGTCTCGGCCGCGGCGGCGCGCGCCAGCACCGCGCGCGCCTCGGTGAGGAACAGTCGGCCGCTTTCGGTGAGCTCGATCCGCCGGCCGACGCGATCGAACAGTCGGACGCCGTAGCGTGCTTCCAGCGCGCTCACCGCGGCGCTGACTGCCGACTGGGTGAGGTTGAGTGCGCGCGCGGCCTGTGTGACATGTTCGCGCTCGGCGACCGCAGCGAAGATGCGCAATTGTTCCAGCGTCATGCTCATGCGGTCGCGCTCATGTCCTAGGCGTAAACGAGTTTGATGAGGATCAGGCTCAGGGCCGAAATGAATAGCGAAGCGGCGAGGCCCAGCAGCAGCGGACGCAGGCCTTTGCGTTTCAGCTTGGCGATGTCGGTCTCGAGTCCCATGGCCGCCAGCGCGACCGACAGCAGGAATGCGGTGGCCGGCACGATGATATCCTTCATTGCGGCCGGGATGGTGACCGCACTGTTCACAATGATCAGGGCGATGAAGCCGAAGACGAACCACGGCAACGGCGGCGCTTTGCCGGCGCTGGTATTCGCGCCCATCCGCCGGCTGGCGATCACGCCAAGCGCGATGACCAGCGGCGCCAGCAGGATGACGCGCGACAGTTTGGCGATGGTGCCGAAATATCCGGCCTGTTCGCCATCCTGATAGGCGGCGGCGACCACCTGCGCGATTTCGTGGATCGAGGCGCCGCTCCACAGGCCGTATTCATGCGGCGTAAGATGCAACAGGCCGGGCAGCAGCGGATACACAAACATCGCGATCGAGCCGAACACGGTGACGCAAGCGACCGCATAGGCGACGTCCTCGTCGGGCCCCTGGGTCACCGTATTGGTGGCGATCACCGCGGAGGCGCCGCAGATCGAGGTGCCGGCGGCAATCAGTTCGGAAAGCTTGCCATCGACACCGATCAGCGCGCCGAACCACTTGGTGAACGTGAACGT
Organism: Undibacter mobilis; assembly: GCF_003367195.1. NCBI lineage: Bacteria > Pseudomonadati > Pseudomonadota > Alphaproteobacteria > Hyphomicrobiales > Nitrobacteraceae > Undibacter > Undibacter mobilis. The sequence continues at coordinate 109,639 of NZ_QRGO01000002.1, read as the reverse complement.
TGCCACCAGCGTTACGACGATCAAGGCTACACCGCTGGCGCCGACCTCTGCGACCTGCGCGGCGGTCAGTTGCAGGCCGAGCAGGATGATGGCGAAGCGCAAAATGCGGCGCAAAGAGAAGGTGATGCCGGCTTTTGCGCGCGCCGGCGTGCCGACGACGTTGTGAAAGGCGATGCCGATGAGGATGGCGAGGATCATCGGGCTGAGGACCGAGATGCCGGGGATCAGCCGCAGGCCGAAGGCTGCGGCGGCAATGGCAAAGGTCAAAGCGAGGCCGGGCAGGGTGGCGATCAGGCCGGCGCGCAGACGGGCGGCGGCCGAAATGGCGGAATCAGGGACAACGGCGGTCATCAGGGCATTTCCGGAGTTCAATTCGAGCGGGAATGCGCCGATCATGAGCCGATCCGAATGTTCGATCCAATTGATTATATAACATAAAATGTTCGAATTAAACGAACGAAAAGCGCCGCCAAACGGCCGTGCAGGAGGTCAGCCATGAAGCCAATCCGGAAGACGGATTTCCCGGTGGAGGAGATCCGCCGCTTTCTCGAGCCGGGCCCGGTGGTGCTGGTGTCTTCGGCCCACAAGGCAGAGCGCAACATCATGACAATGGGCTGGCATACGGTCATGGAATTCGCGCCCGCGCTGGTCGGCTGTGTCATCGCCAGCGGCAATCATTCGTTCGAGCTGATCCGCCGCTCCAGACAATGCGTGATCAATGTACCGACGTTCGATCTTGCGCCGGTGGTGGCCAAGATCGGCAATTGCTCCGGCGTCGACACCGACAAATTTGCGGCATTCAAACTCACGGCGGCAGCGGCGAGCGAGGTGAAGGCACCGCTGATTGCCGAGTGTCACGCCAGTCTTGAATGCAAGTTGCACGACGGCCGGCTGATCGATCGCTATAATTTCTTCGTCTTCGAGGTGGTGAAAGCGCATGCGCCGCGCGCACCAAAATATCCCAAGACCATTCATTATCGCGGTGACGGCCAGTTCATGGTATCGGGCCGCTCGATAAGTCTGCGCCGCTACTTCCGTCCTGGCATGTTGTAGTGGCTCGTCAACTCACGCGCGTGTCGGGCGTCACGTTGCTCACCGTCGCTTCTTGACGCCGCCCCGGCCCTCGGGCACGTAGCATTGCTCCCGCATTCGTCTTCCTGGAATTTCCGTGCCGTTACAGTCTGAGCAGGGCGCCGTCCGCCCGCGATTTTTCGTTGCCTCCATTTGGTATTCGCTCGCGATGGCTGCCGTTCTGGCGGCGACGCTCGCCGCAATGATGGCGGTTCAGCGCAACGCGATGCAGGAGACGGCGCACCGAGACCGCATCGCCCAGATGAAGCTGGTCAGCGGCGCGCTGGATTCGGCATTCGACCAGGCCGGCAAGCTGGCGCAGGCGCTGGCGGAGACAACGGCCCGCCGCGACCAGGTTGGGCGAGCGATGGCTGCTCGCGACCGCGATATGTTGCGGCGGGTGTCCGCGCCGGTGTTCGACTACGTCAAGAACAACGCCGGCATCGAGATCTTCGGCTATCACTCCGAGGACCTTCACTATTTCCTGCGCATGCACCGCCCGGAGCAGTTTGACGACGACATTTCGGCCTTCCGCTCGATGGTGGTTGCGGCCAACCGCAGCCGCCAGCCGCAGACCGGTGTGGAAATCGGCATCGCCGGCATCGGCATGCGCGGTATTGCGGTGATCAATTACGAGGGGCGTTTTGTCGGCACAGCCGAGGCCGGCGTCGCGATCCAGCCGATCCTCGAAATGGTGAAGGCCTCAGCCAATGCCGACGCCGCCGTGGTGATCGTGCCGTCGATGAGCGGCGTGAAGATTGACGACAAGCTGCCGCGGTTCGGCGATCTGGCGCTCGCGGTGTCGACCGACTCCGATCTGTTCACGCGCTTTCTCAAGCAGGAGCGTGTGTCGCCGGTGCGCGATCTCGAAATCGGCACCGTGCGTCTCGATGGCCGCAACTATAGCACTTCGATCGAACCGCTGGTCGACTTCAGCGGCCGGCTGGTCGGCCTCATCATTGCGCTGAAAGACGATCCGCTCGCGGGTCTGGCGCGAACCCGCATCGAACTGTGGGTGACCGCTTTGTGCGGCGGTATTCTTGCCTTTCTGGTTTTCGTCGTGCTGTTCCAGTTCGCCATTACGCGGCGCGAGGCGTCGAAGTGAGGCGGCTGCTCGCAGTTCTTCTCTTGCTCGCGGCAGCCATTGCCACGCTGCCGGCGAAGGCGGCCGATACGCCGTCGATGACGGCGGTGACAGCGCTGCCGCCCGGCGAATTGCCGGTGCGCGTGCGCGTCGCGTTGCGCGTGCTCAACATTCTCAGGATCGCGGAAGTTGCGGGGCAGGGCCGCCTGTCCATCGAGGTGACGCAGCGCTGGACCGACAGTCGGCTGCGTTTCGATCCGATCGCGCGCGGCTTTGCACGCGCCGATTATGTCGGGCCGGACGCCGACGCCTATCTCAAAACCATCTGGACGCCGCAGCTCGCGGTCGACAACCAGACTGGCGATAAGACGTCCCGCACCATGGCGGTGTCTGTCCATTCAGATGGCGATGTCACGCTGATCGAGCGTTACGAAAGCGATTTCCGCTTCGCCATGAACCTTGCGGCCTTTCCATTTGACCGCCAGAACCTGACCTTGTCGATGTCGCTGCCGCGTTACGCCAAGCAGGAAGCGATTCTGCTGGCAACCGAAGAAGATCGCAAGCTGTCGGACGTCGAGAACACGCTGTCGGTTGCCGACTGGAAAGCGGAACGGCCGCGTTTTGCCAACGAGGAAGCGGTCGGCTGGAACGCGCGTTTCTATTCGCGGCTCAACGCAACCGTTCAGGTGTTGCGCCATTCCGAGCAATACATCCTGCGCATCTTCGTGCCGATCCTCGCAGTGCTCACGGTGTCGATCTTCATCCTGTGGACGCCGGAATTGACCGGCAAGGAGAAGGGCACGCAAATCTTCTCGTCGATGCTGGCGCTTGCCGCACTCAGCTTCACGTTCGAGGCGAGTTTTCCGGGCGCTATCTCGCTCAATACGCCGGTCGCGCAGATCATATCGCTGGGCTATTTCTATCTGATCGTCGTCCTGCTGTCGGACGTCGTGCTGTCGCGGCTGATCGCGGCAGAGCGCGGTCATGTTGCGGCCTGGCTGGCCCTGCAGAGGCATCTGCGCTGGGCGCTTCCGGCGATCATGGCCATCGTCTGCATCGGCGCGACGATGCGTGCCTTGCCGGCCTGAGCGCCTGACGCGCGGCATCGATTTCCGCCATCAGCCAATGGCCTGACCCCATTTACTACGCCTTTGGTCGAGTGTGACCAAGGTCGATTTTCTCCATCTTCTTCAAGCGGATGTGAAGGTCTCATCCTTTTGGATTGCTTGCGACGATCCGATGCTTGGGCCTATGCCGTCGGCGAAACGTCCCTTCGAGCAAGAAGAAGCAACATGTCGCAAATTGCCATTCCGGCGCCGGCCACAGCCGCGCGTCCACGTAACCCATGGTACCGCATTCTCTACATCCAGGTTCTGATCGCCATCGCAATCGGCATCGCGCTTGGCCATTTCTGGCCCGATCTCGGCAAGGCGATGAAGCCGTTCGGCGATGGCTTCATCGCCTTGATCAAGATGATGATCGCGCCGGTCATTTTCTGCACCGTGGTGCACGGCATCTCGTCGATGGGCGATCTTCGGCGCGTCGGCCGCGTCGGCGTCAAGACATTGCTGTATTTCGAAATCGTGTCGACCCTGGCGCTCGCCATCGGCCTCATCGTCGGCGAATTGCTGCAGCCCGGCGCCGGCTTCAATATCGATCCGGCTTCGCTCGATATGAAGTCGGTCGCGACGTATGTGACGAAAGCCAAGGAAGACGGCATCGTCGCGCATTTGCTGGCGATCATTCCGGACAGCTATGTCGGTGCGCTGGCGCGCGGCGACCTGCTGCAGGTGCTGCTGGTGTCGATTCTGTCGGGCTTCGCGATCGCTGCACTCGGCGAGCGCGGCCAGCCGATCGCCAACGCCATCGACCAGGCGGCCAAAGTGTTCTTCGGCATCATCCGCATCGTGGTGCGCGTGGCGCCGATCGGCGCTTTCGGCGCCATGGCCTTCACCATCGGCGCCTATGGCATCGGCTCGCTCACCAAGCTCATCGCGCTGATCGGCACTTTCTACCTGACCAGCCTGCTGTTCGTGCTGCTGGTGCTTGGCGCCATCGCGCGCATGGCCGGCTTCTCGATCATCCGCTTCATCGGCTACATCAAGGATGAATTGCTGATCGTGCTCGGTACGTCGTCGTCTGAAACCGTGCTGCCGCAGATGATCCAGAAGATGGAGCATCTCGGCGCTTCACGTCCCGTCGTCGGTCTGGTCATTCCGACCGGCTATTCGTTCAACCTCGACGGTACCAACATCTACATGACGCTGGCCACCTTGTTCCTGGCGCAGGCGACCAACACGCACCTGACCATCTGGCAGGAGCTTGGCATTCTCGGCATTGCCATGATCACGTCGAAGGGCGCGTCCGGCGTGACCGGCGCGGGCTTCGTGACGTTGGCGGCGACGCTCGCCATCGTGCCGGATATTCCGATCGGCTCGCTGGCGCTGCTGCTGGGCATCGACAAGTTCATGAGCGAATGCCGTGCGCTTACCAATCTGATCGGAAACGGCGTCGCCTGCATCGTCATCAGCCGCTCCGAGGGCGAACTCGACAAGGCGGCGCTGCACCATGCCATGGCGCATCCGATTTTGGAGGGCGAAGCCCAGGAGCCGGGCGGGGCGCTGGTCCAAAGCTAGACGTCCAACGCGACCAATAAAAAAGCCCCCGCGATGAGCGGGGGCTTTTCATTTTTTGGAGCCTGAGATGCCTCAGTACCTGGCGCGATCGGGCAGCTTGCGGAATTCCTGCCAGACCTGCTGCGCCTCGCTGCGCAACAGCGGCGCGACCTGAACGGTGCGCTTGGCGTAGGGTCGCTTCATGTCCTGCGCGATGTTGGAATCGTCGAACAGGTCGGCATAGTCGGTCCAGGCGGCGGCGTAATAGATCTTGCTGACGCGCGCCCAATAGGCCGTCGCGTAGCACATTGGGCAGCATTCGCAGCTCGTGAACATCACCGCGCCTTTGATGTTCGGTTGGCCGACCTTCTTGCACGCCGCGCGGATCGCGTTGACCTCGGCATGCGCGGAAGGATCGTTATCGCGCAGCACGCTGTTGCCCTCGGCGGCGAGGATCTGACCGTCGCGTACGATGACGCAGCCGAACGGGCCGCCAGTGCGATCGACGACGCCGGCCTTACGCATCAGCGCGATGGCCTGACGCATGTAGGCGCGGTCTTGTTCGGTAGCCGCGGCAGGCGCGGGGGCAGCAATCGCCTCGCCGGCATAGGCGGCGGCGAAAGCGCCGGCGCCGGCTGCGAGGAAATGGCGGCGCGGCATGACGCGGGTCTGTGCGAGGGCGTCGTCGAAGAGGTCGTTGAGTGCAGTTTTGTCTTGGTGGTCCGGATGGTCCATTGGCGCTTCCTTAATAAGATACCGCACTGTAGGAGCGGGTTCTTTCGAAACAATTGATAAGGTTGGCGCAAATCGCCACCGCTTGAAGGGAGGTTCCGGCATGGTCTCGACGGGCACGCTTGCATTCGCCCTTAATCATGGATAAATAATATCCACGAAAGGCAAGATCATGAAACTCGGCGAAGGCGTCGAACAGGCGATCCACTGCGTGTTGCTGCTCTCCGGCCTGTCGGAGACGGGCGTGTTGTCAGCGCAGGCGCTGGCGGAATTCCACGGCGTATCGCCGAGCTATCTCCTGAAGCATCTGCAGGCCATGGCCGGGGCAGGGCTTCTGGAATCCGTGCCGGGGCCGAAAGGCGGTTATCGTCTGGCGAAACCGGCTGACAAGATCACACTGCTCGATGTCGTGCTTGCCGTGGAAGGGCCTGAGCCCGCCTTCCGCTGCGCAGAGATCCGTCAGCGCGGGCCGAGCCCGGTCGCGAGCCACTTCTTCAAGTCGCCCTGCGCGGTGAACGCTGCGATGCTCAAGGCCGAACGGGCGTACCGCGCGGAGCTGAAGCAGGTCACCATCGCCGATCTGGGTGGCCGCGGTGGCAGCGAACTGGGCAAGGCGATTACCGCGCGCACCTGCGCCTTCTTCGATCTCCACGAGCGCAATCGATCAACCAACCCGTAACAGGAGTAGAGCCATGAAGACCCGTTTCGATTTCGCCACTGTCGCGCCGGACGCCATGAAGGCGGCGATCGCGCTGGAGATGCACTGCAAGAACAGTGGTCTGCCGATGCGGCTGTTCCACCTCATCAAGCTGCGCGCGTCGATCATCAACGGTTGTTCCTATTGCGTCGATATGCACTCCAAGGAGTCGCGCGCCGACGGCCTCTCCGAGCAGTGGATCAATCTGGTGTCGGCCTGGCACGAGTCCACCGTGTTCTCCGACGAGGAGCGGGCGGTGCTGGCCTTTACCGACTCCTTGACCCTGCTGGCGCAGACCCGCGCGCCGGATGCCGACTACGACGAACTGCGCCGGTATTTCTCGGAATCCGATATCGCCAAGATCATCATGGTGATCGGCGCTATCAATGTCTGGAACCGCATTGCCGTCGGCACCCGCAAGAAGCATCCGGTGGATGCCGCGGCCAAAGCGGCCTGAACGGGCCGCCTGGGGTTCGTCAGACCGGACAGGAAGCAGGGAAAAGCCTTGAAATAAGGCGCTTTCCCTGCCACATGCCCGGCCATGGATCAGACCGCCGAAATGGCCGATTCGGGCCCGAAACTGCGCAATTCGTCGCCGCTGGCGGCGGAGGTCGACCGCCGCCGCACCTTTGCGATCATTTCGCACCCGGACGCCGGCAAGACCACGCTGACCGAAAAGCTCCTGCTGTTCGGCGGTGCCATTAACCTCGCCGGTCAGGTGAAGGCCAAGCGCGACCGCCGCTCGACCCGCTCGGACTGGATGTCGATCGAAAAGGAGCGCGGCATTTCGGTTGTCACCTCGGTGATGACCTTCGATTACAACGGCCGCGTCTTCAACCTGCTCGACACGCCGGGTCATGAAGACTTCTCCGAAGACACCTATCGCACGCTCACCGCCGTCGACAGCGCGGTGATGGTGATCGACGCCGCCAAGGGCATTGAGGCGCGCACGCGCAAGCTGTTCGAGGTGTGCCGTCTGCGCGACATTCCGATCATCACCTTCATCAATAAAATGGATCGCGAAAGCCGCGACCCGTTCGAAATCCTCGACGAGATCGAGAAGACGCTGGCGCTCGACACCACGCCGATGACCTGGCCGATCGGCATGGGCCGCGACTTCGCCGGCACCTATGACGTCCGCCGCGGCGACATGCGGCTGATGGTGGAGGACTCCAAGGACGCGCCATCTCAACCACTCGATTTGAAGATGCTGGCGGCGAAGAATCCGATGCTGGACGCCGATGCGATTGCCGAAGAGCTGTCGCTGATCAAGGAGGCGTGCAAGCCGTTCGATTTCGCTGCCTTCCGCGAAGGACATCTGACGCCGGTCTACTTCGGCTCGGCGCTGAAGAATTTCGGCGTCAAGGATTTGCTCGATGCGCTCGCTGATTTTGCGCCGCCGCCGCGGCCGCAGGCGTCTTCCACGCGCACGGTGGAGCCGGAAGAGAACAACATGTCGGCCTTCGTCTTCAAGATCCAGGCCAACATGGACCCGAACCACCGCGACCGCATCGCGTTCGCGCGGCTGGTATCGGGCAGGCTGCGCCGCGGCATGCGCGCCAAGCTGGTGCGCACCGGCAAGCCGATGACTCTGTCGGCGCCGCAGTTCTTCTTCGCGCAGGACCGCTCGATTGCCGACGAAGCCTTCGCCGGCGACGTCGTCGGCATTCCGAACCACGGCACCTTGCGCATCGGCGATACGCTGACCGAAGGCGAGGACATCAAGTTTCTCGGCGTGCCGATGTTCGCGCCGGAAATCCTGCGCCGCGTCAAGCTCGGCGATCCGATGAAAGCGAAGAAGCTCAAAGAGGCCTTGCAGCAGATGGCCGAAGAGGGCGTCGTGCAGGTCTTCCGCCCGCTCGATGGCGCGCCGGCCATGGTCGGTGTCGTCGGCTCGCTGCAGCTCGACGTGCTGAAGGTACGGCTCAAGGACGAATACGGCCTCGAGATCGGTTTTGATCAGCCGGAATTCCAGCTCGCGCGCTGGATCGCCTGCGACGACGACAAGAAGCTGAACGATTTTGTGCAGGCCAATTACTCGTCCTGCGCCGAAGATCTTGATGGCGACAAGGTGTTCATGGCGCGCAACCAGTTCATTCTCGACTACACCGGCGAGCGCGCGCCCGGCATCGTCTTCACCGACATCAAGGACGTGAAGAAGGCGGAGTAGGCTTCGGGCTCTCGGCCTCATGCCCGCTTTCGCGGGCGATGACGGGCAATTTGATGCGCCGCTCTTCGGTTGCGCATTCGCGCCTTGTTCTTCGGCGGAAAAAGCGTCAGCCTCTCCCTAGTGTCGGGACGGGGCCGCCATGCGTTTCATCATCGGGTTTCTCTCGGGTATCCTCGGTGCGCTCGCCGGCTGGTTTGCGCTCGCCATGCTGGTCATGGCGCTGGCGGGTCCGGACCGCGATGGCGGCGTTGCCATGGGCGCGTTCTTTAATATCGGGCCAATCGGCGGCGTCATCGGCTTTGTCGCCGGGGTGTTGCTGTATCTCAAATTCGGGATGACAGCCGAGGCGCCGGCGGATGCGGGGGTGGCCGGCCCATCAAGGGCGCCGAAACGGAAGCGCGTCTCGCGCCCCTTCGCCATCGTGGTTGTGGCGGTCCTGGCCCTTCTGGCGTGGGGGGCGTGGTACGAACTGATCCGCTCGCCTTACATGACGCGTGGTTTCATGACGCTGGAGCTGCAATTCAGGCTGCCGTCCGGCATGTCGCTGCCGGCCGATCCAACCGGCGTTCATATCGCTGTGAAGGAGGGATCGCAGACTCTCGAGCCCGCACTCGGGCCAGCGTGGCAGGGCACCGATGAAGGCCGGCCCGTCATCCGCGCCCATGTGACGCTCAGTCTGAAAACAGGTGCGCGATCGGTCACTCTGGCCTTGCCGGGCGTGCAACAGCAGACGTGGCCGATTGACTTGCCGCGCGATCCCGGGCCCACGCCCGGTTATGCGCCGTGGCAACTGGCGAGCGGGCGGTCCGAGCCGAAAATCGAGATGAACTTCCGCCTTAGTGCCGACCGCTGAGACGGCACGTTGTGCGTTTCAATTCACCTTCACATCCGCGGCCTTGATCACCGGTGCCCAGCGCTCGATCTCGCCGTCGATGCGGGCGCGGAACTGTTCCGGCGTATTGCCGACCGGCGCCATGAGCTGCACGGCCAGCTTGTCCTTCACCTCAGGCAGCTTGATGATGGCGACGACGTCCTTGTTGATGGCATCGACGATCGGCTTCGGCGTGCCGCCCGGCGCGATCAGGCCCATCCACGCGTCGGCGTCGATATCGATGCCGCTTTCCTTCAGCGTCGGCAGGTCGGGAATATAAGGCGAGCGTTCGGCGGTCGAGACCGCGAGCGCCTTCACCTTGCCGTCCTTGGCCTGCGACATCACCGAGATCGCGGGCAGGCAGGCCATCTGCGCGTCGTTACGAATGACGGCGAGGATGGCTTCGGGCGAGCTCTTGTAAGGAATATGGACGAGCCTTGTGCCCGCCTTGATGGCCACCGCTTCCATGGCCAGATGCGACAGCGAGCCGTTGCCGATGGAGGCGAAGTTATATTTGCCCGGGTTGGCCTTCATCAGCGCGACGAGCTCTTTCACCGAATTGACGCCGAGATCGTTCGATACCGCAAGAACGCTCGGCTGGGTGATCAGCTGCGTCACCGCCGCAATGTCCTTCTTCGGATCGTAGGGCAGCGACGAGAACAGAAGCGTGTTGATTGCCAGCGGCCCGCCGATCGAGACGCCGATGGTGGTGCCGTCGGGCGTCGCCTTGGCGACAATATCGGTGCCGGTATTGCCGGAGGCGCCGGCCTTGTTTTCGACGACGAAGGTCGAGTTCGGATATTGCTTGCCGAGTTGCTCGGCGATGAGGCGCGCCACGATGTCGGGCGTCGACCCGGCCCCGAACGGCGCGATGATGCGCACATTCTTCGGTGGCCAGGCGGGCGCGGAAGTCTGCGCCTGCGCGGGCAGGGCCAATGCGGCGACGGCCAGCAGGCCGAGCGCGATCCGTTTCAGCATCGATGTTTCCTCCACGTTTCGGCGTTTTGTCTTGCTTGACCTGTCGGCAGAAATATCTGCATTGGCGCTGCGCGCGGCAAGCGAAAGATGGCCGGTGGTGCCGCATCGGGCGCGCGGTTGCAGTGCGGCAAACGGCTTGCATTGGCGGCCATCATCGCCTCTACTGCGCCGCCAATAGCGGCGTCAATGCGTTAGCGGGTGGAAGCGATGGGCAATAATTTGGGTCTGATGTGCCTCATCGTCGGACTGGCGGTGTTTCACGCCTCGCATCTGTTCGTGACCCGGCGCGATGCACGCGCGGCGGCGATCGAGCGCCTCGGTACCAATGGTTATCGTATTGCTTTTTCGCTGGTGTCGCTCGCCGGGCTGGTGCTCATCATCTGGGGCTTCGCGCAATACCGTGCCACCGGCTGGATCGACGTCTGGTATCCGCCGGTCTTCATGCGCCACATTGCCGCGACTTTGATGCTGTTCGCGGCGATCTTCTTCGTCGCCACCTACATCCCAAGCCATATCAAGACGCGGCTCAAGCATCCGATGCTGACCGCGGTCAAGACCTGGGCGCTGGCGCATCTTCTCGCTAACGGCGATCTCGGCTCGATCCTGCTGTTCGGTTCATTCCTGGCCTGGGGCGTCATGGCGCGGATCGCGGCGAAGAAGCGCGGCGACAATGGCCCCGTGACCGCGCCGTCCGGCTATCGCAACGACATCATCGTCGTTGTCGCCGGCCTCGCGCTCTATGCCGCGCTCGCCTTCTATTTCCATCCGTACGTCATCGGCGTGCCCGTCTTTAGCAAGTAAGGCGGCTGCGCAGTTAAACTGCCCGGGAGACTAGGACGTGTCTGTACAGGAACAGATCAAGCGCTTCACCGCGCCCGATATCCGCGCCCGCAAGGGCGGCGAGCCCATCGTGATGCTGACGTCGTATCACGCCCACACCGCGCGCCTCGCCGACAAGTATTGCGACGTCATTCTGGTTGGCGATTCACTCGGCATGGTGATGCACGGGCTCGAGACCACCGTGCCGGTCACACTCGACATGATGATCCTGCAGGGTCATGCGGTCATGCGCGGTTCGCAGCGCGCGCTCGTCGTCGTCGACATGCCGTTCGGCACCTATGAGGCGTCGAAGGAGCAGGCCTTCATGAGTGCGGCGCGCGTCATGAAGGAAACCGGCTGCGGCGCCATCAAGATGGAAGGTGGCGCGCGCATGGCCGAGACCATCCGCTTTCTGGTCGAGCGCGGCGTGCCGGTGATGGCGCATGTCGGTCTCACGCCGCAATCGATCAACACCATCGGCTCGTTCCGCGCTCAAGGGCGTGACGAGACCGACTGGGCGCCGATCGAACAGGATGCGCTGGCCGTCACTCAGGCCGGCGCCTTCTCGGTGGTGCTGGAGGCGATCGCCGAGCCGCTCGGCCGCAAGATCACCGAAGCGGTTGCCATCCCGACGATCGGCATTGGCGCCTCGGTCGCCTGCGACGGTCAGGTGCTGGTGATGGAGGACATGCTGGGCCTGACGCCGCGGGTGCCGAAATTCGTCAAGCGTTTCGGCGACCTCGGCCCCGGCATCGAGAAGGCGATGGCCGATTATGCCGCCGAGGTCCGCGCCCGGACCTTCCCGGCGCCCGAGCACACTTATCCGATGAAAAAGAAGGGCTAAGGCGGCGTCTTTCGACCTCATGGTGAGGCGGGCCGCAGGCCCGTCTCGAGCCATGTGGCCGCCCATCCTTCGAGACGCGGCCTTCGGCCGCTCCTCAGGAGGCGGCGGAGGCGCCTAACCCTCTGAATCTTAACGGTTGTCTGGGACACTTTTTGCCTTGCGGCCGCCATACCGCTAGGTTACGCCGCTTGCGCCCGGCCAGGGCTGGGCGGGTTTTTGAAGGTGCGGGGAGCCATTCGTGGCCGATATTTTCAACGAAGTTGACGAGGAAGTCCGGCGCGAGAAGCTGAAAGCGCTGTGGGACCGCTATAGCCTCGTCATCATCGCCGTGGCTGTGCTCATTGTCGCCGGCATCGGCGGCTGGCGCGCTTATGAATATTACGTCGGCCAGAAGGCGTCGGTTGCCGGAGCGGCCTTCGAAGACGCCGTGACGCTCAGCGAGCAGGGCAAGCACGCCGAGGCCGAAAAGGCCTTTGCCAAGGTCGCGGGCGAGGCGCCGAAAGGTTATGCCGTGCTGGCCCGGTTCCGCGCCGCGGCCGAACTCGCAGCCGCGAACCCCGGCAAGCCGGAAGAAGCCGTGAAAGCCTATGGCGCCATTGCCGCCGATGGTTCGCTTGGTCCGCTCTGGCAGGATCTCGCCGCTGTGCGCGCCGGGCTGCTGCTGGTCGATAGCGCGCCATATGCCGACCTGCGCAGCCGTCTGGAACCAATCACCGCGGCGGGCCGGCCTTACCGGCACACCGCGCGCGAACTGCTGGCGTTGTCGGCGTTCCGCGCCAATGATGTTGCCGAGACGAGACGCTATATCGACATGATTTCAGCCGATGCCGAGACGCCGCCCGGCTCGCGCCAGCGCGTTGAAGTGCTGTCCGCGCTGATCGCGGGCGAAGGCAAGGCCGCTGCCGACGGCAAGAAGGGTTGAGGAGCAAGATGCGCAGTCTGCCACGCTTTGCCTTGTGGACGCTGCTGGTGCTCGCCGCGCCGGCTCTGTCCGGCTGCGCCAATTTCGATCCGGATAACCTCGATATCTTCGGCCTGAACGAAAAGAAGAAGCTGCCCGGTGAGCGCAAGGACGTGTTTCCCGAAGGCGTGCCCGGTGTGACCCAGGGCATTCCGCAGGAATACCGGATGGGCGCCCAGACGGCCGCGGGTGCCGATGCCGCCGCGTCGGCTCCGCAGCAACCGGCTGCTGCGCCGGTGGAGCCGGAAAAGCCGAAACCGGCTCCCAAGAGGACGGTCAAGCGCGCGGCCCCTAAACCCGCGCCGAGGGCCGCTGCGGCCCCGGTCGCTCCGGTCCAATCGCAGGAGGCGCCCGCGCCGCAGGCGACACAGCAACAGGCTCCGTCATCCGGCTGGCCGGCTCCGGCGCAAGGCACGACGTCATCGTCGGGCGGCGCATGGCCAGCGCCGCAGCCCTCCGGTACGTTCCAGCGCTAGAGTCGCGCAGGTCCGCTTTTCAAGGACCGCGCGAAGGCGCGAAACGGCACACCATGAGTTTCACCGTCGCCATTGTCGGCCGGCCCAATGTCGGCAAATCGACCCTGTTCAACCGGCTGGTTGGCCGGCGCGTCGCGCTGGTCGATGACCGGCCGGGCGTGACGCGCGACCGCCGCGAGGGCGAAGCGCGGCTCGGCGATCTCGATTTCACCGTGATCGACACCGCCGGCTTCGAGCAGTCCGGCGCCGAGACGCTCTCCGGACGGATGCGCGCGCAGACCGAGACCGCGATCGCGCAGGCCGACGCGGTCTTTTTCGTCATGGATGCGCGCGCCGGCGCGCTGCCGGACGACCGCGCTTTCGCGGCGCTGGTGCGCAAGTCGGGCAAGCCGGCGGTGCTGATCGCCAACAAGATGGAAGGCAAGGCGGGCGAATCCGGGCGGCTGGACGCTTATTCGCTGGGTCTCGGGGAACCGGTGGCGTTATCGGCCGAACACAACGAAGGCATGCCCGATCTCTATGATGCCTTGCGCGAGGCCTTGCCGGAAAAAACCGCGGAGGTGCTTGAAGCCAAGCAGGATGAGGACGGTCCCCATCCGATCCGCGTCGCCATTGTCGGCCGGCCGAATGCCGGCAAATCGACCTTGATCAATCGCCTGATCGGCGAGGAGCGGCTGCTCACCTCGCCGGAAGCCGGCACGACGCGCGATTCCATTGCCGTCGATCTGGATTGGCACGGCGAGAAATTCCGCCTGCACGACACGGCCGGTTTGCGCCGTCGCTCGCGCGTCGAAGAAAAGCTTGAGAAGCTGTCGGTCGGCGAAACGCTCAACGCCATCCGCTTCGCCGAAGTCGTGGTCGTGCTGCTCGATGTCGACAACGCCTTCGAGGAGCAGGACCAGAAGATTGTGGACCTGGTGGAGAGCGAAGGCCGCGCGGTGGTGCTCGCGGTCAACAAGTGGGACCTTAAAGAGCGCAATCCCGGCGACATTTCGAAGCTGCGTGAGAAAGCGCGCGAGAAACTGACGCAATTGCCGGACGTACCGCTGGTCGCGGTGTCGGCGCTGACCGGTGAGGGCCTCGACCGCCTGATGCAGGCGGTCATTGATGCGCATGCGGTTTGGAACCGGCGCATTTCAACGAGCGCCCTCAATCGCTGGTTTGAGGACGCGACCTCCGCGCACCCGCCGCCGGCGGTGTCGGGCCGCAGGCTGCGGCTGAACTACATCACCCAGGTGAAGTCGCGGCCGCCGAGCTTCGTCGTATTCTGTACGCGCGCCGATGCCGTACCCGACGCCTACAAGCGCTATCTCGTCAATTCGTTGCGCCAGGCCTTCGAATTGCCGGGCACGCCGGTGCGGCTGATGCTGCGCGAGAAGGCCAACCCCTATGAGGGGAAGGCGAAGTGGAAGAATTGAGAGGGCGCATCGCGCGCCATTACCGACGAAAGCGATGAACCGGTTATCGCTGTCGCAGCAGTCTATCGAAGGCGCTTGGGTCACCGGATGCCCGATTTTGCGGGCATAACGGCTCCGCTACGCCGGCGCCTTGAACGTCAGAAACTTGCCCGCGCGATAATCGTAGACCTTGCCGCTGTCGTTGCATGACGGCAGGCACAGCGGCACGATGGCCTTGGCGACCTCGTCCGGCGCCGGCAGCGTTTCGGGATCGACGCCCGGCCAGCCGCTGGCATGCATGCGCGTTCGCGTCGGCCCGGGATTGAACAGATTGACGCGCACATGGGTCGTCGCCGTCTCGGCCGCATAAGTACGCGCCAGTTCATCCAGCGCGGCCTTGCTGGAGCCGTAGACGCCAGTATAGGCGCGCCCAGCCCAGGCGAGGCCGGACGTGATGAACACCGCACGGCCCGCAGGCGCGGCGCGCAGCAGCGGGTCCATGGTGCGGATCAATTGCCAGTTCGCCTTCACATTGACTGCGTAGATGCTGTCGAAGTCCTTGGGTTCGGCATGCGCCAGCGGCGACAACACACCGAGGATACCGGCGTTGCCGACCATGACGTCGAGCCGGCCATAGCGATCATTGAGCGCCAAAGCCAGCCGTGCGATGCCGTCCATGTCCTTCACGTCGACCGGGACCAAAGTCGCGGTGCCGCCTGCGGCCTTGATCTTGTCGTCGACCTCTTCCAGTCCGCCGACAGTGCGCGCGACGGCGACAACATGTGCGCCGGCCTCGGCCAGCTGCAGCGCCAGCGCTGCGCCAATGCCACGCGAGGCGCCGGTAACCAGAGCGATCTTGTCGGTGAGCGGCTTTTGCGCGGTCATCCGTCGAACCTCATCCTGAGGAGGCCACGGGACGCGGCCGTCTCGAAGGAGGAGGCCTCATACTGCGAGACGCATTCCTTCGAAGCGCTCCTCAGCATGAGGGGCAGTGGAGGTCAAGCGGCCGGCCTTAAATCGCTTCCGCCAGCAGCGACAACTGACGCGGGCCTGCATCCTGCTGGCCGAGATCCGTTAGCGGCGTCGGGTAATCGCCGGTGAAGCAGTGGTCGGTGAATTGCGGGCGCACGTTGTCGCGGCCGGGCAGGCCCATGGCGCGGTAAATGCCGTCGACCGACAGGAAGGCGAGGCTGTCGGCGCCGATGAACTGGCGCATGCTTTCGAGATCATGAGTGGCGGCGAGCAGCTTTTCGGCGTCCGGCGTATCGATGCCGTAATAGTCCGGATGCTTGATCGGCGGCGACGAGATGCGGAAATGCACTTCCTTGGCGCCGGCATCGCGCATCATCTGAACGATCTTGCGCGAGGTGGTGCCGCGCACGATGGAGTCGTCGACCAGTACGATACGCTTGCCCGAGACCACGGCCCGATTGGCCGAGTGCTTCATGCGCACGCCCTGATCGCGGATCGCTTGCGTCGGCTGGATGAAGGTACGGCCGACATAATGATTGCGGATGATGCCGAGCTCGTAGGGGATGCCGCTTTCCTGCGCGAAGCCGAGCGCGGCGGGCACGCCGGAATCCGGTACCGGCACGACGACGTCGGCCGCAGCCGGCGCTTCGCGGCCAAGCTCCATGCCCATCGCCTTGCGTACGTTGTAGACGTGGCGGCCGCCGACGATGGAGTCGGGGCGGGCGAAGTAGATGTACTCGAAGATGCAGGGCCGCGCCGTCTGCGGCGGGAACGGCTTGTGCGACTGCGCGCCTTCGTCGTCGAAGATCACGATTTCGCCGGGCTCGACGTCGCGCACATATTCGGCGCCGATGATGTCGAGGGCGCAGGTCTCCGACGCCAGGATCGGGCAGCCGTCGAGCCGGCCGACGACGAGCGGCCGGATGCCGAGCGGATCGCGGGCGCCGACCAGCTTCTTGTTGGTCATGCCGACGAAGGCGTAGGCGCCTTCGAGCTGGCGCAGACCCTCGATAAAGCGGTCAACGAAACGGTTGCGCCGGGCGCGGGCGACGAGGTGCAGGATCACCTCGGTGTCGCTGGTCGACTGCATCATGGCGCCGTCGCGGATGAGCTGGCGGCGCATGGTCAAGGCGTTGGTCAGGTTGCCGTTGTGGCAGACGGCGAAGCCGCCGCCGTCAAGTTCGGCGAACAGCGGCTGGACGTTGCGCAGGATGGTCTCGCCGGTGGTGGAATAGCGGACATGACCGATGGACAGGTTTCCGGGCAGACGGTCGATCACGTCCCGCTTCGAAAACGTATCGCCGACAAGGCCGAGGCGGCGTTCGGAGTGGAAGCGCTTGCCGTCGAAGGAGACGATGCCGGCGGCTTCCTGGCCGCGATGCTGGAGCGCATGCAAGCCGAGCGCGGTGATGGCGGCAGCGTCGGGGTGACCAAAGATGCCAAAGACGCCGCATTCCTCGCGCAGCCGGTCGGCATAAAGATCGAGGTCCTGCTCCGGTTTCTGCGGATCGACCGCATCGCCGCCGGAGACCTGGTCTTGCGTCTGTTCTGGCATTAGCGGGTTCCCAGTCTAGGGTCCGGCTGCAAAACCGCAGCCATGCGCACAGTCGAGCCCAGCTCCGAACGGCGTTCCGGCGCCCCGTCGGGAGGAGCATCCTGATCGGCCGGCTTCGGCCGCTTCAGCTTTTGTAAGATGGTGCTTTCGGGGTCATCCGGCAACATGCCCTTGAGCCAATCCCCTGTGCTCTTGAGCACAACCTTTGACTTGGCGCCGCTGATCCAGGCCGGCTGACTGCGCTCGGGAACCAGCCAGTCGAAAAACAGGTAGGCCACCACCACAATCAACAGACCGCGGCCGAGGCCGAACAGGAAACCGAGCGTGCGGTCGAGTGCACCGACCCGGCTATCGAGCACCATGTCCGAAATCCGGACCGTAATGATGGAGACGATGAGCAGCGTTGCGACAAAGATGGCGCCGATGGTGACCGCGGTCGCAACCGTATTGCTGGAGAAGTAGCCTTGAGCGATCGGCAGTGCCTTGGAGAAAGAATACAGCGTGACCAAGGCCGCGATGGCCCAGGCCGCGATCGAGAGGACCTCGCGCATGAACCCGCGGATCATGGCGAGCAGCCCGGAGATCAGCATTACGACCAGAAGCAGGATGTCGAGCAAGGTGACCGGCATGCCAGGCTTTTCCAAGCGCTCCGCGAATTGGCGTTGGCGCGGCCCCTTGCGACGGGTGGCCGGCACGGCGAATCCAAAGCTTTCGTTTCCCCAAGCCTCTTGGCGGCTTGCGGGCACGGCGTCAATATCGGTTCTAAGTGCTTTGTGTCAGGCTCTTTTTTGCCCGCGGCCGGGCGCCTCTCGCCCGCTGGCGGGCCGGCCTCGCGCGCGCCTTCTATAGCGGGGCGTCACCGGGCCGTCATCCGTCTTTTCGCCGGGGTTCGGCAACCGGGCGGGGTTTTCCCAGTGCCGCTATATCCGCCACCAGGCCGGAAAGCTGACCCACGGTCATGAATCGGATCGCCGGATCGCCGGCCTCGCCGCGGGCGGCCTCCGGCATGACGGCGCGGGCAAAACCGAGCTTGGCGGCTTCCTTGAGCCGCGCCGGGCTGTGGCTGACCGGCCGGATCGCACCGGACAGCGACACCTCGCCGAAATAGACGGCATCGGCCGGCAGCGGCGAATTGGCCAGCGACGAAATCAGCGCCGCCGCGGCGGCCAGATCCGCCGCCGGTTCGTTGATGCGCATGCCGCCGGCGACGTTGAGATAGACGTCGTAGCCGCCCAGTTTCACGCCGCAATGCGCCTCCAGCACCGCCAGCACCATGGCCAGCCGGCTCGAATCCCAGCCGACCACCGCGCGACGCGGCGTGCCCAGCGAGGTCGGCGCCACCAGCGCCTGGATTTCCACCAGCAGCGGCCGCGTGCCCTCCATGCCGGCGAACACCGCGGTGCCGGGCGAGCCGAGATCGCGCTCCGACAGGAACAGTTCGGACGGATTGCTCACCTCGCGCAGGCCCGCACCGGTCATCTCGAAGACGCCGATCTCGTCGGTCGGGCCGAAGCGGTTCTTCACCGCGCGCAAGATGCGGAACTGGTGCGAGCCTTCGCCCTCGAAGGAGAGCACGGCATCGACCATATGCTCGACGACGCGGGGGCCGGCGATCTGGCCATCCTTGGTGACATGGCCGACCAGGATCACCGCGGCGCCGGAGCGCTTGGCGAAGCGGATCAAGGTTTGCGCCGCGCCGCGCACCTGCGTCACGGTGCCGGGCGCGCTTTCGACCGCGTCGGTCCACATGGTCTGGATCGAGTCGATGATGATGAGCCGCGGCACCTTGCCTTCGGACAAAGTGGCGATGATGTCCTCGACCGAGGTCTCGCTGGCGAGTTCGACCGGCGCATCGGACAGGCCGAGCCGCTCGGCGCGCAGCCGCACCTGGGCGGCGGCTTCCTCGCCGGAGATGTAGACGGCGCGGTGGCCGGCGCGAGCGAGCGCGGCACTGGCCTGGATCAGCAAGGTCGATTTGCCGATGCCGGGATCGCCGGCCATCAGGATCACCGAGCCGCGGACGAAGCCGCCGCCGGTGACGCGGTCGAGTTCGGACAGGCCCGAGGGCAGGCGCGGGGCGTCCTTGGCTTCGCCAGTGAGGGGCTCGAGCTTGAACAGGCGGCCTTTGGCCGGCTTGCGCGGGCCGACAGGCTTGTCGCCGCCTTCCTCGGTTAGCGAGTTCCACTCGCCGCAGGCCTCGCAGCGGCCCTGCCAGCGAGAAGCCGCGGCGCCGCAGTTCTGGCAGACAAAGGCGAGATGGCGCTTAGACATGACAGGCCGGCATAGGCGGAATCGTTCCCGAATGGTCGCAGGCAGGCTAAAGCCCGTATGAGAACATTACAAGAACATTCGTAAACGAAGTCCCAAGCCCGTCAATTCGGAGCGCGACTGAGGCCGCGCGCCCGGAGTCCATACGCCGCAGCAGGGGACATGGATTCCGGGTCCGCGCTGCACGCGTAATGGAATGACCGAGGATCAGTCCCTTCGATACACCCGGTGATAGCGGCGTCCGAGGCTCGTGAGCACCTCGTAGCCGATGGTGCTGGCGCCGCGGGCGACCTCGTCGAGGGGCAGGTCGTCGCCGATCAGGGTCACCATGTCGCCGCGGCGCACGGCGCCTTCCGGCAGGTCGGACACATCGATCGTGGACAGGTCCATCGAGACGCGGCCGGCGATTGGACACAGTCTGCCGGCGACGAGCGCAGAGCCGCCGGGCGTTTCATCGGTCGAGCCGGAGGCGCGCAGGAAGCCGTCGGCATAACCAGCCGCGATCACCGCAACGCGCGTTGCGCGCCGCGCCGTCCAGGTGGCGCTGTAGCCCACGGTTTCGCCGCGCGTCACGCTGCGCACCTGGATGACGCGCGCTTTCAGATCGATCACCGGCCGCATCGGGTTCGGCTTGCCTGGCGTCGGATTGACGCCATAGAGCGCGACGCCCGGACGCACCACGTCGCAATGCGCCGCATCGCCGAGGAAGATACCGGACGAGTTCGACAGCGATGACGGAATGCCGCGATAGAGGAGGCGCACCTCGCGGAAGAGTTTGATCTGTCTCTCGTTGAGCGGATTGTCGGTCTCTTCGGCGCAGGCGAAGTGACTCATCAGAAGATGAATGCCGTGGTTCTCGGCGCGGATGCGCGGCGCGAGCGCCGCGGCTTCGTTGATCGAGACGCCGAGCCGGTTCATGCCGGTATCGACATGCAACGCCGCGCCGCCGCGCCAGCCGGAGGCAGCGCAATAGGCATCCCATTCGGCCAGCTCGACCGTCGAGCTGATCACGGGCTTCGCCTTGATCACCGAGAACTCGGGCCCGCTGCCGGGCATCACGCCGTTGAGCACATAGATCGCCGCGTCGGGCGCGGCGGCGCGCACACGGCGCGCTTCGCTCAGGTCCGCGACGAAGAATGTCTTGCAGCCTTCCCGGGCCAGCGCATGCACGACCGGCTCGATGCCCAGCCCATAGGCATTGGCCTTGACCACGGCGGCGCATTCGGCGGGCGTGGCCCGGCGGCGCAAGGTCTGCCAGTTGGCGGCAAGGGCGCCGAGGTCGATGGTCAGCGTGCCGCCGGCCTGCGCCGCGGGCGGGCCGTCCTTTTCGACGATACCGGTGTCGACCGGCGGGGCGGTTTCAATGAGGTCGATCGTGGCCATGTTCAAGGTTTAACGGTCCCGGCGCGTTGCGTCCACGTGAATGCCGGTCGATTTCAATCAGGCAATTGTGGCTGCTTCCGGGGCGGGGCGGCCGCGAATCATGTCGGAAGCCTTGTCGGCAATCATCAGGGTCGAGGCGTTGAGATTGGCCGAGATCATGCGCGGCATGATCGAGGCATCGACGACGCGCAAGGCCTCGAGGCCGTGGACGCGCAAGGTGTCGTCCACCACCGCCATGCTGTCGGTCGACGGACCCATGCGGCAGGTGCAGCCGGGGTGGAAGGTGGTCTGTCCGCGCATCGTCGCGGCATGCAGGAATTCATCGTCGGTCTGCACATTCGGTCCGGGAAAATCCTCGTAGTCGTAATAAGGCTGCATCGGCACGGAGGAGAGCAGGCGGCGCGCCAGCTTCATGCCGGCAATGGTGACGCGGCGGTCGAGTTCGTGGCCGAGATAATTGGTCTGGATCGCGGGCGGCTCGAACGGATCGCTGGAGCGGATGCGAACATGGCCGCGCGCTTCCGGCCGCTGCTGCCACGAGGCGACAGAGACGCCGGGCTCGCGCTCAAGCTTGCCCTGTTCGCCTTCCATGTAGCTTGCCGGCGTGAAGGTGAGCTGGAGATCCGAGGTCTCGGCCGTTTCGCCGGAATGCCAGAAGCAGTAAACCAAGGTCGGCGACAGCGCGAGAATGCCGCGGCGCCGGACCGCCCAATTCAGCGCTTCCATCGCCAGATTGAAGCCGCGGGCGCGCTGGTTGATGGTCTTGATGTTCTTCACCCGCGCCACCGAGCGCGGCGCGTAGTGATCCTGCAGGCCTTCGCCGACGCCGGGCAGGGCGTGCTTTACGGCGATGCCGCGCGCGGCGAGAAGCTCGGCCGGGCCGACGCCGGACAATTGCAGCAGTTGCGGCGAATTATAGGCGCCGCCGGAGAGGATGACCTCGCGGCGCGCGCGAACTTCCTTCGTTTCGCCGCCGCGCCCGCCAACCTTGTAGCGGATGCCGGTGGCGCGTTTGCCGTCGAACACGATTTCGGTGGCATGGGCCTGCGTGCGCACCGTGACGTTGCCGCGCTTCATCGCCGGATGCAGAAAGGCCGTGGCGGCGCTGATGCGGCGGCCGTTGTGGATGGTGCGCTGGGCGTATGAGACGCCTTCCTGCATGGCGCCGTTGTAATCGGGGTTGCGCGGGATGCCGAGGCTGACGGCGCCGTCGATGAAGGCGTCGCACAAGGGATCGCGCCAGTCGATGTCGGTGACGGTCAGTTCGCCGTTGCGGCCGTGATAGGTGTCGTCGCCATTGCCGATGCGGCGTTCCATGCGCCGGAAGTAGGGCAGCACATCGGCATAGCCCCAGGAGCGGTTGCCGATTTGCGCCCAGGTGTCGAAGTCGCTGCGCTGGCCGCGGTTGTAAATGTGGCCGTTGATCGAGGACGAGCCGCCGAGCGTCTTGCCGCGCGGCGAGAAGATGCGGCGGCCGTTGGTGTAGTCGCCGGGCTCCTGCGAATAGCACCAGTTGATGCGTGTGTTGTAGAACGTCTTGATGAAGCCGGCCGGGATGTGGATGTATGGGTGCCAGTCGGCGGGGCCGGCCTCGAGCACGCAGATGCTGACATTGCGATCTTCGCTCAGCCGGTTGGCGAGCACGCAGCCGGCGGAGCCTGCGCCGACAATCACGTAATCGAACGTATCCATTTCCATCCCGGTCTTTTTGTTGCCGGGATGCTAGCGCCGCACGGGGCGGTGGGGAAGGGTGGACGTATTAATCGGTCATTCCCGGACGCGCATGAAATGCGCGGGCCCGGATAACGACGCTACTCCATCCGCTCAGGCAGATGAT
This sequence comes from Undibacter mobilis, assembly GCF_003367195.1. NCBI lineage: Bacteria > Pseudomonadati > Pseudomonadota > Alphaproteobacteria > Hyphomicrobiales > Nitrobacteraceae > Undibacter > Undibacter mobilis. The sequence goes on along the minus strand of NZ_QRGO01000002.1, from coordinate 86,909 downwards.
CGCTGTGCGCCAAGGTGAAGAACTTGGTGATCGAGCCGTCGAAGCCGAGTTCGACCGTGCCGGTCGGGCCGTGACGCTGCTTGCCGATGATGACTTCGGCCTTGCCGCCGACCTTGTCGCCTTCCGCCATCCAGGCCGCGAACTTCTCGCGGTCGCTCTCCAGCGGCTTGCGCATGACGTGGTAATATTCTTCGCGGTAGACGAACAGCACGACGTCGGCGTCCTGTTCGATCGAGCCCGATTCACGCAAGTCGGACAACTGCGGGCGCTTGTCTTCGCGGCTCTCGACCTGACGCGACAACTGCGACAGCGCGATCACCGGCACCTGAAGCTCCTTGGCGAGCGCCTTGAGCTTGGTGGTGATCTCGGTGATTTCCTGCACGCGGTTCTCGCTCGAGCGCTTCGACGAACCGGTGAGCAACTGAAGATAGTCGATGATCAGCAGATCGAGGCCGCGCTGGCGCTTGAGGCGCCGCGCCCGTGCCGACAGTTGCGCGATCGACAGGCCGCCGGTCTCGTCGATGAAGAACGGGATGTTCTGCATCTCGATCGAGGCATCCTTGATGCGCTCGAAATCGGCTTCGCCGATCGAGCCGCGGCGGATCTGGTTCGACGGAATGCCGGTCTGCTCGGCGATGATACGGGTGGCGAGCTGTTCGGCCGACATTTCCAGCGAGAAGAAGCCGACCACGCCGCCGTTCACCGCCTTCATGTGGCCGTCGGGCTTGACCTCGCCGACATAGGACTTGGCGATGTTGTAGCCGACATTGGTGGCGAGCGACGACTTGCCCATGCCGGGCCGGCCGGCAAGCACGATCAAGTCGGACGGTTGCAGGCCGCCCATCATGCGGTCGAGATCGGCAAGGCCGGTGGCGATGCCGGACAGTTTGCCGTCGCGCTGATAGGCGTGCGCGGCCATGTCGACGGCGGTGGTGAGCGCCTGACCGAAACGCTGGAAGCCGCCGTCGTAGCGGCCGACTTCGGCGAGTTCGAACAGCTTGCGTTCGGCGTCCTCGATCTGGGCGCGCGGCGCGAAATCGACCGGCGCATCGTAGGCGACGTTGACCATGTCCTCGCCGACCTTGATCAGGTCGCGGCGGATCGACAGGTCGTAGATGGTGCGGCCGTAATCCTCGGCGTTGATGATGGTGGTCGCTTCGGCGGCGAGGCGGGCAAGGTACTGGCTCAGCGTCAGGCCGCCGATGACGATCGATGAATCGAGGAAGGTCTTGGCGGTAACCGGGGTCGCCACCTTGCCGGCGCGGATCAGGTCGCCGGCGATCTGGTAGATCTGGTTATGGATTGGCTCGAAGAAGTGTTCGGGCTTGAGAAAATCGGAGACCCGGTAGAAGGCTTCGTTGTTGATCAGGATCGCGCCCAGCAGCGCCTGCTCCGCCTCGATGTTGTGCGGTGCGGTGCGGTAAAGCGGGTCCGGTTCTTTGCCGAGCGGGGCAGAGACCGGTTTGCGAAGGACTGATTCGACTGGGGCCATGAGTTTGCGTGCGGCGCTTGTGCGGCGGATTTTTGTTCACGCTTGCTTAACCACGCAGACCCGGCGGCGCGATGGCGCATTCGCCTTATTGCCGCTGTCCACAGCGTGTGCCGGTACAAGCGAATGCATCGCGCGAAATCGGTTGACCTGACGCCGGTACGAGCGGCGCATCAAAAAAGCCGGCGCGATCAGCGCCGGCGTTGAATTCGCTCGGCAATCCGGAACGGCCTATTCGCCGGCCAGACGCAAAGGCACCTGACGCCGGTCTTCCAGCACGCGCAGGCGCTGTTCTTCGCGCATGATGTAGTCGCGGGTGATCGGCACCACATCCTGCCGTTTGGTGAGCTGGATCTGGAACACCATCATATCCTGCTCGCGGAACGACATTTCGGAAGCGGCGAGGTAGAACTCCCACATGCGGACAAAGCGTCGGTCGTAGATGCGCTCGACTTCCTCGCGGTGGGCGAGGAAACGCTCGCGCCAGTGCTTCAGGGTTTCGGCGTAGTGCAGCCGCAGGATTTCGATATCGGTGACGAGCAGGCCGGATTTTTCGATCTTCGGCAGCACCTCGGACAGCGACGGGATGTAGCCGCCGGGGAAAATGTATTTGGAAATCCACGGATTGGTGACGCTCGGCCCCTCGGAACGGCCGATCGAGTGCAACACCATGACGCCGTCGTCCTTCAGGAGTTCGGCGGCTTTGTTAAAGTAAGTCTCGAAGTGATTGACGCCAACATGCTCGAACATGCCGACCGAGACGATGCGGTCGAAGCTGTCGTTCAGGTCGCGGTAGTCCTGGAGGATGAAGCGGGCGCGCGCCGACAGGCCGCGTTCCACGGCCCGCTCGTTGGCGACGGCGTGCTGTTCCTGCGACAAGGTGATGCCGGTGACATTGGCGTTGCCGTATTCGGCCAGATAGAGGCCGAGCCCGCCCCAGCCGCAGCCGATGTCGAGAATGCGCAGGTCCTTGCGGTCGGGCGAGAGGCGCAGCTTGGCGGCCAGATGGCGCTTCTTGGCCAGTTGCGCATCGTCGAGCGACTGGTCCGGCCGCTCGAAATAGGCGCAGCTATATTGCCGGTCGGCATCGAGGAAGAGGGAATAGAGCCGGCCGTCGAGGTCGTAGTGATGGGCGACGTTCTGCCGCGAGCGCTTGCGCGGGTTGAACTGCTTGATGCGGCGCCAGAGATAGCGGATCAGGAACTGCGGCTTGGCCCAGTGCGGCACTTCGCTGTCCTGGCCGAGCGCGATCGCCAGCACATCGGCGATGGAGCCTTCCTCGACGACAAATGTACCGTTCATGTAGGACTCGCCGAGCTTGAGCTCGGGGTCGAGCAGGATGCCCCATTCGGCGGCACGGGTGGCAAAGCGCACCGATACCGGCGGCCCGGAGCCGTCGCCGAAAATGAGGACGGTGCCGCGCGACGTGGTGACCCGGAAATTGCCGCGCCGGATAAACGTCTTCAGTAAGAAACGAAGCAACCGGTCCATCGGCCGCATCCATCCGCCCGACATCACTCGGACACCGATCGCGCGTCGTACCCGCGCGATGCGTTAACCGGCCCGGCGGCGGCCGGTTGCAACAGGCGGTATTCAACCAAAGACTGAATGCCTCAGCAATGCCGCAAATTGCGACGCTGCATGCAGGATTGGCAGGGCCCGAGCCTTGTTCCGGCCCAATCGGGTGGTCACAAGTCCTTGTGAATCCGCTATGGAGCCACGGTGCGGCCGGGCGGGGCGATCGGCTAAAGGGAGGGCCGGGGCTGCGTATTTTGGGCGCGCTCTTTGGGCCCAGGACAGAGGGATCGGCGGCGATGACGTTGATGGGACTGAGAGTTTTCCGCCTGGCGGGACTGGCCATGCTGACGATGGCGGCGCCGGCCTGCGCCCAGGACAACCTCGACCGGGGCAAGTCGGCGCAACAGCTTTTCGCCTCCGACTGCGCCATCTGCCACAAAAGCCCGCAGGGGCTGGCCAAAGCTGGTGGTCTGTTCGGGCTGCAGGGCTTTCTGCGCGAGCACTACACGGCGAGCCGGGAGACGGCCAATTTGCTGGCCCGCTATATTGAATCGGCCGGTGCGGCGCCGGCGGCGGATCAGAAGCGCCAGCCTCAGCAGCGCCGTACCGCCAAGCCTTCCGATACCAAGCCTTCCGACACCAAGTCCTCGGATACGAAGCCTTCGGACGCCAAACCGTCCGAGGCAAAGCCTTCGGAGGCCAGGACCGACAGCAAGCCCGAGCCGGTGAAGACCGAAGCCAAGCCGGAGCCCAAACCCGAACCCAAAACCGAGGCCAAGCCCGAGAGTGCTCCAGAGCCCAAGGCCAATACCGAAATCAAATCCGGCATCGCCGTGACGCCGGCCGCGGCCGACAAGCCGAAGTCCGAGTAACCCGGCTGGCGCCGCAACGCGCTTCGATATCTCCGCAAACAAAAACACCGCCCGGATGTGCCGGGCGGTGTTTTTCTTTTCAAGCGTCGGGCGATCAGGCCTCTTCGCTCTTCTTCTTTTTGCCTTTGGCCGGCTTGGCTTCGGCCGCGGGCTCTTCGGTCGCTTCGGCGGCCTCGGCCTCGACTTCCTCTTCCTCGGCGTCGAACAGCGCTTCGGCGCGCTCGCGGGCGGCCTGAGCTTCCGCTTCGGCGTCCTCGGCAACCGAGGCGCGGACGGTCACGTCTTCACCGCGCGCGATGCGCTCGGCTTCGGCTTCGCTGCGGGCGATGATCACGGTCACCGACACGTCGATGTCCGGGTGCAGCGCCAGCGGCACCTTGAACTGGCCGAGCGTCTTGATCGGCGCGTTCAGTTCGATCTGGGTGCGCGAGATGGTCACGCCATCGCTCGAGATCAGCGAGGCGATGTCGCGAGTGGTCACCGAACCGTAGAGCTGGCCGGTTTCCGAGGACTGGCGGATCACGGTGAAGGACTTGCCGTCGACCTTGGCCGCGACCTTGCCGGCCTCGCCCTTGCGCTCGAGGCTTTCCTTCTCGAGATCGGCCCTCATGCTTTCAAAGCGCGCCTTGTTATCGGCGTTGGCGCGCAGCGCCTTGTTGCGCGGCAGGAGAAAGTTGCGGGCATAGCCGTCCTTGACGCGGACGACGTCGCCCATTTTGCCGAGCTTGCCGATACGCTCCAGCAGGATCACTTCCATTGTCGTTACTCCTCGTTTGATCGTTTGATGAAGTTAAAAATTCAGGTCGACGCCGGGGGACCACGCCGCAGCGCGGCGCGGGCCCGGAAGTTGAAAATCTGTTCGGCAAGTCCGACGAGGCACAGCACCAGGATCGGCCAGCCGAAAATCAGCACCGCCGCATAGACGCCGGCGAGCACGAAGCCGCGCGCCGACATGCCGCGCGTGACCGAGTGAATGACGGCAAAGCCGAGCACGCCGTAGACAATCAGCAGGCTCGCCATGACGATGCCGGCGACAATGCCGACCATGCCGTCGATGAAGGTGACGGCGACCGCGACGGCGAGCGCCGCGGCGGTCAACGGCGGAAGCGTCATCTCGGAAATCGCCGGCCATGGCCGTGTCAGGCGGCCGGAGAATTTTACGATGCGGCCGGCCAGCCAGAGATTGACGGTGTTGGTCAGCGTCGCCATCACCGCGGTGGCCGGCGGAATGACGACGACCAGCAGGTCGACGAAGCGTTCGGGATTGCGCAATGCGGCCGGTCCTGACGAGCCAGCTTCGCTGGCGGCGATACGGAACACCTCATGCACCGCCACGCGCATGGCTTCACGGAATGCATCGGCGTCGCCGCCCATCATCAGCACGGTGAGAACGATGAGAGCGCTGGCAAGGCCCGCTGCCCAGGCCACCAGACGGCCGGGTGGATACCATTCGAGCGAAGCGGTGCCGTTGCTTCCAACCGGCCGCGCCAGCATGGCCAGATAGCCGAGCCACCAGCCGGGCAGGCCGATGCCGGCGAAAAAGGCAACGAAGAAAAGACTGCCGAACAGCAGCCAGATGGCGAGGCCGCCGGTGACGGCACCGATCAGCGCCGCCCAGTGGCTCCAGCCCAGCGCTGCGATCATGATGGGAAGGGGCGCCAGATAGGCGAGGGGCACCGAAAGCGGCGAGCCCGAGGTCAGCGATGCGAACAGCAATGCCGCCGCCGCGCCCGAACCCAAACCTATGAGGCCAAATTGCATCATCACCAGCTGTCCCGCTCCAGGAGCGGTTAGAGGCGGATCGTGTTCTTCAGCAGAACCGTCCGCCCCAACCATCGGCGCCCGGGCTCAGTCCCGCGCGCCTCGTTTCTTGAGCCTCATCCTGAGGAGCGGGCGCAAGCCCGCGTCTCGAAGGATGAGGGATGTCGCTTCGCCCTTCGAGACGCGCACCTTGCGGTGCGCTCCTCAGGGCGAGGCGGTTACCGAATGACGTAAGGCAGCAGACCGAGGAAGCGCGAGCGCTTGATCGCCTGGGCGAGTTCACGCTGCTTCTTGGCCGACACCGCAGTGATGCGGGACGGCACGATCTTGCCGCGCTCGGAGACGTAACGCTGCAGCAGCTTCACGTCCTTGAAGTCGATCTTCGGCGCATTGGCGCCCGAGAACGGGCAGGTCTTGCGACGACGGAAGAACGGACGGCGCTGGCCGCCACCCTGCGAAGAACCGAAAGCCATGACTTATTCCTCCCCGCCGGTATCGGCATCGTCGTCGCGACGCGGACGACGCTCACGGTCGCCACCACGGCCACCACCGAAGCCGCGGTCGCCGCGGTCACCCCGATCGCCACGGTCACCGCGATCATCGCGGTCCGACTTGCGCATCATCGCCGAGGGACCTTCCTCGAGCTCTTCAACGCGAATGGTGAGATAGCGCATGACGTCTTCGTTGATGCGCTCCTGGCGCTCGACTTCGGTCAGCGCCGCCGCGGGGGCTTCGACGTTGAGCAACGTCATGTGCGCCTTGCGGTTCTTGTTCATGCGGTAGGAGAGCGACTTGAGGCCCCAGTATTCGGACTTGGTGACCTTGCCGCCGCCTTCGGTGATGACACCGGTCAGCTTGACGGTCAGCTCTTCCACCTGCTGCGGGCTCAGATCGGGCCGCGCCAGATAGACGTGTTCGTACAATGGCATGGAATGCCTTTCCCTTGGTTTGCCCATTTCCGTCGTCTCGGCGCCTAGCCCTTCGAGCCCTTCGGGAAAGGCTCGATTTGCTCTGAAGGCGGAAACACGGGACGCCGGGCTTTTGAGGGCCCTACCGTAAGCGGCTGAATTATCAGTCGAAAAACGGCCGTCCGTTCAGTCCCCAACCGGGAGCGACGGAAGATCGCGGGGTTATAGGGATTCTGGCGCAAAAGGCAAGGATTGGCGGGGCTGATCGGCCGAGGTTTACGCCGCAGTCGGGCCTTTTTGCAGCCGGCCGGCGAGCTTCACCGCCAGATCGACGCCCTCGCGGATCTGGCGGGCGCATACGGGATCGCGTTCGTCGCCGTTCTTGCGCGCCGTATTGAGTGCCGCCAGCAGCCTTTCCAGGTTTCGGGCCAGCAATTCCTGGCGGAAACCGGGGTCGGTGCGAGCGCGCTCAATGTCCTCCTCGGTGTTCAGGTCGGCCATGAACGGTTCCGCCGCGCGGGGCTACGATGTCGCCGCGCCCAAGGATACAGTGTGGTTGAGCGAAAAATCCTAGCGGCAGAGTCTTTTAGACTGGTTACTGCCTTCGGGCCCGCGCCCGGGGGAGCTTCGGATAACTCAGGTTGACATCGCGCGAGGACCCGTGTTTTTCGGCCCCGGTTTCGCCCCGGGGCTGGGTTCCGGGTACAGGCGACGGTATCCAGACACAGCGCAGGGTAAGCAGAAGACCATGACGGTCGCATTCGTATTTCCCGGTCAGGGCAGCCAGACGGTTGGCATGGGCAAGGCGCTGGCCGATGCCTTTCCGGTCGCCAAAGCGGTGTTCGATGAGGTCGACGCAGCGCTGTCGGAGAAACTGTCGACGCTGATCTTCGAGGGCCCGATCGAGACGCTGACCCTGACCGAGAATGCGCAACCGGCCTTGATGGCGGTGTCGCTGGCGGCCTTCCGCGTGCTGCAGGCGGAGGCCGGGCTCGACCTCCAGCGCGACGCCCAATTCGTCGCCGGCCATTCGCTCGGCGAATATTCGGCGCTGGCCGCGGCCGGTACCTTTTCGGTGTCGGATGCGGCGCGTCTGTTGCGCACCCGCGGTCAGGCCATGCAGAAGGCGGTGCCGGCAGGCGCCGGCGCCATGGCGGCGCTGATCGGTCTCGATTTCGATGCCGCGGCAGCGGTGGCCGCCGAAGCCGCGCAGGGCCAGGTATGTCAGGCGGCCAACGACAATGGCGGCGGGCAGGTGGTCGTGTCCGGCGACAAGGCGGCAGTCGAACGCGCCGTCGAGATTGCCAAGGGCAAGGGAGCCAAGCGCGCCATGCTGCTGCAGGTATCCGCGCCGTTCCATTGCGCCCTGATGCAGCCGGCCGCCGACGTGATGGCCGAGGCCTTGTCCAAGGTTCAGGTCAACAAGCCCGCCGTGCCGGTGGTCGCCAATGTCACCGCGGGCCCGCTGAGCGAACCCGCCGACATCGTCAAGTCGTTGGTCGCGCAGGTGACGGGCACCGTGCGCTGGCGCGAATGCGTTGCCTATATGGCGGCGCAGGGCGTGACGCAGTTTTACGAAGTCGGCGCCGGCAAGGTGCTGGCCGGCCTCAACAAGCGCATCGCCGACGGTGCGACCACGACCTCGATCGGCACGCCCGACGACGTCACCGCCTTTAAAGCCGGGAGAAATGGCTGATGTTTAGTCTCAACGGAAAAACCGCGCTGGTCACCGGCGCGACCGGCGCCATCGGCGAGGCCATTGCGCGGTCGATGCATGCGCAGGGCGCCACCGTCGCCATTTCCGGCACGCGCCAGGACGCGCTGGACAAGCTGGCCGGCGAACTCGGCAGTCGCGTTCATGTATTGCCCTGCGATCTGTCCAACATGGAGCAGGTCGAGGCGCTGGTGCCGGCGGCGGAAGAGAAGATGGAGAAGCTCGACATCCTCGTCGCCAATGCCGGCGTCAACAAGGACAACCTGTTCGTTCAGCTCAAGGACGAGGACTGGGACAAGGTCATCGCCGTCAATCTCACGGCGACGTTCCGCCTGACGCGCGCGGCGGTCTCGCGGATGATGCGCCGGCGCTACGGCCGCATCATCGGCATCTCGTCGGTGGTCGGCTTCACCGGTAATCCGGGGCAGGGGAATTACACGGCGTCGAAGGCCGGCATGGTCGGCATGATGAAGTCGGTCGCCGCCGAATATGCCAAGCGCAACGTCACCGCCAACTGCATTGCGCCGGGCATCATCACCTCGGCCATGACCGACAAGCTCAACGACAAGCAGCGCGAGACGATCCTGTCCAAGGTTCCTGCGGGGAAACTCGGCACGCCGCTGGACGTGGCCGCGGCGGCAGTCTATTTGGCCTCCGACGAGGCGGCCTACGTGACCGGACAGACCATTCATGTGAATGGCGGCATGGCGATGTTCTAGGGCGTCCGCACACCGTTGCCGGAGGGCGGCGGCGGTGTGCAAAGCAATACCGAGCGCGTAGCGACAAGATGTGATTTAGCGTGGCTTTTCAGCCCTCTAACGAATAGACTGGGGCTGCTAGTCAACGCATTTGAAGTGTGGTAACCGAATTTCGGCCCGGCTGGGGCGGCCGATGGCGGGAAGTCTCGATGCACCAAAATAGCGGTGCCGAACTGACCCGCGATCCGACGCCGTAGACGCCACTGTCACCACGACGAGGCCGAAGCGCGATGGCTGTGAACCGACCGGGGCACAGCCAATTCTAATGAAGCACGAGGTTGGACCGATGAGTGACGTTGCCGAGCGGGTGAAGAAGATCGTCGTGGAGCACCTGGGCGTTGAGCCCGACAAGGTGACCGAAGGGGCAAGCTTTATCGATGATCTTGGTGCCGACAGTCTCGACACTGTCGAGCTCGTGATGGCCTTCGAGGAAGAGTTCGGCTGCGAAATCCCCGACGATGCCGCCGAGACGATTCTCACCGTCGGCGACGCCGTCAAATTCCTCGAAAAGAACGCCAAGAGCTGAACGCTGCGAGGCGAGCTGACGCTGCCACGCATCGGATTTCCGGGCCCCGCCTTGCCGGCTACCGGCGTGCGGGCCTGGATGTGTGCGGGCGACCGATCTCCGGATTTCCCGGTGAAGTGTGTTCGCAGCGCGGCGCGCTGGCCGATGGCCGAGCCGTCGCGGCTGCGTGCGTCATCGTAATAGCACGGAGCCGGATATGAGACGGGTTGTCGTCACCGGATTGGGAATGCTGACGCCGCTGGGTTGCGGCGTCGAGCCGACATGGTCACGCCTGATCAAGGGCGAGAGCGGCGCCAAGAAGGTCGATACCTTCGAGGTGTCCGATCTGCCGGCCAAGATCGCCTGCATCATTCCGCGCGGCGACGGCACCAACGGCACCTACAATCCCGATCAGTGGATGGAGCCGAAGGAGCAGCGCAAGGTCGATCCGTTCATCGTCTATGCGATGTGCGCAGCGACCCAGGCGCTCAACGACGCCGGCTGGCATCCTGAGACTGAGGACGAGAAGGTCGCGACCGGCGTCCTGATCGGCTCCGGCATCGGCGGCATCGAAGGCGTCGCCGATATGGCGGTGATCCTGCACGAGAAGGGCCCGCGCCGCGTTTCGCCGTTCTTCATTCCCGGCCGCATCATCAATCTGGCGTCCGGTTTCGTCTCGATTGAGCATGGCCTGAAGGGCCCGAACTCGGCGGTGGTCACCGCGTGCTCGACCGGCGCACATGCGATCGGCGATGCCGGCCGCATGATCGCGCTCGGCGACGCCGACGTCATGGTGGCGGGCGGCGCTGAATCGCCTGTGAACAGGATGTCGCTCGCCGGCTTCTCGGCGCTGCGCGCGCTCTCGACCGCGTTCAACGAAGAACCGACGCGCGCGTCGCGTCCCTACGACAAGGCGCGTGACGGCTTCGTCATGGGTGAGGGCGCCGGCGCTGTCGTGCTGGAAGAACTCGAACATGCCAAGGCGCGCGGCGCCAGAATTTACGGCGAACTCGTCGGCTACGGCCTGTCCGGCGACGCCTATCACATCACCGCGCCGTCTCCGGATGGCGATGGCGCCTATCGCTGCATGAAGATGGCGCTCAAGCGGGCCGGGTTGTCGCCGGGCGACATCGACTACATCAACGCCCACGGCACATCGACGCCGCTCGGCGACGAGATCGAGCTTGGCGCCGTGCAACGGCTGATCGGCAACGATGCCGCGCATGTCTCGATGTCGTCGACCAAGTCGTGCATCGGCCATCTGCTTGGTGCGGCCGGCGCAGTCGAGGCGATCTTCTCCGTCCTCTCGATCCGCGACGGGATCGTGCCGCCGACCATCAACCTCGACAATCCATCGGTCGAGACACCGATCGATCTCGTGCCGCACAAAGCCCGCAAACGCGACGTAGATGTAGCGCTGTCCAACTCGTTCGGTTTCGGCGGCACCAATGCGTCGCTGATCTTCAGCCGCTATAACGGCTAGCGTTCCGGGCCATGGCTGCGCTAACCTTGCGCGGACGTGGCGAGGGCACGCGGAGGGGAACTTCGACCGGGTGTGGTGGTAAAGAGGGCCATGCGCGCCGGTATTGCAGACAAGGCGGTGCGGCCTCGCGCTTTCGCCACAATTCTTTCTAACCTGCGCAATCTGCTTTCGTTTTCGAGCTGCGGTCCCTTGCCCAGGGCCAGCGCCGCTCCGAAGTCAGGCATGATCGGTCAAATGCGCGAATCGGACATCGGATAAAGCCTGTCGGGCTAGGAAAGCGAGAGCGGACGTTTGGCGAACCTTCCACCAGATCACGACCGACAGCCGGGTACGCGCCCCGGTTCTGTCGCGCGTGCGGCCGCAAGCCCGGTGCCGCCGCCGTCATCCAACAAATTGCCGCGCAGCCCACGCGCGGCGCTTGAGCCCGAAATGGTGCCGGCGCCGCGGCGTCATTCGGCCCGCGTCCGCCACCCGATGGTGGTGTTCGGCAATGCCATCTTCACGCTACTCGTTCTCGTCGCCCTCGCGGGCGGCGGCGCGCTGTATGTCGGCAAGCAGAGATTCGATGCGCCGGGTCCGCTCGGCGAAGACAAGATCGTCAACATTCCTCAGGGCTACGGCGTCAGCGATATCTCCGATCTTCTGAAGCGAGAAGGCGTGATCGATCAGCCTTACGTGTTTATGGGCGGCGTTGCCGTGCTGAAGGCGCGCGGGCTGACGCTGAAGCACGGCGAATACAAGTTCGCCAAGCAGGCCAGCCTGTCGGATGTCGTCGAGACCTTGAGCGAAGGCAAGGTGGTGCAGCACACCTTCACCGTCGCTGAGGGGCTGACCTCCGAGCAGATCGTGCAGCGCCTGCTTGAGACCGATGCACTGTCGGGGCAGATCAAGGAAATTCCGCGCGAGGGCACGTTGCTGCCCGAGACCTACAAGTTTACGCGCGGCATGTCGCGCGAACTGATCCTGCAGCGCATGCAGCAATCGCAGAAGCGCGTGCTGCAGGAAGTGTGGGCGCGTCGCTCGCCCGACCTGCCGGCGCAAATCCAGACGCCGGAGCAGCTCGTCACATTGGCTTCGATCGTCGAGAAGGAAACGGGTCGCGACGACGAGCGCACGCGCGTCGCCGCCGTCTTCGTCAACCGTCTCAAGGCGAAGATGAAGCTGCAATCCGATCCGACCATCATCTACGGCCTGACCGGCGGCAAAGGCGCGCTCGGCCGGCCGATCATGAAGAGCGAAATCGAGCAGCACACGCCGTACAACACCTATACGATCGAAGGGCTGCCGCCGGGGCCGATCGCCAATCCGGGCCGCGCTTCGCTCGAGGCCACCGCCAATCCGGCGCGTACCAAGGAATTGTTCTTCGTCGCCGACGGCACCGGCGGCCACACCTTCTCGGACAGTTACGCCGAGCACCAGAAGGCGGTTGTCAAATTGCGGGCCATCGAGCGCGGCAACGGCGCCGCCCCGGCAGCGCCTGCCGCCGCGCCGGCCGAAGCACCGGCGCCGGCGGTCGATCCGAAGCCGAAAGCCGGCCTGCGGCGGTAACGGAGCGGTTTCCTTCTTCTATGCTTTCTGCCGAAGCGGCGTTTCCACGCCCCGACCGGATGCTTTATGTCGGCGCGTTTCTTCACGCGGATCGGTATCCACCTCGCTTGAAAACGCTATAAGGTCCGCCGGTCTTCACCGTTGAACAGCAGCGCGAGTTTTTATCTATGGCCTTGTCGAGCATGACCGGATTTGCCCGTGGGCAGGGCGTCGCCGGCGCCTATGTCTGGAATTGGGAGATCAAGTCCGTCAATGCCAAGGGGCTCGACGTGCGCCTGCGCGTGCCGCCGGGCTGGGACGCCGTCGACGTCGCAGCCCGCAAGGCGGCGAACGATGCGCTCGCCCGCGGCACGGTCTACGGCAATCTTTCGGTCGAGCGCAAAGGCACGGCGCCGAAGGTAAAAATCAACGAGCCGGTGCTGGCGGCGATCATCGCCACGCTTGATGAAATCGATAACCGCATTGTCGGCGCGGGGCGGCCGACGCTCGACGGCATTCTCGCGCTCAAGGGCGTGATCGAGGTGACTGAAGATGACGACACGCCGGAGGCTCGCCAGGCGGCCGAGCAGGCGGTGATTGCCGGCTTCAACAAGACGCTCGCCGATCTGGTCGCGATGCGCCGGGCCGAAGGCGATGCGCTCGGCAAGATCCTGACGGCGCGGCTCGACGAAATCGGATCGCTCGCCGCACGCGCCGAGGCAGCGCCCGGCCGCAAGCCGGAAGCGATCAAGGCCAGGCTCGCCGAGCAGATCGCGAACCTGATCGAGGCCTCGCAGCGGTTCGACAGCGACCGCCTCTATCAGGAGGCAATCCTGATGGCGAGCAAGGCCGACATCCGCGAAGAGCTGGACCGGCTTGCCTCCCACGGCACCCAGGTACGCAAATTGATTGCCGAGGGCGGGCCGATCGGGCGCCGCCTCGATTTTCTGGCGCAGGAGCTCAACCGCGAATCGAATACGCTGACCGCCAAGGCCAATGACGTCGAGCTTGCCAATATCGGGCTTGAACTGAAAACCGTGGTCGAGCAGTTCCGCGAACAGGTGCAGAACCTGGAATGAACGACGAACCCGACATCACACGCCGCGGCATCATGCTGGTGCTGTCGTCGCCCTCCGGCGCCGGCAAGACCACGCTGACCCGCACCCTGCTGGAGCAGGAAAATATCGATTATCCCGGCAAGCTGGCTTTGTCGGTGTCGGCGACGACGCGGGCGAAGCGGCCGAGCGAGATCGAAGGCATTCACTACTTCTTCAAGACCAAACGCCAGTTCGAGGTGATGCGCGACTCCGGCGAACTGCTCGAATGGGCCGAGGTTCACGGCAATTTCTACGGCACGCCGCGCGAGCCGGTGGAGAAGGCGCTAGCGGAAGGCCGCGACGTGCTGTTCGACATCGACTGGCAGGGCACGCGGCAACTGCTCGACAAGATGCGCGACGATGTGGTGACCGTATTCGTGCTGCCGCCGTCGGCGCAGGAGCTGAAGTCGCGCCTGGTGCGCCGCGCCGAGGACAGCGATGCCGTGATCGCGCAACGGCTGCGCAATGCCGCGGAAGAATTCCAGCACTGGAACGAGTACGATTACATTCTGGTCAACCGCGATCTCGACAAGAGCTTTGCGCGGCTGCGCGCCATCCTGATCGCGGAACGGCTCAAGCGCGTGAAGATGCCGAACCTGAATGTGTTCGTCGACAAGCTGCTGACGGAACTGAAAGGGCTGACGCCGTAGCCCCATTGGCTTGCGAGCTACTGGTTCTTCAGCTTCACATATTCCTGCGCCAGCGCCACGAATCCCGGCACGTCGATCTCTTCGGCGCGCGCGGTCGGCTCGATGCCGGCAGCGCCGAGCAGGGCGGCGGTGTCGACGGCGAGCGATTTAAGGCTCTGCCGCAGCATCTTGCGTCGCTGACCAAAGGCGGCCTCGGTAACGCGCTGCAGGGCGTTCGCATCGCAGGGAATTGGGGTGTCGCGCGGCTCGAGCCGCACCACCGATGAGGTGATCGAGGGCGGCGGCACGAAGGCCGATGGCGCCACATCGAACAATATCTTCGCGTCGGTACGCCAACCGGCGAGCACGGCAAGCCTGCCATAGGCATCGTCACCGACACGGGCAACAATGCGTTCGGCAACCTCGCGCTGAAACATCAGCACCATGCGGTCGTAAAACGGCGGCCAGGGTTCGGCGGTGAGCCACTGGATCAGCAGAGCGGTACCGACATTGTAGGGCAGGTTGGCGACGATGCGGCAGCGCTCGGGGCCGATCAGCGCGTTGTAGTCGGCCTCCAGCGCGTCACCGGATACGATTTCGAGCCGGCCCGGATAGTGGTCCGATATTTCCTGCAACGCGCCGATGGCGCGCTCGTCGCGCTCGATAGCGACGACGCGGCGGGCGCCGAGCGACAAGAGCGCACGTGTCAGCCCGCCCGGTCCGGGGCCGACCTCGATGACGGTGACGGACTCCAGGGGCTCGGCGGCGCGCGCGATGCGGGCCGTGAGATTGAGATCGTGCAGGAAGTTCTGGCCGAGCGATTTCTTGGGCCGCAATTCGTGTTTGCGGATGACGTCGCGCAGCGGGGGCAGATCGTCGATCGAGCCCATGGAGTATGTGCCTATTGGGCCGTCGCCAACGTCGGCGCGTGTGCCGACAGCCGCGCGGCGAGGATGAGCGCTGCAACAAGGCTTGAGGCATCGGCCTTGCCGGTGCCGGCGATATCGAAGGCCGTGCCGTGATCGGGCGAGGTGCGCACGAACGGCAAACCCAAGGTGACGTTGACGCCGTGATCGAAGGCGAGCGTCTTGATCGGGATCAGCGCCTGGTCGTGATACATGCACAAAGCGACGTCGTAACCCGCGCGGGCACGTGCATGAAACAGCGTGTCGGCGGGCAGCGGTCCGACCGCATCAATGCCTTCGCTGCGCAGCGCGGCGACGGCGGGCGCGACGATGTCGCGGTCCTCTTCGCCGAGCGCGCCATTCTCGCCGGCATGCGGGTTCAAGCCGGCAATCGCCAGCCGGGGCCGTGCGATGCCGAAGCGGTTGGCTAGATCGCGCGCGACGATGCGGCCGGTCTCGATAATCAGCGCCTTGCTCAGGCGGCCGACCACGTCCTTCAACGGCAGATGGATGGTCACCGGGACCACAGCGAGTTCGGGCGACCACAGCAGCATCACCGGCTGCGTCTTGCGGCCGGTCGCTTCTTCCGCGAGCTTGGCGAGGAATTCGGTGTGGCCCGGCTCGGCGAAGCCGGAGCGATAGAGCACGTTCTTGGCGATCGGATTGGTCACTACGGCACCGGCGCGGCCCGCGAGCACATCGGCGACGGCGCGGCGGATCGACGCAATTGCGGCGGGGGCGCTGGAGCCATCGGGCACGCCCGGCTGTGCCGTCACCTGAATGTCGAGCGGCACCACCGGAAGGGCGCGATCGAAGGTGGCGCAGGCTTCCGCAGCCGCGACGCTCTTCACCGGCACATCGAGGCCCAGCATGCGGGCGCGGTCGCGAAAAAAATCAGGATCGCCGACGACGTAGAACGCCGGCACATGCAGCGCGGTGCGGCGGCGCCAGACATCGAGCGTGAGTTCGGGGCCGATGCCGGCCGGCTCGCCCAAAGTCAGTGCGAGGGGAAGGCCGGACGCGGGTGTCATTTGTATTCGATCATCGCCGACTTGCGAATGTCTTCCAGGAATTTCTTGGATTCCGCTTCGTAGCGCTCGTTGAAGAGCTTCTCGCGTATCTCTTTCTTGGCCGGCGAGTCGGTCTGGTTTTCTCTCTTTCCGCACAACGCGAACATCTGCCAGCCCTGTGGGGTCGCTTCCGGCGTGCTCAGCCGGCCGATCTCGAGCCGCGCCAGCACATCGCGAAGCTGATCGGGCAGGTCGGAAGAGCTGCGTGTCACCGGCTCACGCACGGCAACGTCGCGCAGGCCGCGCGCCAGCCGGATTCCTGAGTCGCAACTGTTGAAGCGGCTGCGCAGGTTCTCGGCCTCCCGCCGTTTGGCATCGGCGATGCCGGGCGCGGAGCCATTGGGAATGATCACGGTAATGGGATAGAGCGTGTAGACATAGCCGGTGACGTTTTCCGGCGTGTTCGCGGCGCGCATGGCGTTGGCGACGTCGGCGTCGCCGACCTGCAGGCTGGAGCCGAAGCGGCCACGCACCATCTGGGTCCAGACGATCTGAGCTTTCAGGCGCGCCTTGAGGGCGGCCGGCGAAATGCCGCTGCGCTCCAGCATCTGGCCGAACTGCGCCGGCGTCATACGCTGACGCTGCGCCATGTTCTCGAAGGCGTTGTCGACTTCCTTGTCGCCGACATCGAGCCCGTAATATTTCGCCTTGGCGATCTTGAGGCGATCATCGATCAGCTCATTGATGACCTCCTGGCGCGTCGGTGTCTTGCGTGTCGAGGTGGCGATGAGCTTGCTGCGCTGAGAGATATCGAGCTCGGTGATGGGCGAGCCGTTGGCGATGACCACGACTTGCGCACGCGCCGGAGCGGGGGCGACGAGCACGGCGAAAGCCGCCGCCACCAGGGCGCCTGCGATCCAGACTCGGTTCGGTTGAGGTTTCCGCCGCTGCCCCGACATCGTCCGTTCCATCATATCCGCGCCTACAAGTGTTCAGGTATTCCAGAGGTCCAGGTCTTCAAGAGTCCGAGTCTTCAAGAATCCAGGGCTTCAAGGGTCCACGTCAACAAGGGCCGTGGCCGCCCGTTCTGCGGCCGCCGTAGCGGCCCTGTTACCGCCGCCACAAGCGGCAAGGCGTTATTGACCGCCCACACCCTGGCTGACCGAGGTACCGCCCAGCGTGCGCAGGCTCAGCTGCAGCATCACGGTGTGGTTGTTCGAGACGTTGCCGCTGTAGGTGTAATTAGTAATGTAATTCACGGCCAAGATGAGGCAATCGTCGATATAGCCGAGGCCGAGCCGCGTCTGGGCGAACTTCTTGTCGTTGATGTCGTAGAGCGCCTGGCCGAGGATCACCCAGTTGGCGTCCAGCTTGTACTGGCCGGATCCCAGGATGCCCTGGCGGCGGTCGAGGAAGCCGATGAGCGGCTGTGCCGCGTAGTCGCCATAGAGCACCGAACCGCTCCAGCGGTCGAAGCTGGCGGAAGCCTCAAGCTCCATCCGCTGCATGCCGAAATTGGCCTGATCGAAGCGGAAGCGCGAGGTGAAGGTGAAGATGCTGTTCGGCTGGTAGGCGAGGCGGGCGACGTAATCCGAGGATCGGGTATCGAGGCCGCTGTTGAGGCCGGTATTGCTGCTGTCGGTGACGGCGAAGGAGTTCTGACCGAACAGGCTGTACGACTGGCCGAACAGGGCGTTGACGAAGCCGCCTTTGTCGAACTGCGCGGTGTACTGGATGCCGTAATTGGCGCGGCTGCCGCCTTCGGCGCGATCATAACCCGAGAACTTGTCGACCTTGAACAGGTTGGTGTCGTCGAAGATCAGGCTCTGGCCGTCTTCGTTGATCCACTTGCCGACCTGCGTTTCGTTCGGCCGCACAATGATCTGCGCGATCGGTTCGACCGTCTGCGTGCCCCAGGAACTGACATTGATGAAGGGGAAGCGGTATTCCAAACCAACGGTCGGCATGAAGCGGACGAGGTCGGTTTGACCGGGGCTGACGAAGTTGCCGATGTTCGGGTCGTTGGAGACGTTCATCGAACCGGCGTCGGCGCGCACCGAGGCGAAGGGCGTGAACACTTGGCCCAGGCCGTCGGTGATGCTGCGCTTCCAATGTGTCTCCGCGGTGAAGCGGCTGAAGGTGCCGGGCGCGCCGCGCAACAGACAGTTGGCCGAAGTCTTGGCGGCGGGATCGGCCGTGTTGCAAATGCTGCCGCCGTTCGAGCCGGCGGTGAGCGCTGTTTTCGTGATGGCGTCGAAATTGGCCTGGCTGCGGGACAGGCTGGTGAGATTGAACTTGAAGCCGAGTTCGCCGCCGATGATCGGACGATCGACGGTGTAGTCGTAGTCGACCACCGGATGGACGACCGGGATTTGGCCCTGCACGTCCGACTCCGAGAAGCCGAGATAGTACATGCTGCGGGCGTCGAAATAGCTGCGGCTACCGCGACCGGTCAGGTAGAGCTGTGACTTGCCTTCGGCCATGCCGGTCTGCAGCGGATCGGTGGCGCGGTACTGCGACAGGCGCGGATTGTAGTCTTGCAGGAACGTGCGGTCGGACACCAACAGCGCGTCCCAGCCCCAGGCCCACTTGTCGTTGATCGCGAAGCGGCCGCTCGATTCCACGCTGCCGCGATTGTCGCGGAAGCCCGGCGTGGAGGAGCCGTCGCTGCGCTTGAAATAGTTCGGATCGGCCTGATGGATGCCGGCGGCGCGGATCGAATAGGCGCCGTTGATCAGCCGCTGGCGGAATTCGCCCTGCAGCAGCACACCCTGCTTGGTGGTGATCATCGGCGCGACGGTCGCGTCGTAATCGGGCGCCAGCGCCCAATAGTAGGGGATCTCGACCGCGGTGCCGTATTTCGAGCTCGTCGAGACGGTCGGCATCAGGAAGCCGGTCTTGCGCTTCACGGTCGGATCGGGCGCCGAGAAGTACGGCAAATACATGAGGGGCTGGCCGAAGAACTCCAGCTTCGCGTCCTCGAAATAGATCATCTTCTCGCCCTGATCGTGGACGATGCGCGCAGCCTTCACCTGCCAGAGCGGCGGCTTCTGCGGGTTGTCCTTACAGGGTTCGCAGGCGGTGTAGACGCCGTTGTGAAACACCGTGTAGTTGCCGCCAGAGCGCTCGGCCTGCGCGGCGGCCATGCGGGTGCGGTCCGGCGTCTCCACGCGCAAGGAATCGACGAAGCCGTCGCGGTAATCATCGGCCAGATCCATCACCTGGCCATGCGTGATCTTGCCGTCTTCCTCGGTGAGGCGGACATTTCCCTCAGCGCGCAGCCGCTTGGTCTTCTGGTCGTAAGTAACCTTGTCAGCCTCGATGGTCGCGCCGCCGTAGTAGAGCTGCACGTTGCCGACGGCCGAAACGCGATTGTTGGCGTAGTCGTATTTGATCTCGTTGGCCTGAACGAGCATCTGCTTCTGGCCGGACTTGTCGCGCTCGATGGCAGCGGCCGACTTGGCGCGCGCCGGCGGCGGCGGCGGGAAGTCGAGAGTCGTTTGGGCGTGAGCAGGCGCAGGCAAGCCGACGCTGAGAGCGCCGAGACCGCAGGCGGCCAGAAACAGGGCTGTCCAAACGCGACATACGCCGCGGGAGCGGCGGTCTGACACTGACGGACGAGTGCTGGGGCGCACCGCCATCAACCGTCCTCCTGATACAACAACGCCATAAACCCGGTCAGGCCGCCAACGAGCACAGGCAGCCAGGCCGCTGCCACTGGGTGCATCAGGTCGGCCTTGCTCAGGTCCTCGGTTACCTTCTGGAGGATATAAAGCAGAAAGCCCGCGGTGACGCCACTCAAAACCATCTTCTGCACGCCACCGAAACGGAAGAACCGTAAACTTACAGCCGCGGCAAGGAATACCATGGCGGCCAGAAAGAAGGGCCGGGCAAGAAGCTTCTGGAACTGCAATCTATAGCCTGCCGCGCCAAGTCCAGCGTGCTCGGCAATGCGGATATACAGTGGCAATTCCCAAAAAGGTACTGTCTCTGGGGTTGCAAAACTTTCGCGAACCTGCTCGGGGGTGAGGCTGGTCTGGAACCGGAACTCGGCCAGGTCGAGAGGCAGCTTCTGCAACTCATAGACGCGGGCATTGGACAGGTGCCACACCCCCGGTTCCAGCACTGCGGATCGGGCCTCGATACGCTGGCGGAAATGTCCCTCATTGTCGAAGCTGAACACGGTGACGCCGAACAGCGACACGCCTTGGTCGCGGCTTGACGCGGCATTGATGATCGCCGTGCCATCGCTGGTCTTCTGGCTGAGCCAGAACGGGCCGCCGCTTTGGGCGCCCATCGCGTTCTGGCCGAACAATTCGGCCTCGAAGCGCTTGGAGCGCTCCTGGAGGATGGCGGACACCGGGTTGTAGACGGTCGTGGCGAAGACGCCGAGCAGGAAGGCGACGATCAGCGCCGGCGCGACGAATTGCCAGGCCGACATGCCGGCCGAGCGCGCCACCACCAGTTCGAGCCGGCGCGACAGGTTGAGATAGCAGGACATGGCGCCGATCAGGATGCAGAACGGCAGGATGCGCTCGGTGACCTGCGGCACGCGGTACAGGGACGTCTTGGCCACCATGATTCCCGAAACATTCGGGATGTCGGAGGCCCGGCGCATCAACTCGATGTAATCGAGCAAAGCCACCAGAAGAAAAATGCCCGCGAACACCAGGAGCACGGTGTTCAGGAAGCGCATGCCGAAATAGCGCGCCAATGTGCCGCCGACGACGTTCATGACGCGGCCACGCGTTGCGTGAGGCGCAGGATACGTGCCGTTGCCGTTTCGATCCAGCGGTTGAGAAAGGCCGGCGGCTCGATGATCAGGCCGCGATGAATGACGAAAAGCCCGCCGCCGATGGCGAAGGCGAGGGCGATGTATTGCAGGACCAGCATGAACGGCGCGTTGGCGCCGAGCACGGTTGAGGCAAAGCCGATGAGCCTCAGCAAGGCGACGCCGCCAATGGCGCCCAGCATCGACATGTTGCGGCTTTGGCGCGTGGTCCGCGGCGGCCCGAGATAGGCGAAGGCAATGATGACGAAGGCGATGGGATAAAGGGGCGCCACCAGCCTGTCATGCAATTCGGCGCGGAACTGGCCCGGCTGCTCGACATAGTATTTGTCTTTGGGATCCGGGAACAGAAGCTGCCAGAGATAGCGCTCGCGGATCGAGTATGTGACCGCTTGCGGGCCGCCGGAGAACTGCGACAGATCGAACGCGTAACGGTCGAACACGACCATTGCGGGCTCCGGCTTGCGGGTCTCCTGGCGCTGCACGATGCCATCTTGCAGAACGAGGAACGTGCCGTTGTCGTTATCCACGAGTTCGCCGCGTTCGGCGATCACCGTCATGCGCTCGTTCGGATTGCGGCGGTCGTCGAGGAAAATGCCGACGAGCTGACCGTTCTGTCGCCGCTCGCGGATATGGATGGTGACATTGGCTTCGATCGGCGTGAAGCGACCTGGCTGGACGATGGTGCTGACGACATTGGCGCGCACTTCGGTCAGCCAGTCGCGCAGCATGCGCAGGCCCTTGGGCGCGAAATAGGCGCTGATCGCCATCACCAGGATGGAGACAACAAGCGTTACTGACATGAAGGCGCGGAACAGGAACCACGGCGACATGCCGGCCGCGTTCATGACGATGATCTCGGAATCGGTCGATAGCTTGTTGAGGTTGTGCGCGACCGCGATCAGCAGCGCGATCGGCGCGATCACCAGAACGAGCAGGGGAATAATGAGACCGGTGATGCCGACGAAGACCAGAATGGTCTGGCCCTGGCTGGTCATGATGTCGATGTCGCGCAGCGCCTGGGTCACCCAGATCACCGCCGTGAGACTGATGAGCACGAGCGCAAAGGCACCGAAGGTGGTGCGGAAGATATAGCGGCTGATGGAGCCCATGCGCGCTGTCTTGTCCCAGGTCCCCTAAAACGCCCCCGCGCCGGACCCCCGTCCGGCACCGTGACGCAGCAATCTTAACCCGATCCTGTTGGTTAACGTTGTTCGACGTACAAAATGGCTCAGGCAAGGCAAAGCCATTGAACATGCCCAACAATTGGTTAATGGCGGGGGCGGATACTGGGCCCAAACCAAGCCTGCGGGAAGCGATTCTGGCAAGCTGTAACGGCGCCCTTGGGCAGTTCGGCTCAGAGCTGGTTTGTGGCTGGTGAAAAGGCTCCATTTGGCGGTTCGGGGGCTTTGCAGAGCCCCCGGTGCGGCGCATATGGGTCAGGTCGTCGCTATTTCCTGCCTGACCCAAGGACCCCGCCATGGCCGATGCTCCCCGGATCTCGTTTAGTCCCGTTTTCGCAGCCAAGCCGGGCGGCACATTGGTCGTTTTCTGCGATGAGGGGTTGAAGTTCGGCGCGCGTGCGACCGAGGCCCTCGGGGCGGCGGCGGCGCTGGTGACCCGCGCGGCCAAGGCCGAGCAATTCAGCGGTAAAAGCGGCTCCGCGCTCCAACTGATCATGCCCGACGGGCTCAAGGTCGACCGTCTGTTCGTGCTCGGCGCCGGCAAGGTGGCCGAGCTGAAGTCAGAGGACATCGTCAAGCTGGGCGGTGCGGCGATGGGCAAACTGCCGAAGGCGGGCGATGCCACGGTCGTCGCCGACCTGCCGGCGGCGGGCAAGGGCAAGGATGGCGGCAAAAATGCCGGCATGAGTGCCGAGCAGGCTGCCGATCTGGCGCTGGGCATGCTGCTGCGCGCCTACGCCTTCGACCGCTACAAGACCAAACGCAAAGCCGACGACAAGCCGGTCGGCCAGCGTAACGTCGTCATTGCAACCGGCGACGTCGCGGCGGCACGCAAGGCCTTTGTCGCGCGCGAGGCCCTTGCCGGCGGCGTGCTCACGGCGCGCGATCTCGTCAACGAGCCCCCAAATGTGCTCTTCCCGGAAGAGTTCGCTCGCCGCACGCTGGCATTGAAAAAAGCCGGCTGCACAGTCGAGATTCTCAATATGGCGGCGCTGAAGAAGCTCGGCATGGGCGCGCTGCTCGGCGTCGGCCAGGGCTCGACGCGCGAGAGTCGCGTCGTTGTGATGCGCTGGAACGGCGGCAAGAAGGGCGAGGCGCCCGTTGCCTTCATCGGCAAGGGCGTGTGCTTCGACACCGGCGGCATTTCGATCAAGCCGGCGGCCGGCATGGAAGATATGAAGGGCGACATGGCGGGCGCGGCCTGCGTCGTCGGCCTGATGCAGGCGCTTGCAGGGCGTAAAGCCAAGGTCAATGCCGTTGGCGTTATCGGTCTCGTCGAGAACATGCCGGACGGCAATGCGCAGCGGCCCGGCGACATCGTGACCTCGATGTCGGGCCAGACCATCGAGATCATCAACACCGACGCCGAAGGCCGCCTCGTTCTCGCGGACGTGCTCTGGTACACAAAGGAAAAATACAAACCGCAGTTCATGGTCAATCTGGCGACCTTGACCGGCGCCATCATTGTGGCCCTCGGTCATGAATTTGCCGGCCTGTTCTCCAACAGCGACGAACTCAGCGAGCGCCTGACGGCGAGCGGCGAGGCGACGGGCGAGCCGGTGTGGCGCATGCCGCTGTCGGCGGCGTTCGACAAGATGATCGATTCAAAGTTCGCCGACATGAAGAACACCGGCGGCTCGCGCGCCGGCGGCTCAAGCACTGCGGCGCAGTTCCTGCAGCGCTTTGTCGACAAGACGCCGTGGGCGCATCTCGACATTGCCGGCACCGGCATGGATTCGCGCCAGAACGACATCAACAAAAGCTGGGCTTCGGGCTGGGGCGTCCGGCTGCTCGACCGGCTGGTGGCGGATTTCTACGAGCGGTGAGGGCGCCTGGCTCTCTTGCGCGTTCAAAATCCGCCACGCGGGTCGCTCGGCATTCAGCGGCCGTCCGGCATCATGGAATGTTGGCGTTCACCCAGTCGATGAGTTCATCATCCGTGTATTCGCTGAGCGTCTTCGGCGTTGCCGCCGTGATCGGCGTCTGCGTCGAATTGCACTTGGGAAACGTTGTGCCGTATCGCTCGGCGGTGCCGACGCATTGAACGATCAGCAAGTAGTTGCCGCCCGAGTCCGGATAGGCCTTGATGAACGCGATGGTGCTCCTGAGCGTGGCGTCCCATGTGGGCGGCGGCGGCTTGGCACGGGCGGCCGGCGCGACGCCATCGTCCATTCTGAAGCCGGCTTTGCCGACGTCGACTTGCGACGTCGCGCTGCGCAGGCCCAGCGAGTCGAAGCAGACATTGCGCCATTGTTCGGTGGTGATTGCGTAAGCCGGCGTGTCAATCGCCGACAGCGGGACGAGCATCGCGACCGCGATGCCGAGACTTCGGAAGGAACGCATGGCATTTGCCTTTTCGGTCCATGTTATCCTCCCGTTGCAGTTTCCGATGAGACAATCAAAACGTGTCTAAATTTAGTCAGTTCGAGACGGCACCGGCGGGCCTGCGTATGATGCGGAAGTCATGACCGAAATTCTCTTCTACCATCTGCAGGGCCAGAAGCTCGAAGGCGTGCTGACGCCGCTCATCGAGAAATCGCTGGAGCGCGGCTGGCGCGTCGCGGTGCAAGGCTCCAGCGAAGAGCGCATCGAGGCGCTCGACGCCCATCTATGGACCTATCGCGACGACGGCTTCCTGCCGCACGGCACCTGGCGCGAGGCGGAAGCGGCACAGCAACCGGTGCTGCTCACGGTCAACGACACCAATCCGAATGCCGCGACCGTGCGTTTCCTGATCGATGGCGCAGCGCTGCCGGCTGACGCCGAGGCCTATCAGCGCATCGTGCTGGTGTTCGACGGCAACGACGATGACGCGGTGGCGCAAGCGCGGGGCTTCTGGACCGAGGCCAAGGGCAAGGGCTTCGAGGCGACCTATTGGCAGCCCGACGAGCAGGGCCGCTGGGTCAAGAAAGCCTGAGAACCGCCGTCCGGTTCCCCTTGATTTGAGCAGCGGCTCGGCCACTGGCCGAGTTGCCGCTGCCATTGTGATGACGCAAAATAGGTCTTAAGGGACAATACGATAGATTGCTGATGATGAATTGATCCGGGGATGTTTGTCTTGGTGCGACGCGACGTGAAATCGAAACTGGCGATGGCCGGCACTGCGCTTGTGGCGCTTGCCCTTGGTGGCTGCGGCAGTGTGAACAGCATGAGCGATACGCTGCGCTCTGACGCCGGCTGGTTTTCTAAGCCGGTGAGCGGCCTGTTCTCGCGCGAGGACGGCTCAGGCTCGATGGGGACGGCCAAGAATTTGTCGCTCGGGCCCAGCGGGCCGGTGCCTCCGGAAGATCTCGTCAATCCTGACGGCAGCTGTGCTGCTGCGGCGGCCGAGACGCCAGCGCCGGCAAGCCCCGCCGCGCCGCAAGCCGGCTCGGTGGCGGGCGATCTTGCCGGTTCGCCGATGCCAGCGGGCGGTGACGCACCGGTCCTGGGCGGCGTCGCGCTCGGGATGTCGGAATGCCAGGTGGTGCGCCGCGCCGGCACGCCAAGCAACGTCGCTATTAGCGCGGCCGAAAACAACGAGCGCAAGACCGTGCTGACCTACGCCGCTGGGCAGTGGCCGGGCGTGTACACCTTTGCGTCGGGCCGCCTGAAGGTGGTCGATGCGTTGCCGCAAGCGCAGAAGCCGAAACCGGTGGCGAAGAAGAAACCGGCGCCGAAGCGCGCGCCGACCCGCATCAACTAATCCGGCGCCGGAATTTACGCCTGCTCCAGTGCGCTGGAAGCGGCGAGCCATTCCTCTTCGGCCTTGGCGATCGCCGCGACGACGTTCGCGCGTGTCTTCGACAGATCGGCGGCGCGTGCAGGGTCCTTCACGAACAGCTCGCCGTCGCCCAGCGTGTTGTCGAGCTTGGCGAGTTGCTTGTTGAGCTGCGCTATGTCGGCTTCCGCTTTTTGAATCTGCTTGCGTAGCGGTGCCGTCTCGGCGCGTTTTTCGGCGGCGGCGCGGCGCGCTTCGGCCGGATCGACGCGCGGCGCGGCTTTCGCGACGCTCGACGGCTTGCCTTCCGACAGGATGAAGCGGTGGTAGTCCTCGATATCGCCGTCGAAGGGTTTGACCTTGCCGCCCGCCACCAGCCACAGCCGGTCGACGCAGGCTTCCAGCAAATAACGGTCGTGCGACACCAGGATCACGGCGCCGGGGAAATCGTTGATTGCTTCGATCAGCGCGCCGCGGCTGTCGATGTCGAGATGGTTGGTCGGCTCGTCGAGGATGATGAGATGCGGCGCCTCGAAGGTCGACAGGCCCAGCATCAATCGGGCTTTCTCGCCGCCCGACAGTTTCTCGACCTTGGTGTTGCCGGCGTCACCGGAAAAGCCGATGGCGCCGACGCGGGCGCGTATTCTGGCTTCCGGCTGATCGGGCATCAGGCGGCGGACATGATCGTAGGGGCTGTCGTTGAGGTCGAGCTCGTCGACCTGATGCTGCGCGAAGTAGCCGACCTTCAAAGGCGCGGCGCGCGTGACAGTGCCGCGCTCGGGTTTGAGGCGGCCGGCAAGCAGCTTCACCAAAGTCGATTTGCCGTTGCCGTTGGAGCCCAGCAGCGCGATGCGGTCATCATTGTCGATGCGCAGCGATACGCCGCTGAGCACCGGATGGCCGGGCTCGTAGCCGACCGCGACGCCGTCGGTGGCGATGATCGGCGGCGATAGCAGCTTGTCCGGTGCGGGAATGTTGATCGGCCGCACATCGTCCGTCGTCATCGACACGATGGGCTGCATCTTGGCCAGCATCTTGATGCGCGACTGCGCCTGCCGCGCCTTGGTGGCCTTGGCGCGGAAGCGATCGACGAAGGCCTGCAGATGCGCACGCTGGGCCTCCTGCTTCTTGATCATCTTCTGGTCGAGCGCGAGGCGTTCGCTGCGCAGGCGCTCGAAGTCGGAATAGCCGCCTTTGTAGAGCGTGAGCTTCTTGGCTTCGAGGGCGAGGATCTGGTTGACCGAATTGTCCAGGAGGTCGCGGTCATGGCTGACCACGATCATGGTGTGCGGATATTTCGCCAGATGATCCTGCAGCCACAGCGTGCCTTCGAGATCGAGATAGTTGGTGGGCTCGTCGAGCAACAGCAGGTCGGGTTCGGCGAACAAGGTCGCGGCGAGGGCGACGCGCATGCGCCAGCCGCCGGAAAATTCGGTGCAGGGGCGTTGCTGGTCCGACGGCGAGAAGCCGAGCCCTGACAGGATGGCGGCGGCCCGGGCCGGGGCGGCATGGGCGCCGATGTCGGCAAGGCGCGACTGAATCTCGGCAATACGGTTCGGATCGGTGGCGGTTTCAGCTTCGGCCAGCAGGTCGGTGCGCTCGCTCGGCGCTTGCAGCACGACTTTGAGCAGGCTCTCGGGACCGTTCGGCGCTTCCTGGGCGAGGCGGCCGATGCGCCAGCGCGGCGGCAGGCTGACGGAACCGGTTTCCGCGCCCAGTTGGCCGGTGATGACATTGAACAGCGTCGATTTGCCGGTGCCATTGCGGCCGATCAGGCCGACGCGCGCGCCGGGCGTGACCCGGGCGCTGGCATCCTCGAGCAGGGAACGGCCGGCGATGCGGACGGTGAGATTGTCGATAATCAGCATGATGCGCGCCTTGTGGCCGACACGCCCGCGCCGCGCAATCCCCAATTCCGATGTCCTTCCGGGCGCGTCTTGCCGCGTCCGGAATGACGAGATGGAGCTCAGCTCATCGAGCTCAGGCCCATGCCGGTTTCGCGCTGGAGGATCAGAAGGTCGAAACTCGGCGTCGCATCATTGCCGAGAATGGCGGTGAGAAGGGCGTGCGCCTGGCCGCGGTGATGCGTCTGGTGATTGAAGAAATGGTCCAGCGCGGGCGCCAGCGGCTGCTCGATGACCTGCGGATTGACAACCGTCTTGTAGCGCAACGTCCCGTCGAGCCTGGCCTGATCGAGGCCGTCTATGTAGCGATTGATAAGAACGTCTTGCGAGCGGCGAGCGGCCCGTAAATCCTCGAAACGGTCGAACAGGATGGCGTTGAGGCCCGGTGGGACCTCGCCGACGCCGGTAAAGCGCCGCATCCAGATACGGTCGGCGACCAGGAGGTGATTCAGCGTGCCGTGCAGCGATTTGAAGAAGGCGCCGCGATCGGCGCGGTATTCGGCGTCCGGCACCTTGGCGATGGCATCGTAGAGCCGCTCATTGCACCAGGCATTGTAGGCGGCGAACATCTGGTAGCGGGATTTCATCAATGCCTCCAGCTCTCTCGGAAAAGTCCTTGAAAGGAGAGGAAAACCGGCCTTGCCGGGCCCCCTCGGCCCCCGGTATAAGCCGCCCGCAATCTCCCCTCCAATCAAAGTCGGACATCAGTCCGATCAATTCCACTGAAGGATTTAAACCCGATGGCAGTTGAGCGTACTTTTTCGATCCTCAAGCCCGATGCCACCGAGCGGAACCTGACCGGCGCGATCAATGCCATGATCGAAAAGGCCGGTCTGCGCATCGTCGCGCAGAAGCGCGTGCGCATCACCAAGGACCAGGCCGAGCAGTTCTATTCCGTTCACAAGGCACGGCCGTTCTTCGGCGAACTCGTCGATTTCATGATCTCGGCGCCGGTCGTCGTGCAGGTGCTCGAAGGCGAAGGCGCGATTGCCAAGTACCGGGACGTGATGGGCGCCACTGACCCGTCGAAGGCGGCCGATGGCACCATCCGCAAGACCCACGCCAAGTCGATCGGCGAGAACTCGGTGCATGGTTCGGACTCGGCCGAGAACGCGGCGATCGAGATCGCCCAGTTCTTCTCCGGCAACGAAATCGTCGGCTAAGATCAATTAGCGAAGAACCGGCGGCGGGCCGCTTCCGCAAAGGGGCGGCCCGCAACGATCCGGCGAACTGAACCGTGTAACTTTGAACTATCCGCACAGCGCGATGCGGGCACAGGTGGGGAGACAAAGCGGTGGCAAATCTGTTTGAGATGATCGGCTCCGGCTGGGGCCAGATGGGCGGCGGCGAATTCTGGATCGCGCTCGTCAAGATCATCTGGATCAACATCCTTCTCTCCGGCGATAACGCGCTGGTCATTGCCATGGCCTGCCGCGGTCTGCCACCGCATCAGCGCAAATGGGGCATGATCCTCGGCGCCGGTGTCGCCGTCGGCATGCGCATTGTCTTCACTGGCGTCGTCGCGACGCTGATGCTGCTGCCGTGGCTCAAGATCGCGGGCGGCCTGGCGCTGCTCTACATCGCCGCCAAGCTCCTGGTGCCGGACGAGGCCGAGGACGATCACGGCGAGGCGGTGCAGAATCTGTGGCGCGCCGTGCGCATTGTCGCGGTCGCCGACATCATCATGAGCCTCGACAACGTCATCGCCATTGCCGCCGCGGCCGGCGGCAACATGGCGCTGCTGGTCATCGGCCTGGCCATTTCGATCCCGCTGATCGTGGCCGGCGCGGCGCTGATCATGGCGCTGCTTGACCGCTTCCCGGTGCTGATCTGGGCCGGCGCGGCGCTGCTCGGCTGGATCTCCGGTGAGGTCATTGCGACCGATCCGGTGGTGACGGGCTATCTGGCCCAGTACGGGGCCGGCACGGCGCACGTGGTCGAGTACACGGCCGCGGCGGTCGGCGCGGTGCTGGTGCTGACGGTCGGCGGCCTGTGGCGGCGCTCGCGCATGCCGAAGGAAAGCGAAGTCTAGGACAGGACGCGACAGGGGCGCGACTTGCGGCGACTCCGCCGGTATAGTCGCGGCCATGAACCAGACCGTCCGGCCTCCGAAGCAAGCCATCCGGATCGGGCATTCGGCCTGTCCGCATGATTGCCCCTCGACCTGCGCGCTCGATGTCGAAATTCTCGACGCGCATACCATCGGCCGCGTGCGCGGCGCGCGCGACAACGACTACACTGCGGGTGTCGTCTGCGCGAAAGTGGCGCGCTATGCCGAGCGCGAGCATCACGCCGATCGCCTGATGCATCCGCTGCAGCGCGTCGGCGGGAAAGGCTCGCGCGAGTTTCGCCGCATCGGCTGGGACGACGCGCTCGATATCGTGGCCGAGCAGCTATTGAAGGCCGAAACGCACCACGGCGCGGAAAGCGTCTGGCCGTATTATTACGCCGGCACCATGGGCCTCGTCATGCGCGACGGCATCCACCGGCTGCGCCACGTCAAGAAATATTCGGGCTTTCATTCGACCATCTGCGTCAATCCGGCGTGGTCTGGTTTTGCCGCCGGCACCGGCAAGATCGCCGGCAGCGATCCGCGCGAGATGGCGAAGTCCGATCTCGTGGTGATTTGGGGCACCAATCCGGTCAACACGCAGGTCAATGTCATGACCCATGCGACGCACGCGCGAAAAGAACGCGGCGCCAAGATTGCAGCGGTCGATGTCTATATGAACGGCACCATGGCGCAGGCCGATCTTCCGGTGCTGGTGAAGCCCGGCACCGACGGCGCGCTTGCTTGTGCGGTGATGCATTGCCTGTTCCGCGACGGCAAGGCGGACTGGGCCTATCTCGACAAATACACCGACGCGCCGCGTGAACTCGAAGCGCATCTCAAAACGCGCGATCCGCAATGGGCCTCCGCGATCACCGGTACGCCGGTCGAGACCATCGAAGAGTTCGCGCGGCTGATCGGCGATACCAAGCGCACCTATTTCCGGCTCGGCTATGGCTTCGCCCGTTCGCGCAATGGTGCGGCCAATATGCACGCGGCGCTGTCGATCGCCGCCGTCACCGGCGCCTGGCAATATGAGGGCGGCGGCGCCTTTCACAACAACAACGATATCTTCGGCCTCAACAAATCGCTGATCGAAGGCACCGATGCCTTCGACCCGAAAGTGCGCATGCTCGATCAGTCGCGGATCGGCGCGATCCTCACCGGCGACCGCGACGCCTTGCGGGGCGGGCCGCCGGTCGATGCGCTGTTTATTCAGAACACCAATCCCCTGTCGGTGGCGCCGGACCAGACCTTGGTGAAGCGCGGCTTTGCCCGCGACGACCTGTTCGTCTGCGTCCACGAGCAGTTCATGACCGAGACGGCAGAGGTCGCCGATATCGTGCTGCCAGCAACGACCTTTCTCGAACACGACGACATTTATCGCGGCGGCGGCCACCAATACATTATGCTGGGGCCAAAGCTGGTCGAACCGCCGGGCGAGTGCCGTAACAATCACGACGTCGTTGCCGCCTTGGCCGAACGTCTCGGCGCCGAGCACGAGGGCTTCGGCATGAGCCCGCGCGAACTGATCGACGACATGCTGCGCCGCTCGAAGCGCGGCACGCTGGCCGAACTCGAAGCCAATAAGTGGATCGATTGCCAGCCGCCATTCGAGAAGGCGCATTACCTCGACGGCTTCAACTGGCCGGACGGCAAATTCCGCTTCAAGCCGGACTGGCCGAAAGTGCCATTCCGCAGCCCGTACACGTCAGGTCCGGTCGACGACATGCCGGTGCTGCCCGATCACTGGAACGTGGTCGAGACGGCCGATGCGGAACATCCGTTCCGGCTGGCGACGTCACCGGCGCGCGGCTTCCTCAATTCGACGTTCAATGAAACGCCGACATCGCAGGCCAACGAGAAACGGCCGACGGTGATGATCCATCCGGACGACGCGGCAGAGCAGGGCATCGCTGACGGCGACGAGGTCGTGCTGGGTAATCGGCGCGGCGAGGTGCGCCTGCATGCCAAACTGTTCGACGGCGTGCGCCGCGGCGTGCTGATCGCGGAATCGATCTGGCCGAATTCGGCTTACGTGGACGGCCGCGGCATCAACACGCTCACCGGCGCGGATGCGGTGGCGCCGTTCGGCGGCGCGGCGTTTCACGACAATAAGGTGTGGGTGCGGAAGGCGTGACGGTCATTCCGGGCCGCGCGCTTGTGCGCGCGTCCGGAATGACTGAGGTGAGCCTTACAGCTCTTTGCCGATCTTGGCGTCGACCGAATAACGGCCGCCGCCGCGAATGGCGATGAAGAAGGCCACGATGCCGAGCGTCAGCGCGAACTCGTAGCCGCCCTGGCCGGCGTAGAATCCCTTGGCCCAGTGCGCGGCAAACATCGCGACCAGCAGGAGAATGGCCGAGGCCGAGGCAAAGAAGCGCGTGAATAGGCCGATCAGGATGGCGGCGCCGCCAATCAACTCGACAAACGCAACAAGATAGGCCGAGGCACCCGGCAGTCCGTAATTGGTGGCAAAGGCTGTGCTGACCTTGTCGAGGCCGAAAGTGTTCACCTTCTGCCAGCCGTGCATGAACAGGACGAGGCCCAAGACAACACGTACGAGCGTATAGGCGATAGGCTCCATCGCGGCGTAAAAGCCGGAAAGGCCGGGAATGAGCAGACGAGTTTCGTTATTGCGAGTAAGCATTCTGTTGTTGTCCCCTTGAGTCGCAGTAGGACGTTGGGACTAGAAGTGCGCGGCCCCACGTCCAAGTCACAAAAACGTGTGGCCAGTTACGCCGGTGTTAGTGCGTGGCGTTACGCCGCAGGCGTGAGCGCGTCTGCATCCGGCACCGCAACGCCGTCGATCAGACAACGGCCATCGGCAACCTTGACGCGATCTTCGGCAACGAGCTTCAGCGCCGCGGGATAGATGGTGTGTTCGACTTTGAGCACGCGCGCGGCGAGCGTGGCTTCGGTGTCGTCATCACGCACGACAACCGCGCCCTGCATGATGATCGGCCCGGCGTCCATTTCCGGCACGACGAAATGCACTGTGGCGCCATGAACCTTGGCCTTCGCGTCGAGCGCGCGCTTGTGCGTGTCGAGGCCCTTGAAGGCGGGCAGGAGAGCAGGGTGGATGTTGAGCATGCGCTCGTTCCACTGCGCCACGAATTGCGGCGTCAGGAGACGCATGAAGCCGGCGAGGCAGACCAGCTCGATGTTGTGCGCGACGAGCACGTCGTGCATGGCGCGATCGAAGGCGGCGCGATCTTTGCCGAAAGCCTTATGATCGACGACGGCGGTTTCGATGCCGTTGTTGCGCGCCGTCTCGAGCCCGCCGGCATCCGCGATGTTGGCGAGGACGAGCACGATCTCCGCGGGATAGTCCGGTGCCTTTGCGGCCTCGATCAGCGCCGCCATGTTCGAGCCGCGGCCGGAAATCAGAACGGCGACGCGCTTCTTGGGCATCGCGTTACAACTTGAGATCGAGGGCGCCGTCATAGATGACGCGCTCATTGCCGTTGGCGCGAATGACGCTGCCGATGGCCGCGACCTTCTCGCCGGCTTTGGCAAAGGCGTCGGTCACCGCGGCCGCGTCCTTCGGGGCGACGACGACGATCATGCCGACGCCGCAATTGAAGGTGCGCAGCATTTCGTTCGGCGCGATATTGCCAACCTGCGCCAGCCAGCGGAACACCGGCGGCGCGTTGACTTTGGTTAGGTCAATGCGGGCGCCGAGGCTCTTTGGGAGCACGCGCGGGATGTTGTCGGGGAAGCCGCCGCCGGTGATATGGGCGAGACCTTTGACGGCCTTGGTGGCGCGGATCGCGGCAAGGCAGGATTTCACATAGATGCGCGTCGGCGTCAGGATGGCTTCGCCGAGCGACTTCTCGGGCGCGAACGGCGCCGATGTGCTCCACAGCAATCCGCTCTTGGCCACCACCTTGCGCACCAGCGAATAGCCATTCGAATGCACGCCGGAGGAGGCGAGGCCGAGGATGACGTCGCCTTCGGCGATGTCCGGTCGCGGCAGCACCTCACCGCGCTCGACGGCGCCGACGGCAAAGCCGGCGAGGTCGTAATCGTCGCCCTGATAGAGGCCGGGCATCTCGGCGGTCTCGCCGCCAATAAGGGCGCAGCCGGCGTCCCGGCAGCCGACGGAGATACCGGCGACCACGGCGGCGCCGATTTCCGGCTCCAGCCGTCCGGTGGCGTAATAGTCGAGGAAGAAGAGGGGCTCGGCGCCTTGGACCACGAGGTCGTTGACGCTCATTGCGACAAGGTCGATGCCGATGGTGTCGTGGCGCCCGGTTTCGATGGAGATCTTGACCTTGGTGCCGACCCCGTCATTGGCGGCGACCAGGATCGGGTCCTTGTAACCGGCGCGTTTCAGGTCGAACAGGCCGCCAAATCCGCCGATTTCGGCGTCGGCGCCGGGCCGGGCCGTGGCGCGGACCAGTGGCTTGATCAGGTCCACCATCCGGTTTCCGGCGTCGATATCGACGCCCGCCTGAGCATAGGTCAGGCCGGGCTCATTCGGGGCCTTGTCCGCCATCCTGTCTCTCCGGGGCGGCAAAATAGCGCGCGCCTGTCAACATTTAGCCGTCGCTTACGTCGAAAAGGACCTTCGCGCAATGGCACCCGCGCCGTTATACTCCGCCCGTTGGATATCCTTCCGAAGTGGCCCCGTGCCGGGGGCGTGACGTGAGCCGGGCCTGGCTTTGAGCATTCCGAACCTTATTACGCTGGCGCGTATCTTCATGGTGCCTCTCGTCGTCTGGGCGATTGCCTCCCATACGATGTGGATCGCCTTCGTCCTGTTTCTGGTCGCCGGCGTCAGCGATGCCGTCGATGGCTTCCTGGCCAAGCGTTTTGGCATGACCACGGAACTTGGCGCCTATCTCGACCCCTTGGCGGACAAGGCGCTGATCGTGTCGATCTACCTGACGCTTGGGATCAACGGGGACATCCCGCTTTGGCTGGTGATCCTGGTGGTGTCGCGGGATATCCTGATCGTCGGAGGCATCATCTTGTCCTGGCTCATGGATAACCCGCTCAAGATCAAACCGCTGTGGGTGTCGAAGCTGAACACCGTGGCGCAGATTGCCTTCGCCTGCGTGGTGCTCGGCTCGCTCGGCTTCAATATCCAGGTGCCGACGCTGCGAGCGGTCCTGATGGGGGCGGTCGCGGTGCTGACGCTGCTGTCGATCGCCGCCTATCTCAACGACTGGGTCCGACACATGAATTCCCCGAAGGCGCATTCGTGACCGGCCCGGAAGCGAGTCCGCCGAATGGTGGCTTGACCCTGCAACGCCAGATGACGTTCTGGCTGGTGGCGCTGGCGATCTTCGTGCTGCTGCTGTGGCTGCTGGCCGACATCCTGCTGCCATTCATCGCCGGCCTGGCCATTGCCTATTTTCTGGCGCCACTTACCGACCGTCTCGAGCGCATGGGCGTCAACCGCATGGTCGCGGCGCTCGGCATTATCACTTTGGTGGTGCTGCTGATCGTGCTGGTGCTGTTGCTCATTCTGCCGCTGCTCGGGGGGCAGCTCGGCGCGCTGATCCAGAATATTCCGACTTACGTCACCAAGCTGCGCTCGCTGGTCAGCGACCCGGGCATTCCGTGGCTCAACAAGCTGCTCGGCAGCGGCATCGGCAGCGACAAGGGCATCAGCGATCTGGTGACGCAAGGTGCCGGCTGGATCACCACCTTCCTGACCGGGCTCTGGTCCGGCGGCCGGGCCATTGTGTCGCTGTTCTCGCTGATCGTGGTGACTCCGGTCGTTGCCTTCTATCTGCTGTATGACTGGCACCGGATGGTCAACGCGGTCGATAGCTGGATTCCGGTGCGCCAGCGCGACACCGTGCATCAGTTGGCGCACGAAACCGATCGGGCGATCGCCGGCTTCGTGCGCGGCCAGGCTGCGGTGTGTCTTATCCTCGGCACCTTCTATGCCGTGGCGCTGACGCTGACGGGACTCAATTTCGGCCTGCTGATCGGGCTGATCTCCGGCCTCATCACATTCATTCCCTATGTCGGCTCGATGACCGGTCTCGTCCTGTCGGTCGGCGTCGCGGTGGCGCAGTTCTGGCCGGACTACACCTGGATCGTTGTCGTCATCGTCATCTTCTTCGTCGGCCAGTTCATCGAGGGTAATGTGCTGTCGCCGAAGCTGGTCGGTGAAAGCGCCGGCCTGCATCCGGTGTGGGTGATCTTCGCGCTGCTCGCCTTCGGCTACCTGTTCGGCTTCGTCGGTCTGCTGGTTGCCGTGCCGGTGTCCGCCACCATCGGCGTGCTGGTACGCTTCGCACTCCGGCGCTATCTCGAAAGCCCGTTCTATACGGGCGATCCAACAAAATAAGCAGCGCCGGCATGTCCATGCGTCACGATAGCGAGGACCTGGAGCGCGTGGACGCGCCGCGCCAGCTTGTGCTCGCGCTCGACCATGCCATCTCCTATGCGCGCGAGGATTTTCTCGAAGGGCCATCGAATGCCAAGGCGCTGGCGCTGGTCGAGCGCTGGCCGGACTGGCCGAGCCGGCTGATCGCGCTGATCGGACCGGAAGGCTCGGGCAAGAGCCATCTTGCCGCCATCTGGGCGGAGCTCAGCGGCGCGCGCGTGATCTCGGCGCGGCGGCTTGGTGAAACCGATCTGCCGCAATCGCTGGCGACCGGCGCTCTGGTCGTGGAGGACCTCGACACGCGCGATGGCGACGGACATGCGCTCGACGAGCGCGCCCTGTTCCATCTGATCAACCTGGCGCGCGAGGAGGGGGCCGACATCCTGTTCACCTCGCGCGTGTCGCCGCCGTCCTTGCCGGTGCACATCCGCGACTTGCAATCGCGCCTGCGCATGCTGCCGGTCGTCGAACTCGAAGCGCCCGATGACGAGATGCTGCGCGCGCTTCTCTTCAAGCTGGCCGCCGACCGGCAACTGGCTGTCGATGCGGCGCTGGTCAATTTCCTCGCCAACCGCATCGAGCGGTCGTTCGCCGGAGCGCACCGGGCGGTGGCGGAACTGGACGAGGAGGCGCTGCGCCGCCAGCGGCCCGTGACCCGGGCGCTGGCCGCGGAGCTGTTCAGGGCGACTTAACGCCCTTGGCCTAAGGTGCTTGACGGGAAGCCTCACCCCGGCGCCGAATGTCATGCCGGGACCATGATCGTGGCCTATCAACGGTCCGCCTCAGGTTCAGCGTTAACATGACAGAAGATACACAAGCTGCTGTTTCCAAACGCGAAAGTGCCGCCGCGGCCAAGGCCGTTGCGGCCGCGCCGGAGCCGGCCGAGCCGCCCGTCCGCGAGCGCCCGGAACGCTTCATCAACCGCGAAATTTCCTGGCTGCAGTTCAACCGGCGCGTCCTTGAGGAGGCCGCCAACGAGAACCATCCGCTGCTGGAGCGGGTGCGCTTCCTGTCGATCTCGGCCAACAACCTCGACGAATTCTTCATGGTCCGCGTCGCCGGCCTCAAGGGCCAGGTGCGCCAGGGCATCACCATCCGCAGCCCGGAAGGGCTGACGCCGGCCGAGCAACTGGCGCAAATCCGCGAGGCAGTGTCGCGGCTCGCCCACGATCAGCAGCGTCGCTGGATCGAGTTGCGCGAGGATCTCGCCGAAGCCGGCGTTACGCTGGTCGATGGCATCAAGCTTACCAAGAACGAGAAGATCTGGCTTGAAGACCATTTCCTCACGCACGTTTTTCCGTTGTTGACGCCGCTGGCGATCGACCCCGCGCATCCGTTCCCGTTCATCCCCAATCTCGGCTTCTCGATGGCGCTGCATCTCACGCGCGGCCGCGATGGCAAGCTGATGAACGCGCTGATCCGCATGCCGCAGAAGATCGACCGCTTCATCCGGTTGCCGGCGACCAGCGATCAGGGCATGCGCCTGATCACGCTGGAGGAGGCGACCGCGCTGCATGTCAGCAAGCTGTTCCCCGGTTACACGGTGAAGGGCGCGGGCTCGTTTCGTGTCATCCGCGACAGCGATCTGGAAATCGAAGAAGAAGCCGAAGACCTGGTGCGCGAGTTCGAGACGGCGCTCAAGCAGCGTCGCCGCGGCTCCGTGATCCGCCTTGAGCTCGACGCCGCCATGCCGTCCGAGTTGCGCGACTTCGTGCAGCGGGCGTTGGCGGTGGCGGACGACGAAGTGTTCAACGTCGACGGCGTTCTGGCGCTCAACGATCTGTCGCAACTGACGCGCGTCGGGCGGGCCGATCTCGAATTCACGCCGTACAATCCGCGCTATCCGGAGCGCATTCGCGACCACGGCGGCGACGCCTTCGCCGCCATCCGGCAAAAGGACCTGATCGTCCACCACCCCTATGAGTCGTTCGACGTCGTGGTGCAGTTCCTGCAGCAGGCGGCGCGCGATCCCAATGTCGTCGCTATCAAGCAAACGCTCTATCGCACCTCGGCGGAGAGCCCGATCGTCAAGACGCTGGTCGAGGCGGCGGAAGCCGGCAAGTCGGTGACCGCGCTGGTCGAGCTGAAAGCCCGCTTCGACGAGGAAGCCAATATTCGCTGGGCCCGCGATCTCGAACGAGCCGGCGTCCAGGTGGTCTACGGTTTCATCGA
This sequence comes from Undibacter mobilis, assembly GCF_003367195.1. Taxonomy (NCBI): domain Bacteria; kingdom Pseudomonadati; phylum Pseudomonadota; class Alphaproteobacteria; order Hyphomicrobiales; family Nitrobacteraceae; genus Undibacter; species Undibacter mobilis. The sequence continues at coordinate 48,585 of NZ_QRGO01000002.1, read as the reverse complement.
ACTCAAGACGCACGCCAAGTTGTCTCTCGTCGTGCGTCGGGAGGGTGGCTCGCTCGCCACTTATTGCCATGTCGGTACCGGCAATTATCACCCGGTGACGGCGCGCATTTATACCGACCTGTCGTTCTTTACCGCCGATCCGGTGATCGCCCGCGACGTGGCGCGCATCTTCAACTACATCACCGGCTATGCCGAGCCGGCCGAGCTTGAGCGCATGGCGATGTCGCCGGTGACCTTGCGCGCCCGCATTCTCGATCACATCAAGCGCGAGACGGCCAACGCGCGCGCCGGCAAGCCGGCCGCTATCTGGATGAAGATGAATTCGCTGGTCGATCCGGAGATCATCGACGCGCTGTACGATGCCTCGGCCGCCGGCGTGCAGGTCGATATCGTGGTGCGCGGCATTTGTTGTTTGCGGCCCGGCGTGCCGGGGCTGTCGGAGAACATCCGCGCCAAGTCCATTGTCGGGCGGTTCCTCGAGCACGCGCGCATCTACTGCTTCGGCGACGGTCACGTGCTGCCGCACCCCAAGGCGGCGCTCTATTTTTCGTCCGCCGACATGATGCCGCGCAATCTCGACCGCCGCGTCGAGGTGCTGTGCCCGATCGTCAATCCGACCGTCCACGAGCAGGTCTTGGGCCAGATCATGGTCGCCAATCTGCGCGATAATGAGCAGAGCTGGAAGGTCTTGCCGGACGGCTCCTCGACGCGCATAAAGGCCGCGCCGGGCGAGGAACCGTTCAACGCCCACAAGTACTTCATGACCAATCCGAGCTTGTCGGGCCGTGGTAAATCGCTCAAGGACTCCTCGCCGCGCAGCCTCATCCGCCGCCTCATCGAAGGCGCGTAAGGCCATCAAAAGCGCGAGGAAAACCGAATCGGTGAAGGGCCGGCTCGACCACGGGCCGGCGATTGCCGTCATCGACGTCGGCTCGAATTCGGTGCGCCTCGTCATCTACGAAGGCCTGACCCGCTCGCCGACGCCGATCTTCAACGAGAAGGTGCTGGCCGGTCTCGGCCGCCAAGTGCAGACCACCGGCCTGCTGGCGCAGGATGCGATCGATACCGCGCTGCGGGCGCTGGTACGCTTCAAGGCGCTGTGCGACATCCAGCACGTCCGCACCATCTATCCGATCGCCACCGCGGCCTGCCGCGACGCCCGCAATGGCCGTGCCTTCATCTCCGCGGCCGAACGCATACTCGGCAGCAAGATCGAAATTCTCTCCGGCAAGCGCGAGGCCCAGCTCACGGCCTTTGGCGTCGTCTCCGGCATTCATAAGCCTGACGGTATCGTCGGCGATCTCGGCGGCGGCTCGCTCGAACTGGTGGACGTGCGCGGTGCCAGCGTGCGCCGTGGCCTGACCTTGCCGCTCGGCGGGCTGGCGCTGCAGGACCTGACAGGGCGCTCGATCAAGAAAGCCGAGAAGCTCGTCGAGCAGGCTTTCTCCGATCTCGACATCATGAATGCGGGGACGGGACGCACCTTCTACGCCGTCGGCGGCACCTGGCGTGCGCTGGCGCGGTTGCACATGTGGCAGACCGGCTATCCGTTCCATGTCATGCACAATTACCGCATCTCGGCGCGTGAGGCGCTGGAGTTCTCGCGGCTGGTGCATCGCGTCGATACCGAGACCTTGTCGAAGATCGAAGTCGTCAATTCGGCGCGCCGGCCGCTCCTGCCTTACGCGGCGCTGGTGCTGGAAAATCTGGTGCGCAGCCTGCGGCCGAAAGACGTTATCATCTCGGCGATGGGCGTACGCGAGGGGCTGCTCTATTCGCTGCTCGATGCTCCGGAGCGCGCCCGTGATCCGCTCATCTCGGCCGCCGCCGACCTCAACGTGCTGCGTTCGCGCGCGCCTCGGCATGGCGAAGAGCTGATCGAATGGACCGACCGCTTCATCGCCTCGTCGGGTCTCGATGAAACGGGGGAAGAACAGCGGCTGCGCCATGCCGCGTGTCTGCTCGCCGATATCGGCTGGCGTGCGCATCCGGATTATCGCGGCGAGCAGGCGATGAACATCATCGCGCACGGGCCGTTCGTCGCCATCGATCATCCTTCACGCACTTATATCGCGTTGTCGGTGTTTCTGCGGCACACCGGATTGAACGAGGAAGAACTGCCGTCGCGCATTCGCGAACTGGCGACGCCCTATATTCTCGACCGTGCTCGCGTGCTCGGCGCGGCGATGCGGGTGGCCTACATTCTCACCGCGGGACAGGACGGCGTGCTGCCGCACGTGCCCCTGCGGGTGGTGCGCGGCAAGCTGGTGCTCAAGCTGACCGGCCCTTACGCCAAACTGTTCACTGAGCGCGTCTCCGGCCGTATGCGCCAGCTGGCGCGGCTCATTGGCCGTGAAGCGGTGGTGGAGACCTGAGGCTTAACCGGCGCTGACGAGTGTCGTGAAGCGGTCCACTTCTTCCACCGTCGTCTGAAACGACGTCACCAGCCGCACGATGACATTGCCTTTATTGTCCGCATCCCAGCGGTAGAACACCGCGCCGGCGGCCTGCAATTTGTCGCATAGAGCAACGGGCAGGGCGGCGAACACTTCATTGGCCTCGACCGGCCAGACTGGCGCAAAGCCCGCCTTGGTCAGGCCATCGCTCAAGCGATCCGCCATGCTGTTGGCATGGCGCGCCAGGCGCAGCCATAGATCGCCGTCGAGGAACGCCTCCATCTGCGCAGCGATGAAGCGGTGCTTGGACAACAGCGCGCCGCCGCGCTTGCGCCGCGCCGACATGCCCTCGGCGCGTTTCGGATCGAAGAAGATCACGGCTTCTGCGGCCATGGCGCCGCATTTGGTGGCGCCAAACGACAGCACATCGACGCCGGCCTTCCAGGTCATCTCGGCGGCGGACACGTTGAGCCGCACCAGCGCATTGCCAAAGCGAGCGCCGTCCATATGAAGCACGGCCCCGTGCTCGTGCGCGATATCGGCGAGTGCGCGGATATCCGCGACGCGATAGATGGTGCCGGATTCCGATGCCTGTGAGATCGACACAGCTGCCGGTGCGACGTGATGCGGCGGTCCCCACGATGCCTTGTTGCCGAGCCGGGCTTTCAGCGTATCGGCCGCGATCTTGCCGTTGTCGCCGGGCAGCTCGAGAAGCTTGATGCCGCCGCCGAAGAACTCCGGCGCGCCGCATTCGTCGACCGCGATATGCGAATTCTGATGGCACAGCACCGCGCCCCAAGGCGGCGTCACATGCGCCAGCGCCAGCGCATTGGCGACGGTGCCGGTCGGCACCAGGAACACCGCGACGTCGCGCTCGAACAGCGCGCAGAACTTCTTCTCGACGCGGCGCGTTGCCTCGTCATTGCCATAGCCGAGCGTGAAGCCATTGTTGGCATGCGCCAGCGCCGCCATAATCTCGGGCGCGACGCCGGCCGTGTTGTCGCTGGCGAAGTTCATGCGTTCTATCTCAGCGGGGAGACCGCAATGCCGTTGGCCTGCAAGGTCTCCTTGACCACGCGCGCGACCTCGGCCGAATTCGCGCGGTCGCCGTGCAGGCAGAGCGTCGAGACCTTGAGGTCCATGTCGCTGCCGTCGATCTTCGACAGCTTACCCTCGTGAATGATGCGCAGCGCACGCTGCGCGACCGTACCGGGATCACGCAGTTTCGCGACACGCTCGATGATCAGGCCGCCATCGGCGTCGTAATCAAGGTCGATGAAAGCCTCCCGTGCCACGCGCGCGCCGGCGGCTTCCGCCGCGTCGGCGCCGGGACCGGCGAGCAGGACGAGAAACATCTGCGGATCGTAGGCGGCTATCGCGGCGCCGAGCGCCTTCGACAGCGCCATGTCGATTGAGCACGCCTTGTAGAACGCGCCATGCGGTTTCACATGGGCGACGTGCAATCCTTCGGTGCGTGCAATCGCGGTCAGCGCGCCGAGCTGATAGAGCGTGTAGTCGACCATCTCGTCCGGCGCGATGGTCATCATGCGGCGGCCGAAGCCCATGAGATCGGGGAACGACGGATGCGCGCCGATGGCGATGCCGGCCCGTTTGGCAATCCGCACGGTTTCACGCATCGTCGCCGGATCGCCGCCATGGAAACCGCAGGCGATGTTGACGGACGATACGTGCGGCAGGAACGAGGCGTCGTCACCGAGCGTCCAGCGTCCGTAGCTTTCGCCTGCGTCGCCGTTGATGTCGATGGAGAGGGGCATGAGGTCAACCCTTCTCGGTCGTGACAACGCGGCCTTTTTCGATGGCCAGCGCCAGCTTGCCATGCTTGAGCGCCAGTGCCTTGTCGCCGAACAATTCGCGCCGCCAGCCTTTCATGGCCGGCACGTCAGCCTCATCGTCGGCGGCGATACGGTCAAGATCGTCCACGGTGGCGATGACCTTGGCAGCGACGCCGTGCGTCTCCGAGGTCATGCGCAGCAGCACCTTGAGCAGTTCGACGATGGCGGCCCCGTTCTGCGCCGGCCGCGAACGCTCGAAGCGCGGCAGCGTTTTCGGATCGCGTTCGAGCCCGCGGTTGACGGCTTCCACGATCTGCTCGCCCCAGCGCGAGCGCTCAAAGCCCTTGGGCAGCGAGCGCAACTGGCCAAGCCGTTCGATGGTGGTCGGCATCTGCGTCGCCACATCGCCGACGATATCGTCCTTGAGCACGCGCGACCGCGGCACGTCGCGGGTCTGCGCCTCGCGCTCGCGCCAGGCTGCGACTTCCATCAGCACCGCGAGCTCCTTCGGCTTGCGCACGCGGGTTTTCAGCCGCTCCCAGGCGCGCTCCGGGTCCATGCGATAGGTCTCGGGCGAAGTGAGCACGCCCATCTCGGACTCGACCCAGCTGGCGCGGTCGCGCTTGGCGAGATCGGCGGCGAGCTTGACGTAAACCGAACGCAGATGCGTGACGTCGGACAGCGCGTAGGTGACCTGAGCGTCGGTCAACGGCCGCCGCGTCCAGTCGGTGAAGCGGTTCGACTTGTCGAGCACGTCGCCGGTGATGCGCTGCACAAGCTGGTCGTAGGAAATGGAGTCGCCATAGCCGAGCACCATGGCGGCGACCTGCGTATCGACGATCGGATGTGGAATGGTCTTGGCCATGTTCCACATGATTTCGATGTCCTGCCGCGCGGCATGAAACACCTTGATGACCTTCTCATTGGCCATCAGTTGGAAAAAAGGCGCGAGGTCGATGCCAGGCGCCAGTGCGTCGATGACGACGGCCTCGTCGTCGGTCGCCATCTGCGCCACGCAGAGCAGGGGATAGTAGGTGGTCTCGCGCAGGAATTCGGTATCGACGGTGACGAACTGGTGTTGCGCCATGCGCTCGCAAATGGCGGCGAGCTCGGCGGAGGTGGTAATCAAGGGGGACATCAAAGGCCTTCTTGCGTTGTGCGTTCAGCACGCACGGTTGGAGTCTTGTTATTGTTTCAACGTATCGTTTTGCCGCGCACCGGCGGCATATGGAGAAATTCCCACGGGCTCGGCATCGCGCCGACCGGCACCTCGATAACAGAGGGTTCGCCTGCCTTGAAGCTGTCACGCAGCGCCATACGCAATTCTTCCGGGCCATGGGCCCTGACCCCGCGGGCGCCGAAGCTTTCGGCGAATTTGACGAAATCGGGGTTGGCGAGGTCGGTGGCGATCAGGCGGTTGCCGTAATGCTCCTGCTGGATGCGTTTGACGTTGCCGAAGGCGCCGTCGGCAAACACGATGGCGGTCAGCGGAATGCGATGGCGCATGGCGGTGGCGAGTTCGCTGGCGGTGAACATGAAGCCGCCGTCGCCATTGATCGACACCACCGGGACGTCTGGCCGGGCATGCTGGGCGCCGAGCGCGGTGGCATAGCCCCAGCCGAGATTGTCCTGGTAGCCGGGCGACAGGAACGTGCGCGGCTTGTAGACCGGGAAGGCGAGGCGGGCGGCAAAGCCGACCTGGGTGACCTCGTCGACATAGATGCCGTCCTCCGGCAGTTCGGCGCGGATGGCGTCGAGGAAAGCAATCTGCGGCGCGAGCTTGGCGAGCCGGCTCCGCATTTTCATCTGGCGCGGGCGCATCTCGTCGTCGCGCGGGGCGCGCTTGATGTTGGTCTTGCCGAGGGCGTCGATCAGGCGGCGCAGAACCGGCGCGGCATCGCCGATCAACGCGACATCGGGCTTGTGGAAGCGCGTCGCGCCTTCTTTGGTCGCATCGACGCTGACGATCGTGAGGCCGCGGTCGACGCCCCATTGCGTCATCGGATAGAACAGCCGGGTGCCGACGGCGAGCACAGCATCGGCTTCGGCCCACAGCTCGCGGCCCAGCGGAAGATTGACCGAGAAGGGGCTGCGGCCGTCCAGGACACCGCCGCCACGCCGGTATGACATCACCGGAGCCTGCAGCATCGAGGACAGCAGCGTCACCTCCGGCGAGGCGTCCTGCGCGCCGCCGCCCGCGACGATGAGCACGCGCCTGGCCTTGCCGAGCATCTTCGCCGCGCGCTTGATCGCGTCTTCGTCGATCCGCGGTGCGCGGGGCGGGAGCGCCGCCGGGATCGACCCGACCGGCCCGCGTTTGCCCCAGACATTCATGGCGCATTCCAGCGCCGCCGGGCCAGGCCGGCCCTCAGTCATCGATCGGATCGCCTTCGCGGTCTTCGCCGGCGCCTCGGCGGGGCTCTTCAGCATCACGGCATGATCGACCAGCCGCTTGAGGATGCCGGCCTGATCCTTGATCTCGTGCAGATGGCCCTGGTCGCGGCCGATGGCTTCGGCCGGAATCTGGCCGATCAGGGCCAGAACCGGCGCATTCATGCCGTAGGCGGTGAGAAGGGCGGCGCCGGAGTTCATCAGGCCGGGGCCGGGCACCACCGCATAGGCCTGCGGCCGGCCTGTCGCCAAGGCCGCGCCCAGCGCCATATAGGCCGCGCCTTGCTCGTGACGGGTGTGGACCACGGCCATCCGGTCCCCGGACCGGGCAAAGGCGTCGAACAGGTGGTCGTTATGAACGCCGGGCAGGGCGTAGACAGTGCGCAGGCCGTAGGCCAGCAGGGTCTCGACCGTGGCCTCGGCGGTGGACATGTCGGTGGCGGCCGCCACGGCCTTTTTGCGGGCCTTGCGGGCAGGCTTTTTGGCAGCGGATTTCGGCATTGCTGACTCGGACACGTCCCCCCCAAACGGGGAGTTTGCAGGGTGGCTCCGAGTCTGTCGAGGCGAGGTTTGGCGGGGCTTGCCTGCGCTTTCTGGCGGTTCCGGGCTGTCCTTGACAAAGGCCACCCCCCATGCGTTTTTCGCCCGCCTCCACCCAATCCGTGAATCGTTTGCCGGAACAGCCCCGAATGTCATTGCATCGCTATCGTTCCCATACCTGCGGCGCGCTGCGCGAGAGCGACATCGGCAAGGAAGTTCGCCTGTCCGGCTGGTGCCACCGTATCCGCGACCACGGCGGCGTGCTGTTCATCGATTTGCGCGACCACTACGGCATCACCCAGGCGGTGATCGATCCGGACTCCAAGGCCTTCAAGCTGGCCGAGACCTTGCGCTCGGAGTGGGTCATCCGCATCGACGGCAAAACGCGCAAACGTCCCGAAGGCACTGAGAATGCCGACCTGCCGACCGGTCAGGTCGAGGTCTATGTCAGCGAGATCGAAGTGCTCGGCGCGGCGGCTGAACTGCCGATGCCGGTGTTCGGCGATGCCGATTATCCGGAAGATATCCGCCTCAAGTACCGCTTCCTCGATCTGCGCCGCGAGAAGCTGCACAACAACATCATGCTGCGCGGCCGCGTCATCGACTCGATCCGCAAGCGCATGAAGGATTCCGGCTTCTTCGAATTCCAGACGCCGATCCTCACCGCTTCGTCGCCGGAAGGCGCGCGCGACTATCTCGTTCCTTCGCGCATTCATCCCGGCAAGTTCTACGCGCTGCCGCAGGCGCCTCAGCAGTTCAAGCAGCTGCTCATGGTGGCGGGCTTCGATCGCTATTTCCAGATCGCGCCGTGCTTCCGCGACGAGGACGCGCGCGCCGACCGCTCGCCGGGCGAGTTCTATCAGCTCGATCTGGAAATGAGCTTCGTCACGCAGGACGACGTGTTCGCCGCGGTCGAGCCGGTGATGCGCGGCGTGTTCGAGGAGTTCGCGAACGGCAAGTCCGTGACGCCGAAATTCCCGATGATTCCTTATGCCGAAGCGATTTCGAAATACGGCTCCGACAAGCCGGACCTGCGCAACCCGATCGTGATGCAGGACGTCAGCGAAGCCTTCCGCGGCTCGGGCTTCAAGATCTTCGCCAACATCCTCGCCGGTGACTCCAAGGCGCAGGTCTGGGCCATTCCCGCGCCCGGTGGCGGCAACCGGGCCTTCGCCGATCGCATGAATTCGTGGGCTCAAGGAGAAGGCCAGCCGGGCCTCGGCTATATTTTCTGGCGCGATGGCGAGGAGGGCGGCGCCGGTCCGCTCGCCAAGAACATCGGACCCGAGCGCACCAAGCAGATTGCCGACCAGCTTGGCCTCAAGGTTGGCGATGCGTGCTTCTTCGTCGCCGGTCTGCCGAAGAATTTCTACAAGTTCGCCGGCAGCGCGCGCACGAAGGTCGGTCAGGAGCTGAACCTGATCGCGCAGGATCGTTTCGACTTCTGCTGGATCGTCGACTTCCCCATGTTCGAATGGAACGAGGAAGAGAAGAAGATCGACTTCTCGCACAACCCGTTCTCGATGCCGCAGATGGGCGTCGATGAATTCCTCGCGCTCGACGCAAACGACGCCGACAAGATCCTCGGCATCAAGGCCTATCAGTACGACATCGTCTGCAACGGCACCGAATTGTCGTCGGGTGCCATCCGTAACCATCGCCCCGAGGTGATGGAAAAGGCGTTTGGTCTGGCTGGCTATCCGAAGGAAGTGCTGGAAGCCAAGTTCGGCGGCATGCTGAACGCCTTCCGCCTCGGCGCGCCGCCGCATGGCGGCATCGCGCCCGGCATCGACCGTATCGTCATGCTGCTCGCCGGCGAAGAGAACCTGCGCGAAGTGGTTCTTTTCCCGATGAACCAGAAGGCCGAAGACCTGATGATGGGCGCGCCGGCTGAAGTGACGCCGAAGCAGCTCAAGGAATTGAGCATCAGGATCGATCTGCCGAAGAAGGCCTGACGAGGCCTGTGGCGGCCGGCTGCGTGCCGGCCGCGATGCTGCCCTGATCCATATCGCTGTCGACACGGGGCGGTCCGCTGAGTTGCGGGCCGTCATCAGTCGTGTCGGCGCACGTCTCGCCCGCGCGCGTCGTGGCGTATCCGCCTGTCACGCGGGCCGTTGTGTAATTCGTGATGTCACGGTGCGTATGACGCACTCATTTTCTTTGCCTCAACCCATTTTGGGCAACGCCGCTCTGCATAGTCGCCGATTATTCGCCCTTGCGCGTTGTGTTCACAGCTCCCGACCTTCAGGTTCCATGCAGAACAAGTCGACGCGCAAGCACAGTCAACCGACGTGCATTGCGTGCGTGCAGGTGTCGGGGATTTATAATGTCGAAGTTGTTGTCGCGTTGCTCGACGATTGCCATTGCCACGTGCGTTTGGGGATTTTCGCTTCCGGCCTATGCGGGCTGTCTGTTTACGGGTGATGCGAATCTCGTTTCCTGCACCGACAACGGCGTGCGCGCGTGGCTTAATTCAGGCACCGGAAGCCTGACGGTCTCGAACATGACTGTCGATTCGCTGGCTGCGGAAAACGTCGCGGTCGTTCTACGTGGCAGCGAGACCAGCTTCGTCACGCAATCGCTGATCCTCGAAGGGCTGACCTCCATCACCACGGCGTGGACGATCGGCGCGCATGCGCGAACCGAGACGGGAGATATCACCGTCTCGGCGGGAAAGGGGGTCACGATCGATTCCGCCGGCGCGGGCATTGGCGCGCTTGCAGCCGTCCAGGGCAACATCGTCGTCACGAGTTACGCGACGATTCATGCGGGCAAGAATGTACTCTTCGTCGATGCGTCAACCCGTGCCGGAGGTGAAGGCATTGCGGCGACTGGAAATGGCGGCGGCGCGGTTTCCGTTACGAACTACGGCAACGTCACCAGCGACTATGGTCGGGGCATCTATGCCGACGGCGGCAACGGCCACACCGCGGCGGTCGAAGTCAGCATAACGAACTACGGCGCTGTCGATGCCTGGCACGAGGGCGTGCGGGTCATTCAATACAACGGCACGGCCACGGCCACGAATGCGGCCGGCGCCTCGATCCTCAGCCGCAATCGCCAGGCTATGGTCTCGTGGGCCGATGTCGGCGACGCTATCGGAGTCAACTACGGTTCGATGACGGCCGAGAATGGCGCGGGCATGGTCATCTGGGGGCAGCGGAACGCCATTGCCGACAATTACGGCTCCGTCAGTGCCGCATATCTTTCGAGCCGGCCAAGTACGGGCTCAAGCTGGTACGGCATCGAGGCGTTCTCGCAGACGGCCGGCGATGTCAGGCTGGTCAACCATGCCGGTGCCACGGTCGTTGCCAGTTACAGCGACGGCCTTTACGGCCACGGCACCAGCGGTTCCGTGTCGATTACCAATGCCGGCCGTGTCACAGCCGCTGGCGCCGGCATCAAGGCCGATACGGCGAATGGCGATATCACCGCGATCAACAGCGGCTGGATTGGCGCGGACGGTGCGGATGGCGCCGTGGTCCTCAAGGGCCGTGATGGATCGAGCGACACGCCGCCGACCACCAGCTTTGTCGGCAATGCCAGCTTCACGAACCGGCAGGGCGGTATCGTTGCCGCCAATTCGCAGCTTTCCAAGATACCGGGGCTCGGCAATCTCTCTTCGCTGAGCGACAGCGAGCGTTCGCAATTCGTGACTGCAATCGAAAGGCGCGCGGTGGCTCTCGCCGTCAATGCGACGACACTGGATGTTACGAACGCCGGGACGATTCTCGGCAATATCAATATCTCCACCGATACCGAGCCGACGACCGGAACGGGCCGCATCGGAAATTCCGGGCTGTGGGCCTTCAGCGGCAATTCCGGTTTTGGTACCGGCGTTGCCGGCGCCACTGTCGATAATTCCGGAACGATATGGGCTCTCGGCACGAGTTCGCTCGCGGCGAACCTGACCAATAACGGCGCGCTCTGGGCGACAAGCTTGAATGGCGCGCCGGCCCGGCTGACGGTGTCGGGCAATTACACCGGCGGGGCCGGTTCGTCGATGTATGTCGACTATGCGTCGATCGCGCATGGCGGCGCCGCGATTGTGTCGATCACCGGAAACGCGACCGGCTCGACGAACGTTGTTCTCTCCGATCCGCAGAGTCTGTCGGGTATTGCGCTGGCGAACCTGCCACGCAATGCGGTTGTGACCGTCACCGGCACGCCGGCCAATGGCGCCTCGACCTTCACGATGCAGCAGTCCTACGGCCTGGTGACGATGGGCCTGGACTACTCGGCTGCGACCCAGACCTGGTCGATCAACTACAGCACGGCCAAAGCCGGCAATATGCTCGACAAGGTACCGCAGGCGGGCGCCAAATTGGTGACCTCGATTTCCGACATCGGCGCCGATCGACTGGATATTCTGCGCAGCGAAGTGCTGGGCGGCGGCGGTTTGGTGTCCTCAAGCTATGCCGCCGAAAGCGCCGATCCGATTTCATCGGCGCTTGCCAAGGCACCGGGCCGTCCCAAGCACGGGGCATGGACGAGCGTCATCGGCAATGTCGGTCATGGCGATGGTTACAATCGTGAATCGGCGACCCTTCAGGCAGGCCTCGACGGCGGCATGTCGCTCGACAATGGCGACTTCGTCACGCTCGGTGTCATGGCCGGATACAACGCGACCAAGTTCAGTTTCGACGACCGGTACAACATGGTGTTTACCGGCCCGTCGCTTGCGAGCTATGGCGAACTGACTTTCAAGAGCGGTCACTTCATAACGGCGGATGTGGCCTGGCAGCGTCTCAATGCCAGCATTGATTTTGCCGGCGTGAGCAGCACCAGCGAGGGCAACAGCTTCGGCGGCAAGTTGACCGGCGGCTACCGTTTCATGAGCCGGAATTTCGAGATCACGCCCTCGGTTTCGGTGGGCGCGAACCACACCAAGATCGGCGACTTCGCCATGCAGGGGCTCGCTGTCCAGTTCGGTGCCAGCAACACGCTGTCGGGCGAGGCGATGCTCAAGATCGCGCGCCCGATGGTGGCCGACTTCGGCTGGTTTACGCCGTTCGGCAGCGTGAAGCTTGGCGATCGCAAGACGTCGGGCGGCGGGGTGTCGGTCTCCGATGCCGGCACCTACACGGGTGCCAGCACCGGCGTGTTCGGCGCGGGCACGCTTGGCTTCACGGTGTCCAACGCCGAGGGCACCAGTTCGGCGCGGCTCTCCGGCACCGTCCGGCGCGATGGTCGTGAGAACAGCTTTGAACTGCGTGCCGGCGCGAGCCTGCTGTTCTAGGCGTCACAGGACGGCAAGGCAGCAACCGGAAAGGGGCTCGCGGGCCAGCCCGCAGCCCGCTAGGATCGCCCCGGTGGAGGGCGTCCATGCGGTTTGAACGGCTGATATTTCTGGCGGCTCTGGGGCTCGCCGTGCTGGTTCTGATGAGCCGGCCCGGACGCGCGCAAGACGGGGCGCAGGCCAACGCAAACGATGCGGCGTCGATGCCGATCTTCGACGCGCACATGCACTATAATCAGGAGCCCAATCCGTTCTTCTCCCTCGACAAGGTGATCGAGGTCTTCGGCCGCAACAACGTCAAGGGCGTGCTTGCCACCAGCCGGCCGAACAAGGGCACGCACCAACTCATGGAGGCGAAAGCGCCGGGGTTGTGGGTGGTGCCGTTCATCCGGCCTTATCGCGTGCGCGCCGATATCCAGACCTGGTTCGGCGACCCGCTCAGCATTGAACTCATCGAGCAGGAGTTCAAGCGCGGCTACTACCGCGGCATTGGCGAATTCCATCTCTACGGCAAGGCGGCTTGGAATCCGATCGTCAAACGGATCGTCGATTTCGCCGTCGCCAACGACCTCTATCTACATGCGCATAGCGACGAGGAAGCGCTCATCATCCTGTTTGAGCATAATCCGAAGGCGAAGATCATCTGGGCCCATACCGGTTTCTCGACGCCGCCTTCGCGCGTTGCCGAACTGTTCGAGAAATACCCGATGCTGTGGGGCGAGTTGTCCTATCGTGGCGGCATTACGGGGCCCGGCCGCGCACTGACTCCTGAATGGCGCGACCTGTTCGCGCGCTATTCCGACCGCTTCCTGCTCGGCTCCGACACCTGGATCAACGAGCGCTGGGCGAGCTACGACGACACGTTCAGTGAGTATCGTTCATGGCTGAAGCAATTGCCGCGCGAGCAGGCGCAGCGCATCGCCTGGGGCAATGCGCAGAAGCTGTTCGGCGCGGCGAAGGTGGATTGAGCTACTTCTCCGGCAGCGGGATGAACTCGATCTCGTCGCCCGGCACCTTGTCGAAATGGCCCGCCTTCCAGTCGGCCTTGGCCTGCTCGATACGGTCCTTGCTGGATGACACGAAATTCCACCAGATGTGACGCGGGCCATCCATCGGCGCGCCGCCGAGCACGACGAAATGTGTGTCGCTCGCCGCCGTCACGGTGATGCGGTCGCCCGGCTTGAACACCAGCAGCCGGCCCGGTTCGAATGTGTCGCCGGCGATATCGATGGTGCCGTCGACGACATAGAGCGCGCGCTCTTCGTGATCGGCGTCGATCGGCAGCGTATGACCGGCTTTGAGCACGACGTCGCCGAACATGGTTTCGTGCAACACCGGCACCGGCGAGATCGCGCCATAGAGCGAGCCAGTGACCACGCGCACGGTCTTGCCCATGTCCTCGATGACCGGGAATTCGGAAGTGGCGTGATGGGCAAAGGCGGGCGCGGTTTCCTCATGCGCCTTGGGCAGCGCCACCCACATCTGCAGGCCGTGGATCGGGCTGCCAAAGGTGCGCTGGGTGCCGTGGGTGCGTTCGGAATGCACGATGCCCCGCCCCGCCGTCATCCAGTTGATCTCTCCGGGACGGATCGCCAGCGCGGTGCCGAGGCTGTCACGATGCATGATCTCGCCGTCGAATAAATAAGTCACGGTCGACAATCCGATATGCGGATGCGGGCGCACGTCGAGTCCGGTCCCGGCGCGGAATTCGGCCGGCCCAAAGTGATCGAAGAAAATGAAGGGACCCACCATGCGCGAGCGCGCCGAGGGTAGGGCCCGGCGCACCGAGAAGCCGTCGCCAAGATCGACGGTGCGCGGCACCACGACATGGGCCAGCGCATCGCAGCTATAGGCATCGCCCGCGACCGGGTCCTGGCCGGGAAAAAAACTCATGCGCCCCTCCGTCCGTGTGAAATTGTCCCGTTAGACGTTAATGCCGGCTGCGGCATCTGTCATTGCGGTATTACCGGACGTATCCGTGCCGCTTCATCGCAATCTGCATCCAGGCGGTGTTCCAATTTAGCAGGCTGTTAACCATGCGGGCGCTGACGGCTATGCGCAGCGGCTTTTCCACGATTGTCGGGTCCCATGCTTAAGCCGCTTTTTACGGCGCCATGGCTCACTGGAGGCCGCACCAGAAGGGTGGGACGAACCGGTAATGGGTTATTTTGCGCGGGGATTTACGCGCCAGCATATTGTTGCGATTGCAGTTGGCGTATTGGTTGCCGGTGCTCCTCTGATCGCGTTCAATTTCTGGCTTAGCGGCGTCATCGACAGGCAGGGCCGAGAGGAAGCGGATGTTTCCGCCCGCCACGCGATTGCGCTTGCCGAACGTCGTACTGGCGAGGTCATTAGAACGCTCGATACGTTGAGCGCTGCTGGCGTCGTCGATTGCGGCAGTGCCGCGCTTGAGGCAATGCAGCGCGCCACGTTCGACGCTGTTCCGATCAAGGAAATCGCCATCCTCGATGCCGGCGGGCGCATCCTGTGCTCACCGCAACAGCGCGGGACAGCCATTGAGCGTGACGTGGTGCGTCGCATTCTGGCGACCGAGGCGATTGAAGGCGCGCCGGGCTACATGCTCGATATGGTCCATCTGCCCGGTGGAAAGCCGATGGTTCGCTTTCGCCGCCCGGCGGGCTCCAGTCCCAACGCGATTGCCGCCCTGGTGCCGGCCGGGATGTTCCTGCCGCATGTGGCGGTTCACGCCTTCGAGCAGGAACTGCGGGACGAGCTCAACGGCGGTCTGGAATCGGGACGTGAGGCGGACGGTCTCTATGCCGCGGTTGAGACTCGCGGACACCTCATCCTCGCCGAATTCGGCAAGCGCCCGGCCGGGCAAGCCGCCCGCGACGGCTACACCGCCGAGCACCGCTCTCCCAAGTACGGCTTCCAGGTATTGATCGCGGTGCCGAACAGGCTGATCAGCGCCGGCGGCGCCGAGGTGAGGTGGCTGGGCTTGTTCACCGCGGGCGTTGCGCTGGCGCTGCTTGGCGTGTTCGCAACATTGATTGCGCGGCGCGACCCGCACAACCCCGTTCTGGAGATCCAGCGCGCGCTCGCCGCAGGCGAGTTCGTGCCGTACTACCAGCCCATCGTCGATATCACGACCGGGCAACTGCGTGGCGCCGAGGTTCTGGTGCGCTGGAAAAAACCGGACGGCACGGTGGTGCTGCCTGCCGCCTTCATTCCCTTGGCTGAGTCGAGCGGTTTGATCCGCGCCATGACGCTCGACCTGATGCGGCGTGTCAGCGATGAGGCCGGCAAGGCGATTGGTGAGCGGCCCGCTTTGAAGATCGCGTTCAACTTCGCCAGCAAGCTGGCCAGCGACGAGACGGTGGTCAAGGATGTCTATGGCGTTTTCGCCAAGTCTCCGATCAAGATGACGCAGGTGGTGCTCGAGATCACAGAGCGCGATCCGATCGAGAGCTTCGCCGCCACGCGCCAGATCATTGCCGCCTTGCAGAGCCTGGGCATCCGCATCGCCATTGACGATGTCGGCACGGGCCATAGCGGCCTGTCCTATATGCTCAAGCTCGGCGTCGACATCATCAAGATCGACAAGATGTTCATCGACGCAATCGGCACCGATCGCAATTCGACAACTATCATCGAAACCTTGGTCGATCTCGCGCACAATATGCGTATGGATGTGGTGGCTGAGGGCGTCGAGAGTTTCGAACAGGTCATGCACCTGCGCGAAATCGGCGTTCGCTCGGCGCAAGGTTATGTCTTTGCGCCACCGCTGCCCGGCCGCGCCTTCCTCAAGCTGGTCGATGCGATGGACGGGCTTGGCGAGCAGCCGGTACCGGCGCCGATCGAAGCGGCGGCCTGAAGTCAGGCGCCGAGCTCGGTTTCGATCGCGACGATCAGGCCCGGATCCGACGGGTCGACCGCGGACGCAAAGGCGGCCTTCAGCCGGCCATCGCGGCCAATCAGATATTTGTGGAAATTCCAGCGCGGCGCTTCGCGGGGACGCTCGGCGGCGGCCCAGCGATAGAAAGGATGGGCTCCCCCACCTTTCACCGCAGCTTTGGCGGCGAGCGGAAAGGTGACGTGATAGTCGTCTTGCGCGGTCCGGGCGATTTCCGGAGCGCCGCCCGGCTCCTGACCGCCGAAATCGTTGGATGGCACGCCGATAATGACGAGGCCGCGATCCTTGTAGCGGGTCCACAGCGCCTGCAGACCGGCATATTGCGGGGTATAGCCGCATTGCGAGGCTGTATTGACGACAAGGATTGGCTTGCCGGCGAAATCGGCCAGGGCAATATCGCCGCCGTTCAGCGCGCCGAAGCGGAAGGCATAGGCGGACAGGTGACTCATCGGGGCCGCCTGCGCGACCAGTGTTCGGGGCGCGGCGGCGAGGCCGGCCAGCGCGAGCAGCAATGTGCGACGCATCATCATGGCGGCGAAGTCTACCGGCCCGCGCTCCGAAAGTACGCCACAATTTACCGTGATCGGACCGCGCCAAACTTCATTTTGCACAATCGAGATGAAGGGCAGCGAAAGGAACCGACTTAACGCTGCTGCGCCGCTGGGTTGCTCTGGGGGCGAGGGCGCGTGCGTCTAAGCCGGTTCCTTTCTTGCGTAGGCGCGGACTGGCAGAGCCCAATCAGCCTCGCCGGGCCGGGCCCGGGGCCACTCCTGCCGGTCAGGCGTACTACGCTGCTGCGAAGCGTACGGTCGTCTCGAAGGCGTAGCCGCAGGCATCGCACTGCCAAAGATGCCTGGCATAGCCGGCATCCAGCCACTCGGAGTATTCCGGCAAATAGAGCGCCTCACCGCATTGTGCGCATGTATTGGCCGGCCGGTAACGCGGGGATTGCCGAAGGATGTCGATGCCGCTTCGGGCGTGCGGATTCATCACTTGCTCCTCTCTGCTTGCGTCTACCGCGCAGCACGGTTCCCCAATATCCGTCGCGCGTTACACTCCTTCGCCGTCCCCGTACTGAAAAAAATGATAGCGATGCCGCAAGGCAAATGAAGCAGCAGGGCTGACGTATACCATCACGCCATGCGAAACGATTTCGCGCCCGCGCCGGGTGGGCGCGAGCGCGAAAATTATGTTCATATTAATTCGATTGAACCGTTCAATCGACGCAATGCGTCATCAACGATGCGCCAAACCTCGTTATTTCTTTTCCACCGATATGCCGCCCGCACCGATATTGAGCTGCACGCCTTTGGGCTCGCGATGCTCTTCGTAGAGCTTGTAACCAAGCGCGCCCACCGCGACGCAGAGGACGGCAACGGCGATAACAAGGACATTACGATTCATAGGCAGGTCACCCCAGTGGCGTTTGTATGCCCATCAACGCCGACGATGGAACAAAGTTCCGTCGCCCCGAGGTCGCCGAAAATAGCGAATTACTTTGCGAAAATGCGCAGTCGATGCGCCGTGTCGGCATTGGCGGCACCGGGCGGGATCTTGCCGGCGAGGATGTCCCTGACCTGATTGACGGTGTCGAAGGCCTGATGCTCGGCGGCATCGGGCGTGAGCCCGGCGGTGTGCGGGGTCGCAACCGCGTCGGGCCGTTTGGCGAGGAACAGCGATGGCTTCTGGTCCGGCGCGCGGCCGACGTCCATGGCCGCACCGGCGATCTGCTTGCGATTGAGCGCGTTCTCCAGCGCCTGTTCGTCGACCAGGTTGCCGCGCGACATATTGATGAAGAAGGCCGACGTCTTCATGCGCGCGAAGGCCGCGGCATTCATCAGGTTCTCCGTCTCGTCATTGGCGATGACGAGACAAACGAGGAAATCCGAAGCGGCCAAAACGTCTTCGAACGAGCCTTGCGCGATGCCGGGATCGTTGATGGTCTTGAACGGATCGGACACCATCACCTTCATGCCGAAGGCGACGCCGAGGCGGGCGAGATAATGGCCGATGGCGCCATAGCCGAGAATGCCAAGCGTGGCCCCGGCCAGCTGACGGCCCATCTGCGGCTGCGGATCGAGTCCGGCGCGATACTCCGCGGTGTAGCGGGAGACATGTCGGCCGAGATCGATCATGAAGCCGATGGTCTGTTCGGCGACGGACGCAATAAACCCCGGCGTCGCATGAGTAACCAGAATGCCGGCCTTCGAAGCGGCTGCGACATCGATGTTGCGGATATCGACCGCGACCCGGAGGAAGGCGGCGAGAGAGGCGGGCGCCTGGGCGAAGAACTCCGCAGGGCCCGCGGTCAGCCGGTCGGAGACGATGATGTCACAGCCTTCGGCGAGCTTCGCCAGCTCCCCTGGATCGAGCACCCGGCCGGTGTCGTTGAGGCGCACGTCGCACAGCCCGCGCAGCGCGGAGAGCGCGCGGTCGCCATAGTAGTTGGCGAGCATGTCGGGCGTGTGCGTGAGCAGGACGGTCGGCATGGGCGTTTCCTTCAGAACATAAGCTTGTTGGCGCCGGCCGGTGCGCGGGCATGGGCAGGGCTTTTGCTTCTAGGCAGGACTTGCAAAGATAGGCAATTGGGGGAATTGCGCCGGGAACAGGAAATCGCGGCGTGTCGCAGGCCAGTCAATGGAGCGCCGTATGAGCCCGGCGGACAATCCCGGCACCACGACCAAGCCGCGGACCAGAACGCGGCAGAAGTCCGACACCAAAGTGGCCCGCCCGCCGCTCTGGAAAGTGATCCTGCTCAATGACGATTATACGCCGCGCGAATTCGTGGTGCAGGTCTTGAAGGCCGTGTTCCGGCTCAACGAAAGCCAAGCCTATCGCGTGATGATGACCGCCCACCAGAAGG
The DNA here is from genome assembly GCF_003367195.1 of Undibacter mobilis. Taxonomy (NCBI): domain Bacteria; kingdom Pseudomonadati; phylum Pseudomonadota; class Alphaproteobacteria; order Hyphomicrobiales; family Nitrobacteraceae; genus Undibacter; species Undibacter mobilis. The sequence goes on along the minus strand of NZ_QRGO01000002.1, from coordinate 29,489 downwards.
GCGCCTGCGTCATCGCGGTCTATACCCGCGACGTCGCTGAGACCAAGGCGAAGGAAGCGACCGACCTCGGCAAGATGAACGGGTACCCGCTGTATTTTACGACGGAGAGGGAGGAGTGATCTTCCTTTCCCGCTCCCCTTGTGGGAAAGGATAAGAAACATGAGGGGAAACGCATGCCACAGAAAGTCCTGATCACCGCCGGTGCGGCCGGCATTGGCCGCGAATTTGCGCGCGCCTTCGCCGCCACCGGCGCCAAGATCTTCATCTGCGATATCGACGACGCGGGGCTCGCCGCCATGGTGAAGGAAATCCCCGGCCTTGTGGCGAAGCGCTGCGATATGGCGGTGCGCGCCGATATCGAGACGATGGTGCCGGCCGCCGCCGAAGCCCTCGGTGGCATCGACGTGCTGATCAACAATGCCGGCATCGCCGGCATGACGCTGCCGGTGGCCGACTATCCGCCCGACGACTGGGACAAGGTGATGGCGATCAACCTCACCGCGATGTTCGACGTGACGCGGTTGGCCATCCCTTTTTTGAAACAGTCGGAAGCAGGCTCCATCATCAACCTGTCGTCGGTGGCCGGACGCTTTGGCATTCCGAACCGTTCGCCTTATGCCGCGACCAAGTGGGGTGTGATCGGTCTGACCAAGACGCTGGCCATTGAACTTGGCGAATGGGGCATTCGCGCCAATGCCATTGCGCCGGGGCTCGTGGAAGGCGATCGCATTCAGCGCGTGTTCCGCGGCAAGCAGCAGCTCACCGGCCGCACCATGGATGAAATTCTTGGCGAGACCTTCTCGTATCAGTCGATCAAGAAGTTCGTCGACCCGAAGGACATTGCCGCGCTGGCGGTATTCCTTGCCTCTCCGGCGGCCAAGACCATTTCCGGGCAGGTGATCCCGATCGATGGCGACCGCCAACACGCTTGATTTGACTGGGGAAATTGCATTTTCAGCTAATTTTAACGGGGCGGCGGAATGATGCGGCGGTCCCGGGCCATTCCCGGGCCGGCCGCGCCATCCCGCAATGGCGGCCGGCTTCTCATGAGGCTCTCATGCCTGACACCAGCGCCGCCCACGCCACCGATCTGCCGACGACGGACTCGCCGCCCTCCGTGCCCGCGAGCGACCCGAGTTATATCGTCGAGGTCGGCGGCCAGCGCATTTCGCAGTTCGGCTCGCTGACCGCGGCGCTGTCCTGCGGACTGACGCTGAAGGGCCAGAATGCCGGCGTCGAAGTGAGGGTCTATGACGCGCGCGAGCGCGCCACGGCCTAAGGCCTAGAGCCGCTTTTTCTTCTTCACGGCTTTCTTCGCCTTTTTGGCGGTCTTCTTTTTCTTCTTCTTGGCCGTGGCCAGTTCGGCCTTCGACTTCGAACGCATGTCGGCGGCGTGCGCGCGCTGATAGGTCTGGATGTCCTTGAACTTGCCGTCCTTGTCGCGCACCGCGTAGAGCTTCTTGCCCTTCGATGAATACAACGTCGTCCGCTTGGCCATGGGTCGTTTCCCCTCGTGATGGTCCGGTTGCGGGAGGCAAGCTAGCGCCGCCGCCGATTCGTGCCAAAGGCCGCTAGGTTTCTTCCGCCGCCACCGGCGCGACGATGCGGCGGTAGAGATGCCAGGTGGTGTGGCCGAGCACCGGCAGCGTCAGAATGAGCCCGAGAAAGGCCGGCAGCGCTGACACGATCAGCAACACCACAATCACCGCCGCCCATGAAATCAACGGCACCGGGCTGGCCACCACCGCGCGGACGCTGGTGATCATGGCGGTGATGAAATCGACGTCGCGATCCAGCAGCAGCGGGAACGACACCACGGTGAGCGAGAACAGGATCAGCGACAGCACCGCGCCGTCGAGATTGCCGATGGCGAGGAACAGCAGCCCGGTATTGGTGGTCAGGACGACGGTGATGAATTGCTCGAACGACGCGAACGAGACGTTGAGGCCGAGAAACAGCGCCATCAGCAGGCGCACCTGATACATCCACATCAGCATCACGAATACGGTGACGAAGGCCATCCAGCCGATCTCGCTGCGGCTTGTCACCTTGCGCCAGACGGCGGCGAAGGAAATCGGCTCGCCCGTTTCGCGCCGCCGGCTCACCTCATAGAGTCCGATCGCGACGAAGGGGCCAATCAGCGCGAAGCCGGCGGCCAGCGGATAGGCCAGATAGCTCACGCCCAAAGCCGTAACACTCAGCACGATGGCGAGGCCGCCGAAGGCATAGAGTGCGCCGCAGGCGAGCCCGATCGACGGCGCGGCCTGGAAATCGCGCAGGCCGGCGGCCAGCGCGTCGGCAACATCGCGCGCCGTGATCGCCTGCACGACGGGATCGGTCTTGCCTGACACGGAGGTCTTTCCGAGGGGTGCGCTCATGGTGTCCGCCCTGATGATTTGTTTATTGAACGCCCAGCATTGGCCTTCGGCAGGTGCGCGCCTTGATCGGCGTCAAACCGGGGCGAGGGCGGCGTGACGCGGACATGACTCATCGCCCGCATTGTTTGGTCGGCCCCGGGCAGGCCGTCGTCCCAATCCGCATTCCCATCATCACCCCCATAACGAGGGCGCGCGGAACGCCGGGGCCCGAACAGCCCCGCAGCCTCGCGTGATGTGTGAGTTAGATTCACGCGAGCGTCGTCACCACGGAATTGCCGGACTTCCGGCGTTCCGCACGCGGTGTTTATAGGTTTGCTCCGCGCCGTTCCCGGTGGTCGTCCGTTCGTCATCGGCCTGTTCGCAGCCCGACAACGCTCCACCGAAGGGGCAGGCAACTCGCCGGTCCTGTTCTGACTCAGGACCGGGTACCGGCCGTCAGGGCCCCGGCACGCGGCAGGCGTGCAGGAATCCCGGCGCGGCTTGGACCGCCGGGAGGGGAAAGCTGCGCCGCATCTCCGACGCCCCGTGCCCGGCCACCGCTCCCCGCCCCAGCATCTGGAGACGCTGATCAGACACCCCTCGCTAGATGGGGCGGGATGGAGGGGAATATAGACCTAGGCTTAAATACAGTCAAGCGGCGTTTTGAATAAATCCCGCCCTCATGGTGAGGAGGGCCGAAGGCCCGTCTCGAACCATGGGGCGGCCTCAATCCTTCGAGACGCCCTCGCTGCGCTCGGGCTCCTCAGGATGAGGCCGGTCAGGGCTGCGGCGTCTGGATTCCGACAGGGGCCGGCATGACGTGTGGCGCCTCAACTCCCCCGCAAATAATCCCCGAGCCGCGCCAGCCTGAACGGCGCGAGGTCGACATGCCGGGCTTCGCCGACCGACAACTCATCCGCCAGCGCTTCGCCCAAAGCCGCGGAGTGCTTGAAGCCGTGGCCGGAGCAGGGTGAGGCAAAGGTGATGCGGTCGCTGCGCGGGTCGGCGTCGATGATGAAGCGCGAGCGGGGAACGCGGGTATAGAGGCAGGTCGCGGTGCGGACGCAGCGGGGACCGAGGTCGGGCAGGAACGGTTCGATGTAAGTTCGATAGGCGCGTTCGGTTTCGAGCGCCGGATCGACCGTGCGGTCGACGTGATCGGGATCGGTGGGGTGGCCGTCCTCCTCGTGCGTGACCTTCAGGCCGTTGCCGGCTTCGCCTTCGAGCGGGAAGCCGTAAATGCTGCTGGCGATATCGCCGCGCCGCGGCAACTGCCAGATGAAGACCGGGCAGTTCGCCGGCCTGAAACGCTCCGGATTGCTGCGGATCTCGAACCAGTGCAGCACCTGGCGCGTCACGGTGAAATGCCGCGACAATTCGGCGGCGACAAAGCCCGGCAGCCAGGCGCCGGCCGCGATCAGCACGCGCTCGGCGGTGAAACGTTGATTGTCGCCGGTCACGATCTCGACGCCTGCCGCCGACGGCTCGATCTGCATCACCCGCGTGTCGCGCAGAAGCTGGGCGCCGGCCTTTTCCGCAAGGTCGAGTTCGGCTGCGATGCAGCGCTCGACATAAAGAAGGCCGGCTTCCTCGTCGAGGATGGCGCGGTCGCCGGCTTGCGCGGCGAATTGCGGATAGCGGGCGCGGATCGCTTCCGGCGTGTCGAAGGTGCGGGTCGGGATGTTGTATTGCCGCGCCGCGGTTTCGACATTGACGAAGAAATCCTCGACATCGTGCATCGCGATCGCGTCGGCGCCGGAGATGGTGAGGCAGCCGTTGCGCACGAACAAGGTCTGTCCGGTGAGCTCCTCGAATTCGCGCCACAGCGCATGCGAGCGCAGCGCCAGCGCCGAATATTCGACACCTTCGCCGATTGCCGAACGGGTGATGCGGGTGTCGCCGTGCGACGAGCCGTGGCTGTGCGGCGGCGAAAAACGATCGATGCCGAGCACTCTGGCGCCGCGCCGTGCCAGATGCAAAGTGGCGGCGGCGCCGACAGCGCCGAGGCCGACCACGATGACGTCATGCTTCGCCATTTTGGAACGCCATGTTGGATCGACCAATGTCCCGTTCGCCGGCGTCAGGTCAAGTATTGCCGCGCTTTTTTATTTTGTCGCGTTTCCGGACGGCGAGCCGGTTCCCACTTCGCCTGGAAACGCTCCTATGGGCGGACGATGGTCCAGCCTTGCTCGGACAATTCGATCAACGTGACGACGCCGGCCTTCACGCGCGTGGCGTTCTCGACCAGCGGCGGCTCCTTGCCTTCCTTCTTGGTCAGCGTGTCGAGCGTGTTCTCGCAAGCGGCAAAGGATACATTCGGCATGCCCTGCTTGAACGATTTGAGGCGCGTCGCGACCGGCGTGCGGTCGGCAAGCAGCATATTGAGACCGGCATTGAAGGCGACGATGCGGATCTCGATCTCTTCGCCCTTGTCCGAATAATAGCGCGAGACATTGGCCGCGACATTAAGCACGGCGTTCATCTTGGATTCGTCTCCGTCGCTGATCTGCAGCGCAAGGCGGTGCGGTTTGTCGTCGGCGCGCGCGGCGTTGAATGCGAGAGGCAGCAGGAGGAGGGCGGTGACGAGCAAACGCAACATGACGGGACTCCGATGAAACACGCGGGCACGATACCCGCGTTCAACAGAGCCGGCCACTCAAGAGCCCGTCATTCCGGGTTCGGCTCTTCGGGCCGTCCCGGAATGACCACAAACAAAAAGGGCGCCCGATCGGACGCCCTTTGGATCGCATTCGCCTGGAAAGGCGGCTTACTTGATTTTGCCTTCGCGATATTCGACGTGCTTCTTCGCGATCGGGTCGTACTTCTTCTTCACCAGCTTGTCGGTCTGGGTGCGCGAGTTCTTCTTGGTGACGTAGTAGTGACCGGTGTCGGCGCTCGACACGAGCTTGATCTTGAGGCTGACGGCCTTGGCCATGATTTAAGTCCTTGAATCTCGGGATATCGTGAGCCGCAGAAGCGTGGTGGCGGCTGCGTGGCGCGGAAACTAGCCAGACTCGGCCAAATGTCAAGGAATCCGGAAAAGATCAGTCTTTTCAGGAGGCTGATTACAGCAATTCGCGGTAAAACTTGTCCGAACCCATGTGGTAGAACGGCACCGGCAGGCCATGCGCCATGCCGGCCGCGACCCGGGCCGCCAGTTCCTCCAGCACCACGCTGGTAATCGTCGGCATGTCGAACTGGGCGGCTTCCTCGATCGGCGCCCAGACCAGCTCGACCAGCTCAGAATCCGGCCCGACCATACCCTCGATGCGATGGGCGATGGTGGTGGCGTCGGCGGTGAAGAAGCGGGTGTCGAAGCGCTTCGGCCGCTTCGGCGGGGTGATGGCGCGGGCAATGAAGTGCAACTGGCCGAGGTCCGGATGAACGCTCGCCTTGGCGAACTCGGTCCAGATTTCGCCGGGCGTCTGCGGCGGCACGTCGGTTTTGACGCCCAGCAGCAGGCCGGTCTCCTCCGCCATCTCGCGCACGGCGGCGAGCGCCATGCCGCGCGCGAATTCGCGCGAGGGGGTGCCGACGCGCGCGATGAGCTTGGCCTGCGTGTCCGGATGGAGTTCGCTCACCGCCGTCATGGCGCTGTCGTGCGCCTCGATGCGGCCGCCGGGAAACACGAACTTGCCCGGCATGAACTTGTGGCCGTGATGGCGGCGGCCGAGCAGGACCTTGGCCTGCGGACCGGCGCGATCGATCAGCATGATGGTTGCGGCGTCGCGCGGCTCGGAATCGGGAAACGACTGGTCGCGCTCCATTTCACTCATGCGCTTGAGAAGGCGGTCGCCGTCATTGCTGCCCATTGTCGTGTCACGTCCCCTGACTTCCGCTTCTATTTTCTTTTGCCTTTGTTCTTGCGAACCTTGTGGCGGGTACTTTTCTTGCCGAACTTGCGGCGCCGTTCTTCGCTGCGCTTCTTTTCTTCGTGGCCCTTGGCATTATCGCTCTTGAACTTCGCGCTCTTGCCTGGCCGGTCGGCGCTGCGTCCGAAACGCCGGCCGGGCGGCGGGGTGCCCTTGCTGCCGTGCGACAGGATCTCGAAGCGCAGCGCGCCGGCCACGGGAGCTGCCTCTACCAGTTTCACGGTGATGCTGTCACCCAGCCGGTAGGTCTCGCCGGTGCGGCTGCCGACCAGCGCATGGCCGCTCTCGTCATAGACGAAGAACTCGTCGCCGATGGTGCGCGCCGGCACGAAGCCGTCGGCGCCGGTCTCGTTGAGTTTGACGAACAGGCCGGCGCGATGCACGCCGCCGACCTTGCCCTCGAAGGTGGCGCCGACGCGGTCGGCCAGAAAGTGCGCGATGAGCCGGTCCTTGGTCTCGCGTTCGGCCAGCATGGCGCGGCGCTCGGTGGCCGAAATCTCGGCGGATATTTCGGCAAGCTCGGGAATGCCGAAGTTCGCGGGCAGGCCATCGTGACCGAGATGCAAGGCGCGGATCAGCGCGCGATGCACGATCAGATCGGCATAGCGGCGAATGGGCGAGGTGAAATGCGCATAGCGGCGCAGGTTCAGGCCGAAATGGCCGTAGTTCTCGGCGGAGTATTCGGCCTGGGCCTGCGAGCGCAGCACCACTTCGTTGACGAGCGTTTCGCGCTCGGTGTCCTTCACGCGCTCGAGAATGAAATTGAAGTTCGAGGCGCGCAGCGTACCGCCTTTGGCGATGTTGATATCGAGGCTGGCGAGGAATTCACGCAGCGCGTTGATCTTCTCCAGACTCGGCTCGTCATGGACGCGGTAGATCAGCGGCGTGCGCGCCTTCTCCAAAGTCTCGGCGGCGGCGACATTGGCGAGGATCATCATCTCCTCGATCAGCCGGTGCGCGTCCAGCCGCTCCGGCACCGTGACGCGGTCGACCATGCCGTCCTTCTTCAGCAGGATCTTGCGTTCGGGCAGATCGAGATCGAGCGGGCCGCGCTCGGTGCGCGCGCGCTTGAGCGCTTCATAGGCGGCATAAAGCGGCTTGAGGATCGGCTCGACCAGCGGGCCGGTGACGTCGTCGGGGCGGCCGTCGATGGCGGCCTGCGCCTGCTCGTAGGCCAGCTTGGCGGCCGAGCGCATCATGATGCGGTGAAACTTGTGCTCGCGTTTGCGGCCGTCGGCGCCGATGACCATCTGCACGGCGAGCGCCGCGCGGTCCTCGTTCGGCTTGAGCGAGCACAGATCGTTGGAAATGCGCTCGGGCAGCATCGGCACGACGCGGTCGGGGAAATAGACCGAGTTGCCGCGCACCAGCGCTTCGCGATCGAGCGCCGAGCCGGGCGTGACGTAATGGGCGACGTCGGCAATGGCGACGGTGACGATGAAGCCGCCGGGATTGAACGGATCGGCGTCGTCTTCGGCGTGGACGGCGTCGTCGTGATCCTTGGCGTCGGCGGGATCGATGGTGATCAGCGGCAGCTTGCGCCAGTCCTCGCGGCCGCCTTCCAGCCGAGCCGGCGTCGCGGCTTCGGCCTCGTTGAGGGTCTCGCGGCGGAACACGTCGGGAATGGAATGGGCGTGAATGGCGATGAGGCTGACCGCCTTTTCGCTTTTCAGCGAGCCGAGGCGCTCGACGACGCGGCCGTTCGGCGGGCCGAAGCGCGAGACGCGCTGCGCCTCGACCGCGACGAGGTCGCCGTCCTGCGCGTCGCCGGTGGCGCCCTGCGGAATCTGCATTTCGCGGCCGAGCATTTTCTTGTCGACCGGTTCGAGCCGGCCGCCGCCGCGCGCATCGGCGCGGAAAATGCCGAGCACGCGGTGCTTCGGCCGCTCGACGATTTTGATGATGCGGCCGCGATGGCGGATGCCGTCCTCGGGCTCGATCTCGTCGGTGTGCAGGAGAACTTTGTCGCCTAGGCCCGCGGCTTCGCCGGGACGCGGGCGGCGCGCGGAGAGAATGCGGATGCGCGGGGCAGGGCCGTGTTCTTCCTCATCCCATTCGTCGGGCACGGCAATGAAGTCGCCGTCGCGATCGCGCGCGACGATGTCGGCGAGCACGGTGGAGGGCAAGGTGCCCGGCTGGTGCAGTTTCTTGCCTTTGTGGCCGCGGCGGGCGACGGCGCCGTCATCGGCAAGGTCGCGCAGCAGACGCTTGAGGTCGGCGCGCAGATCGTTCTTCAGATTGAAGGCGCGGGCGATTTCGCGGGCGCCGACCTTGCCGGGATTGGCGGCAATGAAGACGAGGATGTCGTCTTTCGACGGCAGGGTATCGGGATTGTGTTTAGGTGGTTTCTTCAAAGCGGGTTCCGGCGCCGGTGCGGCGCGACGGGATTAATGTAATCTCGACAGTCGGGCCGCGCCAGCGGCCGAGATTACTCGGCCGCCGTGACTTTCTTGTTGGTCTTGCCGGCGGGTTTCTTCGGCTTCGCGGGCGCCTTGGCCGCCGGCTTCTTGCGCGCGGCGGGGGCTTTTGCCGTCACCGCCGGCTTGTCCTCGGCGGTATCGGCCTTCGTCGCTGCCTTTTTCGGCGCGGCCTGCTTTGCAGGTTTCTTGGCGCCGCGTGGCGAATTGCCGAGCGCAGCCGCACGCGCATCGAGCAGCACAATGGCTTCGTCGAGCGTGAGCGTGTCCGGCGTCTTGTCGGCGGGCAGCGTCGCATTGACGCCGTTGTTCGACACATAAGGCCCGAAGCGGCCGCTCTTGACCACGATCGGACCGCCCTTGTCGGGATGCTCGCCGAGCGTCTTGCCCGGAGCCGGACCGAAGCGACGGCCCTTCTTCGGGTTGGCGATCTTGTCGGCGATCAGATGCATCGCGCGATTGAGGCCGATGGTCAGAACGTCGTCGCCTTCCTCAAGGCTGGCATAGGTCTTGTCGTGCTTGACGTAAGGACCGAAGCGACCGACGCCGGCCAGGATCGGCTGGCCGTCCTCGGGCGAAATGCCGACTTCGCGCGGCAGCGACAACACAGCCAGCGCCTGTTCGAGCGTGACGTCGTCGGCCGAAATGCCTTTGGGCAGCGAAGCGCGCTTGGGCTTCTGCGGCTCCGGCGCATCCGGGTCTTTCTTCTCACCCTTCTTGCGCTTCGGCGCCTTGATCTCTTCGCCGAGCTGCAAATAGGTGCCGAAGCGGCCGCCGCGTATGGTGACGTCGAGACCGGTCTCGGGATCCTGACCCAGAACCCGGGTCGCCTGCGCGCTCGCCGCGCCGGGCGTCATCTGCCGGGTGTAGTTGCATTCCGGATAATTCGAGCAACCGATGAAGGCGCCGAAGCGGCCGACCTTCAGCGACAATTGGCCGTTGCCGCACTGCGGACACTGGCGCACCGGGGCGCCATCGGCGCGGGCCGGGAAGATGTGCGGCTCGAGCAGATCGTTGAGCGCATCCAGCACCTGCGTGATGCGGATCTCCTTGATCTCGTTCACAGCGCCGATGAAGTCGGTCCAGAAGTCCGAAAGCACTTTTTTCCACGCGATCTCGTTGTTCGAGACCTTGTCGAGCTGCTCCTCGAGCGAGGCGGTGAAATCGTATTCGACGTATTTGTGGAAGAAGCTCTCGAGAAAGCCGACGACGACGCGGCCCTTGTCCTCGGGGATCAGGCGCTTCTTGTCGATGCGCACATAACCGCGGTCCTGCAGCACTTGCAGGATCGAGGCATAAGTGGACGGCCGGCCGATGCCGAGCTCTTCCATGCGCTTGACCAGCGCCGCTTCCGAGAAGCGCGGCGGCGGTTCGGTGAAGTGCTGATCGGCTTCGATCGCCAGTTTCGCCAGCGCATCCTTCTCGCTCATGGCGGGGAGGCGCTTGGATTCATCGTCGTCGGAGGCCTCGTCCTGGCCTTCCTGATAGAGCGTGAGGAAGCCGTCGAACTTCACCACCTGACCGGAGGCGCGAAGTTCAGCAACGCGCGCGCCGTTCTTGGCCACGATATCGACCGTGGTGCGCTCGAGTTCGGCGGATTCCATCTGCGAGGCCACCGCGCGGTTCCAGATCAGTTCGTAAAGACGGGCCTGATCCTTGTCGACGTAGCGGGCGACTTCCTGCGGCGTGCGCGAAGCGGAGGTCGGACGCACGGCTTCGTGCGCTTCCTGGGCGTTCTTCGACTTGTTCTGGTAGGTGCGGGGCGAGCCCGGCACATACTCCTTGCCGTAATTCTTGCCGATCATCGAGCGGATGTCGGTGATCGCCTCCGGCGCCATGTCGATGCCGTCGGTACGCATATAAGTAATGAGACCGACGGTTTCGCCGCCGATGTCGGTGCCCTCATAGAGCCGCTGCGCCAGCCGCATGGTGATGGCCGGGGCGAAGCCGAGCTTGCGGCTGGCTTCCTGCTGCATGGTCGAGGTGGTGAAGGGCGGCGGCGGATTGCGCCGCGCCGGCTTGGCCTCGACCGAGGTGACGGTAAAGCTCGCACCCTCGAGCATATTCTTGAGATCGGTCGCCTGGACGCCGGTGCCGATATCGAGGCGCTGGAATTTCTGGCCGTCGGCGCCGACTAGGCGGGCGTCGAACTCGTCGCCGCGCGGCGTCTTCAGCTTGGCGAGGATCGACCAGTATTCGCGGGCGACGAACTTTTCGATTTCGAGTTCGCGGTCGCAGACGAGGCGCAGCGCCACCGACTGCACGCGTCCGGCCGAGCGGGCGCCCGGCAGCTTGCGCCAGAGCACAGGAGAAAGAGTGAAGCCGACGAGGTAATCCAGCGCCCGGCGCGCGAGATAGGCGTCGACCAGCGCGGTGTCGATTTCGCGCGGCTTCTTCATCGCCTCGGTCACCGACTGCTTGGTGATGGCGTTGAAGACGACACGCTGGATGGTCTGGCCCTTGAGCGCCTTCTTTTCGTTCAGCGCTTCCAGGACATGCCAGGAAATGGCTTCGCCCTCGCGATCAGGGTCGGTCGCGAGAATGAGGGTGTCGGCGCCCTTCACGGCGCGCGCAATGTCGTTGACCCGCTTCTGGGACTGCGGGTCGATCTCCCAAAGCATCTTGAAGTCCTGGTCCGGATCGACCGAGCCATCTTTGGCCGGCAGGTCACGGATATGGCCGAACGAGGCGAGCACCTCGTAGCCGGCCCCAAGATACTTGTTGATCGTCTTCGCCTTGGAAGGCGACTCGACAACGACAACTTTCATCGAAAATCCAAAGGGTTAAACGCCCGGACCAACGCGGACTGGGCTTGAATCGTCCGTTAGCGTCGGCCGGAACATGGGGAAGCGGACCCTCCCTGTCAAATCAGGCCCGTCGGCCGTCGGACCCCGGGCCGCAAAAAGCCCGCTGAATCGGGCTCAAAACAACATGTTCCTTTTGCGCTCAAATACAACTTAAGAGAGTATTTTTATAAGATACTATTATTAATATTAGCTGGTCAGGTCGGTAGTGTTATTGCGGCTCGCAAGAAGCGTAGTGATCCGGCCGGACCCAACGATGCCAGAGACAGGCGAAGAAAACGGCAGCCAAAGCTCGGTGGCCCATTACGTGGCGACACTCTCCAACGATCTGGCCGTGCTGGCCCGCCGCAACGGCCTCGACACCCTGGGGTACCTCCTGGAAATGGTCCGTCTTGAGGCCGAGAACCTGACCCGGGCGAACGACAGTGGCTTTGGGAATGGGCGCCCTGAGGATGGGCACTCTTCCTCATGAGCCATCACCGCACCGGGACCCCGATCTTCTCAAGCAGCGCGATGGTCGGATTGCCATCCGGCACCATGCCATTCTTCTTCTGCTCGGCGCGGATGTAGTCGCGAATGTCGAAATCGATATGGCCCTCGAACTCGGCCACCTTGTAGCCGAGCGTCGCGAGGCGCTTCTGCAGGGCAATGCGCAGGTCGCGCGACAGCGGCCGGTCATCCTTGGGCCAGGCGGCGCGGAACGGAAGGCCGCCATGCAGCCGGTCGGCGAGGTGGCCGACCGCGATCGCATAGGCATCCGAGTTGTTATAATCCTTCAGCACCAGAAAATTGCCGGTAACGATGAAGGCCGGTCCCTTGATGCCGCTGGGAAAGAACAGCACCGCTTCGCCGATGTCGGCGGCATCGCGCGGGAACGGTTTGCCGTCGGCGCGGCGCACGCCGAGCCGGGTCCATTCGGCAAAGCTCGCACGGCTTTTCATCGTGTCGAAACCGTTCGGCAAGGACACCTCGAAACCCCAGGGCAGGCCGGGGCGCCATTTCGCCTTGTGTAGATAGTTGGCGGTGGAGGCGAGCACGTCCGGCACGTTGCTCCACAGATCGGGGCGCCCCTGGCCGGAGAAAGTCACGGCATAGGTGACCACGTTTGACGGCATGAACTGGCTCTGCCCCATGGCGCCGGCCCATGACGACACCATCTGCTCGCGCGGATAATTGTTGGTCTGCATGATGCCCATCGCAACGATGAGCTCGTTGCGGAAATAGGGATGGCGGTACTTCACATAAGCCAGCGTCGCCAGCGAGCGGAACACGTCCCATTTATCCTTGGCGGCACCGTAGTCGGTTTCCATGCCCCACAGCGCCACGAGGATCCAGCGTTCGACGCCGTACTTCTTTTCGACGGCCTCAAGCGGGCGCGCCTGGTCCTTGGCTTTCGCCAGCCCGGTCTGGATGCGGCGCGGTGATGCCAGTGCATTGATGTAATCGCCGACGGGTTTGCCGTATTCCGGCTGGCGCTGCGTCGCCTTGATGACGCGCTGGTCCGGCGTGAGCCCGCGCATCGCGGTGTCGAAGGTGGCGCGGGTAATGCCCTTGGCCCGCGCATCGAGCCACAGCGCGTTGACGAAGGCGGCGAAGCTTTGATCCTGCGCCTGCGCCAGCGGCGCGGCCAGCATGACGAGGAGCGCAATGAGAATGGCGCGGTGAAACATCGTCGCGGGCCCATGGTTCGATTCGATTGGCGTTCAGCTTACACCAGCGACACCAGCCCGCCGCCGTGGCGCTCCAGCCGTCCCGCCAGTTCAAGCTCCAGCAGCACGACACGGACAGTGGCCGGGGTGGTATCTGACAGCCGCACCAGATCGTCGATCGTGATCGGCGAGGGACCGAGCAGCGCGACGATGCGACTGCGCTCGTCATTGTCCGGTTCGTCGCCAGGGCCGAGCAAGTCTTCCATCTCGGGCTCCTCCACGGGGGGCAGGCCGCGGCCGAGGATCGGCTCGATGGCATTGATCACGTCCGCTGCTTCGGTGACCAGTGTCGCGCCCTGCTTGAGCAGGCCATTGGTGCCTTCGGCGCGCGGATCGAGCGGCGAACCCGGCACGGCGAAGACTTCGCGGCCCTGTTCGCCGGCCATGCGCGCGGTGATCAGCGAGCCGGAGCGCTTGGCCGCCTCGACGATGACGACGCCGACCGACAGGCCGGAGATGAGGCGATTGCGGCGCGGGAAGTCATGGGCGCGCGGCTCGTGCGCGAGCGGCATTTCCGATACCGCCGCGCCCTGCGCGATAAGTTCATCGACCAGCTTTTCGTGTTCCGCCGGATAGATGCGCGCCTGGCCGCCGGCCAGCACGGCGATCGTGCCGGTCTCCTGGCTCGCGCGATGCGCGGCAGCGTCAATGCCGCGCGCCAGCCCCGACACGATGCCGTAGCCAGCGCCGCCCAGATCGCGCGCCAGCGACGCCGCGAATTTCAGACCGACGGCGGAGGCGTTGCGCGAGCCGACAATGGCGACCAGCGGCCTCGACAGTGACGCGATGTTGCCGCGCACGGCGAGTAGCGGCGGCGCATCGTCGATGGTTTGCAGGCGCTGCGGATAATCGGGCTCGCCCAGCGCGATGAGGTCGATGCCGCGCGCGTGGCACGCCTTGAGTTCGGCCTCTGCGTCTTCGACTGGGCAGAGGGTGATGCGCGACGCGCCGCCGCGGCGCGCGAGAGCGGGCAGGGCCGCGAGCGCGCCCTTCGCGCCGCCATAGGTGTTTATCAATTCGCGAAAGGTGCGCGGCCCGACATTGTCGCTGCGGATCAGCCGCAGCCAGTCGAGGCGCTGCTCGTCGGTGAGTTTGGTTCTGGCAGCCACGACGCCCCCGAAGTGCCCAGGGGCAGTGTTGCGCGCGGCGTGAAGAGGTACAATCAGAAGTTTAAGAGCGGTTGTGGAGCCGGCGCCTGACAGGAGCCGGGGTGACTCTCTACTTCCCGATCTTGCCTTCAGTCCCGTTCAGCAGGCGCTGAATATTGGCCCGGTGCATGATCCATAAGAGAATGCCGAGCAGGAAGAACAGCGCCGCCGCCTCCGGGCGGCCGAGTGCGAGCAGGGCGATCGGCGTCAAGGCGCTGGCGACCAGGGCCGACAGCGACGAGTAGCGCGACAGGAAGGCGACGACGAGCCACAGGCCGATGAAGATCAGCGCGCCCGGCCAGGCAAGCCCAATCAGCAAGCCGATATAAGTGGCAACGCCTTTGCCGCCCTTGAAGCCAAGCCACACCGGAAAGAGATGGCCGAGGAAGGCGCCGAACCCCGCGATCAGCGCGGCCTCGTAGCCGGCGGCGTGTTGCGCGGCCAGCACGGCCAGCGTGCCCTTGAGCGCATCGCAGAGCAGCGTCGCGGCGGCGAGTCCCTTGCGGCCGGTGCGCAGCACATTGGTGGCGCCGATATTGCCCGAACCGATCGAACGCAGATCCTCGGTGCCGGCGAGCTTGGTGAACAACAGGCCGAACGGGATCGAGCCGAGCAGATAGCCGAAGCAGAAGGCGAGGAGGAGGGTAAGCTGCCAGCTCATGTCAGGCTCCCGTCATTCCGGGACGCACCGCAAGGTGCGGACCCGGAATCCAGATACAGGCTCCGAGCGCGCGTCTGGATTCCGGATCGGCGCTGATGCGCCGTCCGGAATGACAGACGAGGGCTCATAGCGATTCAAAAATCGTGCGGCCGGCGACGATGGTGCGCACGACGCGGCCGGTCATGCGCGCTTCGTCGAACGGCGTGTTCTTGCACTTCGACTTGAGTTCGTCCGGATTGACCACCCACGGCACGTCGGTGTCGATGACGATCACATCGGCCGGCGCGCCGGTGCGCAGCGTGCCGCCGGGAATGCCGAGCAGTTCGGCCGGGCGCGTCGACATGGCGCGCAGCAAGGTCGGCAGCGTCACATCGCCCGAATGCACCAACCGCAAGCCCGCCGACAACATCGTCTCCAGCCCGATGGCGCCGGCCGCCGCTTCGGCGAAGGGCAGGCGCTTGGTTTCGACATCCTGCGGATTGTGGTCCGACATGATGACATCGATGAGACCGTCATTGAGCGCCTGCACGAGCGCCTGGCGGTCGCTCTCGGCGCGCAAAGGCGGCGACATCTTGAGGAAGGTGCGGTAGGGCCCGATATCGTTTTCGTTCAGCGTCAGATGATTGATCGACGCGGCGGCGGTGACGGCGAGGCCGGCTTCCTTGGCATCGCCGAGCACGGCGAGCGAGGACGGGCAGGTGACGGACGCGGCGTGATAGCGGCCCTTGGTCAGCGCCACCAGCCGCATGTCGCGCTCGAGCATGATGGCTTCGGCCGCGGTCGGAATGCCGAACAGGCCGAGACGTGCGGCGAATTCGCCTTCGTTCATCACACCGTCCGCGACGAGATCGGGATCTTCGGTGTGATGCACGATCAGCGCATCGAAGTCGCGGGCGTAAGTCAGCGCGCGCCGCATCACCTGGGCGTTGGTCACGCTTCTCGCGCCATCGGTGAAGGCGACAGCGCCGGCGGCCTTGAGCAGGCCGATCTCGGTCATCTCCTTGCCTTCGAGGCCCTTCGTCAGCGCGGCCATCGGCGCGACATGGACAATGGCGGTGTCGCGGGCGCGGCGCAGAACGAAATCGACGGTCGCCGGATCGTCGATCACCGGCGAGGTGTCCGGCTGACAAACGATGGTGGTGACGCCGCCGGCAGCGGCGGCCTGGCTTGCGGAGGCAAAGGTCTCGCGATAGCCGGCGCCTGGCTCGCCGATGAAAGCGCGCATGTCGACAAGACCGGGGGCCACGACCTTGCCGCGGCAGTCGATCACCTCGGTGCCTTCCGGCACGCCGGCAGCGCCGATGCCCTTGCGGGCGTCGCGGATCGTGCCGTCGGCGATCAGGAGATCGCCGGCAATGTCGAGATCGCGCGACGGATCGATGATCCGGGCATTGGCCAGCAGGACGGGGCGGCGTTCGGACAACATCACGATTGGCCCTCGCTGCGGGCGAGGCTACGGAAGAAGCGGATCCAGAACGAGACGGCGACACCCGCCGCGACGAACACGATCATGCCGAGGCGCGCCTTGCGGGCCACCCGGTAGCCGACATAGGCGACAGCGTCCCGGCTACGCATTGGGCAGGTTCCTCGACAGCGCTTCCAGCACCGCCATGCGGATGGCGACGCCCATCTCGACCTGTTCGCGGATCAGGGACTGCGCGCCATCGGCGACGATAGAGTCGATCTCGACGCCGCGGTTCATCGGACCCGGATGCATCACCAGCGCATCCTTCTTGGCGTAAGCCAGCTTTTTGGTATCGAGGCCCCAGTAGTTGAAATATTCGGAGACGGACGGCACGAACGAGCCGTTCATGCGCTCGCGCTGCAGGCGCAGCATCATGACGATGTCGGCGTCGGCAAGACCTTCGCGCATGTCATGCGCGACCTCGACGCCCATGCGCTCGATGCCGGGCGGCATCAGCGTCGACGGGCCGACGACGCGCACGCGCGCGCCCATGGTATTCAAGAGCAGGATGTTCGAGCGGGCGACGCGCGAATGCAGGATGTCGCCGCAGATCACGACCAGCAGGCCCTCGATGCGGCCCTTGTTGCGGCGGATGGTGAGGGCATCGAGCAAAGCCTGCGTCGGATGCTCGTGGGCGCCGTCGCCGGCATTGATCACCGAGCAATCGAGCTTGGACGCCAGCAGTTCCACCGCGCCGGAGGCGTGGTGGCGCACCACCAGGATGTCGGGGTGCATGGCGTTGAGCGTCATCGCCGTGTCGATCAGCGTCTCGCCCTTGCGCATCGAGGAGGAGGAGGCCGACATGTTCATGACGTCGGCGCCGAGGCGTTTGCCGGCGAGCTCGAACGAGGCCTGCGTCCGGGTCGAGACCTCGAAGAACATGTTGATCTGGGTGCGGCCGCGCAACGAGGCCTGCTTCTTCTCAATCTGGCGATTGAGGGCGACGAATTCCTCGCCAAGGTCGAGCAGGCCGGTGATATCGGCGGCCGAAAGGCCTTCGATCCCCAGCAAATGACGGTGGCTGAGGACGAATGATGATTTCGGCGAATTGGTCATTAAAGCCAGTTCTATAGGCGTGCCTTTCCGCCCCGGCAAGTCCGGTTCCGCGCGATCCACAGGCCCGGTCACAGCGTCGTTAACCGGATGTTCCGGAACAAGCGCCCCGTTCCGGAATTGTACCCGCGAATGCCCGATGGCGGGCGAAGGAGGCATCTCATGAACAATTTCGGTAAATTTGCGCTGGCGGCCGCTTTGGTCGGCGTGACGGCGCTGGCGGCGGTTTCCCCGAGTGAAGCGCGTGACGGCCGCAACACCGCGGCGGCAATCGGTTTCGGCGCTGGCGCCCTGGTTGGCGCGGCGGTCGCGTCGTCGGCCAACAATGGCTACTACGACGCCGGTTACAACGAACCGCGTTACGGGTACCGGCGCGGCTATGCGTACCAGCCGGGCTATGCGTATGAGCCGAGCTATGGCTACGAGACCGATTACTACGCTTACGAGCCGGCACCGGTTTACGCGCCGCGGTATACCCGTGGCGGACGCAGCCAGTGCGGCGGATCGCCGGGTTCGGCGAACTATCGTCCGTGCAATAACCAGTAAGCGGGCGACGTTTTGCGTCGATAGGGCGGACCCGGCGGGTCCGCCCTTTTTCGTTCAGGAGCGCGCCAGCACGGCGAGGCGGTCGAGCGCGCCCTGCAGGATGAACATCGCGGCGTGCTGGTCGATGACCTCGGCGCGGCGCTCACGGCGCATGTCGGCTTCGATCAGGCCGCGTTCGACGGCAGCCGTCGACAGCCGCTCGTCCCAGAATGCGATCGGCAGCTGAGTGAGCTTGGCGAGATTGCGGGCGAAAGCGCGGGTCGATTGTGCGCGCGGACCTTCCGAGCCGTCCATATTGATCGGCAGGCCGAGCACCAGCCCGGTTGCATTGCGTTCGGTGGCGAGCGCCAGCAGCCGCTTCGCGTCGGCGGTGAACTGCTTGCGGGCGATGGTCTCGACGCCGGTGGCGAGCTTGCGGTCGGGATCGCTGACGGCGACACCAATGGTTTTGGTGCCGAGATCGAGCCCGAGCAGGGCGCCGCGCGCACCGAAATGCGGCGCCGCATCGACGAGGGGCAGAATGAGGGCGGGCGCAGGAGCGGTCATTGCCGCATCACCTAGCATGGGCGCCTGACCTTCGCATCAGGTGCGACGGTATCCCGTGCTTGGTCTCGGCGCCCGATAATGCGAAACTCGGATTCGGGATTCAGTTCGGAGGGACCAAGATGACTGTCGCACAACGGCTTTGCCGTCTGGTTCTGCCGATCGCGCTGGCGGCGCCGACCGTCGCTCTGGCACAGACCTTCGAAGCCCCGCCGTCTTTCAATGCGGCGCAGATCAAGGGCATCGTCCCAACCGGCGATAACTACACGGTGCGTTCGCCCGTGCGCAGCGACGGCTTTCTGCGCGTCTACAGTCTTGAAACGCCTTACGGCGAAACGGTAGCCCCCGGCGACCAGATGGCGGTGATGCGTATCAACGAACTGCGCGCGCTGGCGCAACTCGAGAAGGTGTCGAGCTCCAACACTTTTGCGACGGCGCTGGCCAATGCCGGCCTCAACCCGATCAAGTACACCGGGCGACTGATTACCAATCCGATCGGCACCATCCAGGGGACTTTGTCGGGCATCGGCACCATGTTCAATCGCATCGGCTCGGGCATCAGCAATGCCGGCAAGACCCAGGATGGCGCGCTGGCGAGCCTCATCGGCGTCACCACCGAGCGCCGCACGCTGGCCGCGACTTATGGCGTCGATCCCTATACGGATTTCCCGCCGCTCGATGCCAAGCTCAAGCAACTGGCGGAGGCCGCGGCGCTGGGCGGCTTGGCGGTCACCGGCGCGCTGATTGCGGTGCCGGGCGCGGCCGGCATTGTCGTGTCCAATCTGTCGACGGCCAACAAGCTCAACAACATGACGATCGAGGACCTCGCGCGCCAGTACACGGCAGCGCAGATCCTCGACCTCAACCGCACCAAGCTGACCGAGATGGACGTGCCGAGCGAACTCATCGAGCGGCTGCTCGCCAACCGCAACTACACGCCGGTCGATATGGCGGCGATGGTTGCGGCCATCGACAGCATGAAGACGGTGCAGGGGCGGGCGGTCTTCTTCGATGCGGCTGGCGCCGCCGACGAGCGCTCCAACGCTTATTTCATGCGCCGGCAGGCCGAACTGCTGGCCGCCGAATACAAGCGCCATTCCAGCTACAATCACATCGTGACGCTGGGCGGCCTGCCGTTCCTGGTGGCAAAAGACGGCCGCTTCGTCACGGTGGCGCCGCTCGATGCGCTGTCGTGGACGCCGGAAACCTCGGCGCGGCTCAATGCCTTCACCAAGGCGCGCAATGAACTGGTCGACAAGTCGCGCGGCGAAATCCGCATCACCGGGACGGCCTCGGCGCTGGCCAAGAAGCAGCTCAAGGCATTGGGCTGGACCGTGGTCGAAAACCAGCGCGGCTGACGGTCCGGGCGGCACCGCGGAACGCCGGTTGCCGCCAATTCCACCCCTCTGCTATACGCGCGGGACGCCGCTTGGGCAGATCCGCCGCCCGACAGCCGCCAAAAAAAGCGTAACGATTTCAATGTCCGTCGACGCCGACACCGTCCGCCGCATCGCCCGTCTCGCCCGCATCGCGGTGAAAGATGACGAGGTCGAGCATCTGCGCGGAGAACTCAACGCCATTCTGGCCTTCGTCGAACAACTCGGCGAGGTCGATGTCGAGGGCGTCGAGCCCATGACCTCGGTGACGCCAATGGCCATGAAGATCCGCGCCGACCTTGTCACCGACGGCGACGATCCCGAGGCCGTTCTCGCGAACGCGCCGAAGAGCGAAGACAATTTCTACCTCGTGCCGAAGGTGATCGAGTAGATGTGTCTGGCTTGCGAACAGGGCGACCTGGAAGCCCGCTGGGAGATGATCAATGTCATCTCCACCGGCGCGCTTCCTGACGGCCATTCGGTCGACGATCTGCGCGCCATGGGCCTGCCGCTGCCGGGCGAGATCTACCGCGAGCCGCAGCCCGACGGCACCTATCTCATTCGCCAGCGCTCGCCGGCCGAAATCGCGGCGCTGAAGAACAACTTTGAATGCGACAGCCCGCAATGACCGAACTGACCGCACTGACCCTGGCCGATGCGCGCGATCGCCTGCGCAAGAAGGACCTCAGCTCCGCTGAGCTCACTGCCGCACATCTGGCCGCCATTGAGAAGGCGCGTTCGCTGAACGCCTTCGTGCTGGAGACGCCGGAGATCGCGACCGCGATGGCGAAAGCCTCCGACGCCCGCATCGCCAAAGGCGAGGGCGGCCCGCTCGAGGGCATTCCGCTCGCCATCAAGGACCTGTTCTGCACCAAGGGCGTGCGCACCACGGCGTGCTCGCACATCCTCGACAATTTCGTGCCGACCTATGAGTCTACGGTGACGTCGCAGCTCTGGCGCGACGGAGCGGTCATGCTCGGCAAGACCAATAATGACGAGTTCGCCATGGGCTCGTCGAACGAGACTTCGTATTTCGGCCCGGTGCAGTCGCCGTGGCGCCGCAAAGGCGGAGATTTGGGATCGAACACGCCGCTGGTGCCGGGCGGCTCGTCCGGCGGCTCGGCGGCGGCCGTCGCCGCGCAGCTTTGTCTTGGCGCCACGGCGACCGATACCGGCGGTTCTATCAGGCAGCCGGCCGCCTTCACCGGCACGGTCGGTATCAAGCCGACTTACGGGCGCTGCTCGCGCTGGGGCATCGTCGCGTTTGCCTCGTCGCTCGACCAGGCGGGTCCGATGGCCAAGACCGTGCGCGACGCCGCCATCATGCTGCGCTCGATGGCCGGCCCTGACGCCAAGGACACCACCTGCGCCGACATCGCGGTGCCGGATTACGAAGCGGCCGTCGGCAAATCGGTGAAGGGCCTGCGCATCGGCATTCCGAAGGAGTACCGCCTCGACGGCATGCCGGCCGAGATCGAGAAGATCTGGCAGCAGGGCTGCGACTGGCTCAAAGCGGCCGGCGCCGAGCTGGTCGATGTGTCGCTGCCGCACACCAAATATGCGCTGCCGGCCTATTATATCGTCGCGCCGGCGGAAGCCTCATCGAACCTCGCGCGCTATGACGGCGTGCGCTACGGCCTGCGCGTTTCCGGCCGCGACATCACCGACATGTACGAGCAGACGCGCGCCGCCGGTTTCGGCGGTGAAGTGCGCCGCCGCGTCATGATCGGCACCTATGTGCTGTCCGCCGGCTATTACGACGCCTATTACCTGCGGGCGCAGAAGGTCCGTACGCTGATCAAGCGCGACTTCGAGCAATGCTTCGAGCAGGGCATCCACGCCATGCTGACGCCGGCGACGCCGTCGGCCTCGTTCGGCATTGGCGAGAAGGGCGGCGCCGATCCGGTCGAGATGTATCTCAACGACGTCTTCACGGTGACGGTGAACATGGCCGGTCTGCCGGGCATTGCGGTACCGGCGGGCAGCGACGCTCAGGGCCTGCCGCTCGGGCTGCAGCTCATCGGCCGCCCGTTCGACGAAGAGACCTTGTTCTCCCTCGGCTCGGTGATCGAGCAGGCGGCGGGCCGCTACGTCGCGCAGCCGTGGTGGTGACGGTCTATGTCCGGCCGCGGTTCGGCTTATCCGATCGTCATGGAAATCCATGACGCGTTTCGCCGGTCCGAGTATTTCCGCATGGCAGCGCTTTATGCCCGCGACATCGAGTGGCAGATGCATGCGTCGCCGTCTATCTTTCCTGTGGGCGGACAACGGCGTGGCAAAAGCGCAGTCTTCCTGATGCTGCTGAACATCAGCTTGCACTACCGGTTCGATCACTACGAAATCGACGATGTTGTTGCCGAAGGCGATTGGGCGGCGGTCGTCGCCGACGTGTCCATCACGCAAAGAAAAACAGGCCGGGTCATTCGATGCCGTGCGGCCAGCTTCAACCAGGTTCGCGACGGCAAGGTGGTGGCCTATCGCGGGTTCATCGACAGTTTCGATGCGGCCGAGCAGATGTTGGGCCGTATCATAGCGCCTTGACGCGTGCCATGTCGCGGCATCCCGAGACGATAACGCTGCACACGGAAGACTTGGTTACTTCGCCTCGTTGGTTCGGCACCGCGGCCATCGGTATTAACCTCGGCAGCAATTGGACGGCGCTTTTGATCTGCGCCGGCTTCCCGCCACCAGCGCAAGAGGCTATCCCGCCGATGCCCGGGTGAAACCGCGGCGGGAGACCAGGCGATGACGACAGAGATCACGCGTGCGGCGCTCGAAGACATCATCGATGCGTTTCAGCGCGGCGATCACACGCGTCTGGCGGCCCGGTACGACGATGACATTGAATCGCTGCTGTATGCGCCGCCAACGGTCTTTCCGTTCGCCGGTCTGAAGCGGGGCAAGAGTGCGGTGCTCACCGGCCTGCTGCTGGTCTATCGGTCCTACATCATTACGCGTTACGCAGTGTCGCTGGCCTTGGTTGATGGCGATCGGGCGGCATCGATTGCCGATTTCCATCTCGTTCAGCGCTCGACCGGACGGGTGATCACGACGAGTCTGGCCAGCTTCTATCGTTTTCGCGACGGCAAGCTGATCGGATATCGTGGTTTCACGGATAGCTTCGATTGGGCCGAACAGGTGCTCGGCCGCGAACTCGATCCGTAACGGGAAAGCGCGGCATCTGTCAGTACCGGTGCCTTTGCCGGACGATTGCGAGCCTCGCGCGAGCCCGCGTTGACCCATAACCATTGCGTGTTCGAATTCGCTGTGGCACCGGCTCGCCGGCGATGTAAGCTTGCGCGCGAACTGGAAGAAGGCCAATTCGCAATGCCCCTCCAGCCCTCGGAAACAATATTGCAGAAATCCGAGCAGACGCGCGCGGTACTCGCCAATCTCCTGGCCGCTTTTGTCAGCGGCGATCGGGAACGTCTCATCGCCTGTTATGGCGACGACGTCGATTGGCTGTTCATGGCGCCGGCGTCTGTCTTTCCCTTCGCCGGTCGGCGGCATGGCAAGGCGGAGGTCGGGAAGGGCTTTTCGGCGCTGTTCGAAAACTATCGGATCATCAGCTACCAAACCGAGGCCATGCTCGCCGACGGCGACTGGGCTTCGACTTTGGCCGACGGCCAGTTCCTGCAGAAGGACACCGGACGCACCATTCGCATCCGGACGGGCAATTTCTACCGTTTCAACAATGGTCTGGTCGTTCAGTATCGGGGCATTACCGATAGCCTCGATATCGTCGAGCAAGTGATCGGCCGCGAACTCGATTTCTAGGCGGACTTTTCGGCCATCTTGCTCAGTCCGGCCCGGGCGGGTACGGGTAGGGCCATGAACGTGCAGAACAAGCCCTCCAAGCTCATCAAGGGCTCAACCGGCGACTGGGAAGTGGTCATCGGCATGGAAGTCCATGCCCAGGTGACCTCGAAGTCGAAACTGTTTTCCGGCGCCTCGACCGAATTCGGCGGCGCCCCGAACAGTCATGTCTCGCTGGTCGACGCCGCCATGCCCGGCATGCTGCCGGTGATCAACGAGGAATGCGTCCGTCAGGCGGTACGCACCGGCCTCGGCCTCAAGGCGAAGATCAATTTGCGCTCGGTGTTCGACCGGAAGAACTACTTTTATCCGGACCTGCCGCAGGGCTACCAGATCAGCCAGTACAAGCAGCCGGTGGTCGGCGAGGGCGAGGTCGTGGTCGATCTCGACAACGGCGAGGCGGTCACCGTCGGCATTGAGCGCCTGCATCTGGAACAGGATGCCGGCAAGAGCGTCCACGACCGGCACCCCTCGATGTCGGCGGTCGACCTCAACCGCTCCGGCGTCGCGCTGATGGAGATCGTCTCGAAGCCCGATCTGCGGGCGTCCGATGAGGCGATGGCCTATGTCGCCAAGCTGCGCTCGATCCTGCGCTATCTCGGGACCTGCGACGGCGACATGGAAAAGGGCAGCTTGCGCGCCGACGTCAACGTTTCGGTGCGGCGCCCCGGCGAGCCGTTCGGTACGCGCTGCGAAATCAAGAACATGAACTCGATCCGCTTTATCGGCCAGGCGATCGAATACGAGGCGCGCCGGCAGATCGAGATCATCGAGGACGGCGGTTCGATCGACCAGGAGACGCGGCTGTTCGACCCGGCCAAGGGCGAAACCCGTTCGATGCGCTCGAAGGAAGAGGCACACGACTACCGCTATTTTCCCGATCCGGACCTGCTGCCGCTGGAACTGAGCCCCGACATGGTCGAGGGACTGAAAGCGGCGCTGCCGGAACTGCCTGACGAGAAGAAGGCGCGGTTCGTGCGCGACCTCGGCCTGTCGGCCTATGACGCCGGCCAGCTGGTGGCCGAGCGCGAAACCGCTGACTATTTCGAAACCGTCGCAACGGGACGCGACGCCAAGCTGGCGGCGAACTGGGTGATCAACGAATTGTTCGGCAGGCTGAACAAGGAAGGCCTCACCATCGCGTCGTCGCCGGTCTCGGCGGCGCAGCTCGGCGGCGTCATCGAGCTGATCGGCGACAAGACCATCTCGGGCAAGATCGCCAAGGATCTGTTCGAGATCCTCTGGACCGAAGGCGGCGACCCGCGCGACCTGGTGAAAGCGCGCGGTATGGCACAGGTCACCGACCTGTCCGCCATCGGCGGTATCGTCGACGACCTCATCGCCAAGAACCCGGACAAGGTGGAGCAGGCGAAAGCCAATCCAAAGGCGATGATGTGGTTCGTCGGCCAGGCGATGAAGGCATCCGGCGGCAAGGCGAGCCCTCAGGCGGTTAACGATCTGCTAAAATCCAAACTCGGTCTGTAAGGCGCGACAGGCAACGCGCGGTTTGCAGAGGGCGTGTCGCGTGCGTGCGATGCGGTGCGATGGTGCGCGCGTCGGGGCGTGCGAGGCATGTTTGCACCTCCCTCATCGCAGTGCGAGACGCGCGAATGATCGCGTCACGTTCGCCACCTCCGCGAATCACTCGCACCCGATTCGCTCGTTTTTGATCGATTTCGGCTTGTCGACGCCATTGCGCGGTGATTTCCGCGCAAATTTTTTACACAGCATGTCGGCGGCCTCCCTGCGGGTGACGGCGCACACTTTGTACCCTGCAAGAGGGCAAAAAAATATTGCGGTGGAAAGATTCGCGCCGAATTGGCGGCGTGCAAAAAACGCATATTTCACCGCGGTTTTTTGAATTCCTGATTTCGGCGCTGCGATGGAATGTTCGGCGCGCGATGTCGGCGCGTTGCGCCTCGTCTTTGCTGTGCGATTACGTTTGCCGGCAACGTCTTCGCGTCGCTTACGCACACAAAGACAACGAGTCACTGTTTTTTTTCTTGCGCTGGTGTAAACCAATTGTGGTGCAGGTCGATCCCCGACCGCACTTATGCGACACCCGCCATTCTATATGGCTAGGAGGGCAGCAAATGGCTAAACGTAAGAAGAAAGCAGTGAAGACGGCGAAGAAGGCCAAGAAGAAGAAGAAGAAGCTCTAGGTCTAGCGCCTCTTCTCGATCTTCGGCGCACTAGCGCCGCCGATCGCGTCATTAGGGGGCCGGAGTGCATCAGGTACGATAGCGCAAGCAGTCGTTTGTCTGGGCACCCGGTTCCGGTGACATCAGAGGGCGTCGGGGAGACTGAAAGTCTCACCGACGCCCTCCGAGTTTCTGCCGGTTGTTTCCGGGTTCAGGTTTCGATCTAGGCGTCGCGCGCGCCGCTGGCTTGCAAGCGAAGACCTCAGACGCAAGACCTCAGCCGCAAGAGCCAGTTCGAAGACGCAACCGCCCGTCGATCAGGTTGCCGTTCCTTTGAGCCGCTTGTTGCACGCGCTCCAGTAGGCCGGCCACTTCATTCCCTTCTCGATTTTGCCCGCTGCTTTGGCTTCCTTCCATTCGGCAGCGCATTTCTTCTGACGCTCGCGCGCCGCGATCTGGCCGGGCGTTGGCGTCCGCTTGGGTTTCGCTGTCGTAGCGGTGCTGGAGCCGGACGCCGGCGCCGATGATTGCGCGGGTGCCGGCAACGGAGCGGCGATCAGACAGATGGCAAAGAGCGCGGCAAAGCCGGCGCGCAGCGTTGTTCTTGTGCCAGGCAATCTTGCATTTGACGGCTTTCTCGACTGGGTCCTTCCTTGAGTGTCGAACATTGGTCCTCCCGTATGACTGATTGTGGCTCGGCGATATCAGGCTGCGCGCTTGTCTTGCGTCACAACACAACCTGAAGAGTTTATTTTATATAATTAAGGTTGTGTAAGTCCATATATACAATCGATTGATTGCTTTTGTGGCGAGGGGCGGCTGTTGCGGTCCTTTGCGCGCGCCCTAAGGTCGAGCCGGCTGACTTGATTCCGGGGGACCGTTCGATGGCGCGTCGCACCTTAAAGCGCGGAGGCAAGTCGCCATCCAAATCCCCATCCGTCGCGGTCAAGACGGCCTCAGCCAAATCCACCGCTGCACGATCAAGGGCCACGCCGTCTGCATCAAGCGCCAAAGGACCTAAACCGATCGAACTCTATTACTGGCCAACGCCGAACGGCCAGAAGATTGCCATCATGCTTGAGGAGTGCCGGCTGGCTTACGTCGTGAAGCCGATAAACATCACCAAGGGTGAGCAGTTCAATTCCGACTTTCTGAAAATTTCGCCGAACAACCGCATCCCGGCGATCGTCGATCCGAATGGTCCCGGCGGGCGGCCGATCCCGATCTTTGAATCCGGCGCTATCCTTCAGTATCTCGGCCGCAAGACCGGCAAGTTCTATCCCAAGGACGAGCGCGGCCGCGTTGAAGTCGATCAATGGCTGTTCTGGCAGGTCGGCGGCGTTGGCCCCATGGCCGGGCAAGTGCATCACTTCAAGAACTACGCGCGCCAGCATATCGCCTACGCGATCGCGCGCTATGTCGATGAGGTGAACCGGCTCTATGGCGTAATGAATGAGCGACTTGCCGGCCGTGACTTCGTCGCCGGTCGCTACTCGATCGCCGACATGGCGCTGGTCGGCTGGATCAATGGCTGGCAGCGCCAGGGCCAGGACATCGAGCAGTTTCCCCGCCTCAAGCAATGGCTCACCCGCATGAAATCGCGCCCTGCGGTCGAGCGCGCGCTGGCGCTGGGGCAATCGTGGCGGCAGGGCGTCGATATGAAGGACCCAAGAGTGCAGGCCGTGCTGTTCGGACAGCGCGCGCGCTAAGGGCAGGGCAGAGGCGCGCATTGGCGCACGAAAAAGCCGGCCGCGTTGCACGCCGCCGGCTTTGTTTGGTGAGGCCGAATGTGCTGGCTCAGTCGGCGCGGGTCCAGGTCTGGCTCTTGCACAGGAAGCCCAGCACGCAGCCCTGCACCTGCATGGCGTTGTCGCTGACCAGCTTCACGTGGGCCTGATAGATCTTGCCGTCGTCGGCATTGTAGATCTGGCCCGACCACTTGTTATCGCCGCTCGGCGTCATGCCGTTGACAACCTGCACGCCGAGAAGGGGACGCGCGCGCTTGGCCGGGTCGGAATTGCGCTTGTCGGTCTTCGGCTTGCCCGTGTCGCGGTCGATCGGCTCGTTGAGCCAGACGACCTTGCCGCACAGTTTGTTGCCGCCGCAATCGCTGACGCGCACTTTGGTGCCGCCGTCTGCAGAGAGCCAGGTACCGGCTACCGGCATCGCCGCCTGCGCGCCGGCAAGAAGGGAAGAACCGAGGAGCACGGCCGCCGCGAGCGTGGCCGTTTTGAAATTTGGAAACTGCATTGAATACCTTTGAATCCGTGCGTCTTGCCTGAAGCGCGGCGGGTCGCTGAAAACCGCGCCGTGCCCTTTGTCATATAACCGTCACCTTGGGAATTGGTTACCTGGGCGGCAATCAATTCAGTTAGCAGTTTGTAACGAGCCGGGGCGCGAGGTGTAGAAAGGCAATAAAAACGGGTGTTTTCGCATTGCCGACCGAATTCAGCCACGAAGTCTTCACGATTGATTTAGGCAAATGTTTAAACTGCCATTCAAATTTTCTCCCGAAGATCGGCTCGTCAACAGGGACGACAAAACGCGGCATCCGGATATCGGACAGCCGCGCGTAACGGGAGCCAACATGATCAATCTTGCGGTGGTCGCGGAGACCAGAGAACCTTCGGATGGCGACGCGTGCTTCGAACGCGGCATGGCCTGTTCGGCCGGTGCCGGCGTGCCGGTCGATCTCATCGAGGCGCACAAGTGGTTTAACATCGCGGCCATGCGCGGGCATCGCGAAGCCGCTCAGCTGCGCCGTGAGGTCGCGGACCAGATGACCGACAGCGAGATCGGCTGCGCCCAGCGCGCCGCGCGGGACTGGCTCAAGCGTCATCAACCGGCGCCGGTTGAGATCATTCGCGCCGCCGCCTGAGAACAGCAGCGCCAGACGCGAGCCTTAGTGACGGGGCTTGCGCGGTTTGCGTGGGGCAGGCGGCTGGTAGGCCGGGTTCTCAACGCACATGCCGCCGACCCCGCTGATGGTGGCGCGGCATTGCGCGAGCGTCGTGAAGCCGCAATTCGTCGCGCCGACGGACCACTCGCTATAGACGGCGCACCAAGGATATTCGACGCCCGCTCGAGCGGGCGAGATGGCCTGCAGGCTCGCGGCGCTGGCAATGACCAGCGCCAACAGCATCGCTGCCGACAGGGGCAGTCGCAAATCGAGCCCGAACCTTTTCTTCGGCATAGAACAACTCTCCTGGCGTCGGCGCGGCCACATGTCGGCCGTCGCCCTGATATAACGCCGCCAGCGTCAAATCGATACGACGTGTCGACACCGGCTTCATCAAAATCCGCACCGCATCAATAGTAGGTCCACGGCCCCAGACACGAATTGACGGGCCAAGCCCGGTTCTATACGCCAGTGCGCGTCGGAGCTGTGGCCGAGAGGCTGAAGGCGGCGGTTTGCTAAACCGTTATACGCTTGTAAAGGCGTATCGAGGGTTCGAATCCCTCCGGCTCCGCCAGCCTTCCATGAATCCCCTTTCGAACCCTCGACTTTTCGCGCGCGGCGGCGCGCTTGGCGCGTTGCCTCGCTCTGGTACGTCCGGTTCCAACGGGGCCTTGAGTTCGAA